>JAVBOI010000103.1:0-6315 GCA_031550695.1 Desulfovibrio sp. | reverse complement strand
ACCCGACCGCACGTTAATAATCGCTTAATAAACAAACCGCTTTATTTTTTTCCTTAAGAGTAATGGGGTTTGGGGTGAAGGGATTGAAAACTTTTAAGTAATGTTTCCTCTCCCTTCCCCCGAACCCCCATCCCTCTCCTTCAAACCTTTTTATTTTGGATATAAATGGATGGTGGCCCACCCGCTATCCAGTGTAAACAAAAGCCCGCGGGGAAACAAGTCCGAAGCCGCCCACGGCAGGCCTGTTGAACAATTCTTTACCCGTCAGCCACGAAAAAAGGCAAAGGCGGCCATACACCGCCTTTGCCCGCAAAAACAACTGAGAAAACGCGATTATTCCGTGCGCGCGGGAATTACGTGCACACGGGTAAGCTCCCGGTTCTTGCGCACGTACTTCTCAAACTTCACCACGCCGTCGCAGGTGGCGAAAATGGTGAAATCGCGTCCCAGGCCAACGCCGTGGCCGGGGTGCACTTTGGTGCCCAACTGGCGAACAATGATGTTGCCGGCAAGCACGGACTGGCCGCCGAAGCGCTTGACGCCCCGGCGCTGTCCGGCGCTGTCGCGTCCGTTGCGGGAACTTCCGCCTGCTTTTTTATGTGCCATGACGCATGCTCCTTGAATTACGCCTTGATGGACGTAACCTTAATGGTCGTATAATTCTGGCGGTGCCCCTGAAGCTTGCGGGAATCGTTGCGGCGCCACTTCTTGAACACCAGAATTTTGTCGCCGCGCCCGTGGTCGACCACTTCGGCGGTAACTTTGGCGTCAGCCACATAGGGGGAGCCGACAACGGTATTTCCGCCGCCGACCATCAGCACCTTGTCCAGGGTAAGCTCGGCGCCGACCTCGGCGGCAAGGCTGGCCACGCGCAGCTTGCTGCCTTCTTCAACGCGGAATTGTTTTCCGCCCGTTTCGATAATCGCGTACATGTGAGATCCTCCGAAGGAAAAGAGAAAGGAGCATTTAGCCCCTCCACCAGACAAAGTCAAGAAAAAAGATCGGCCGCAACCCACCGGTGATACGCCGTCGGACAGGGGGGCGTTTCGAGCCGTCGCCCTGGCTCTTTTTTTCACAAGATGACGGCAACGCCCGGCGGGAACGTTGCCGTCATGAAAAAAACACCGCTGCCGCCAAGGACTGCCGGAAGAAACGAAAAGCCGCCCGCGCCGCCCAGGCGCAAGCTGCCCTTGCCCTTAGTGGTGCATGTGGTCGCCCTGTTTGATGCGACACAGCCCCTTGTAGACGATCCAGACAAAATAGATGCCGATAAGGGCTACGCCGATAACGGCATCCGGGGCAAAGGAAAGCTTAGAGAGAAAGATGTGCGACATGACCGCTCCTCCTGTTCCGAAAAATCGCTTTGCTTTCGCGAATAGTGCCCGAATGCCGGGGAAAGTCAAGAAAATTGTCGGGCCGGAGCGCTTGAGTAAAAACAAAACGCGCAAGCAGACAACAGTAAGGAGGTGCTGATTGATAAAAACTTTTGCCGCTGCCTCTGACGCGGGCAGCGGGCAAAAAGACCATTTATTAACGCTTCCCGCCCGGCCCAATCCTTGACTTGACCCTACCTCCGTGCTACTGCTCCTTGGGCGTGAGCGCATGTGAAAAAATGCATTATGCGAAACACGCGCTAAACGGCGGCCGGCCATGTTTTTGCTGAAGTTTCTCAACATTACCGACAAGCGTTATCTCAACGCCCTGTCCCAGGCCGGTACCATCGGCCTTCATATGGTAAGCGGGATTGTGGTCGGAGCTGGTATCGGTTACGGCCTGGACAAATGGCTGGAAACCGGGCCCGTATGTTTGCTGATATTTCTGGCCGTGGGCATTGTGGCCGGATTCAAAAACGTTTACGTGGACACCAAGCGCTTGCTGGCGGCACAGAAAAGAGAAGACGAGGAATACTTCGCGGCCTCGTCGTCCGGCTCTTCCCCCGCGGACGCGCCCGCTGGATCGGACAAGCCCGATACGGCCGAAAGCGAAGACAAAAAATTTCCCGGCGGACCGAAACAGGAATAAGCCCGACACCGGCCGCCCCTTGAACGGACGACTTTTTCAGAGCACCCCGGCCGTATGGCCGACACCGACGGAGCGGCTTTTCCGCCCCGGACAACACCTGGACGCAACCATGGCATTTTTGGCTTCCATCCGCCAGAAAATCGAAAGCCGGCTCTACCGCCTGGGCTTTTCCGCGCCAATCGTTCGCCACCTGCTCTGCACCCAGATCATGATCTGCGCCGCCGCCCTTATCGCCGGCGTTGCATTCTTCATGCTTACCCTGTGGCCCCTGGCCTTTGCCGCCGGCGCGGTTCTCGCCACCTTCAGCCTCTGGAATATCGCGCGCTTCGCCCAAGCTCATGTGCATCAACAGTTTTCGGCACAGCTCGGGCTGCTGCTCTTTTTCTCCTTTACCGGGCGCTTTCTGCTCATCGGCGTCGCGCTTTTCGCTCTCATAGTCCTGCTCAGACTCCCGATCATCCCTCTGGTGCTCGGGCTTACCTCCACGATCGCGGGTATCGCGGTCTGGGGGATATCCAGGTATTCTCGGAAAACTGCCAAGGAGGCCTCGTAATGTTGGAGCATCCGCTTCTCTTTTCCTCTCTGCTGGGTATTGGCGAAGACTATAAACACGTCTTCTACACTTGGTGCGCCATGGCGATTCTGTTCATCGTCGGCTTTCTGCTGCGCGGCAGGATGAAGCTGGTGCCCACCGGCCTGCAGAACGTGGTCGAGGTCGTCATCGGCGGACTGGAAGAGTTCACCGTGGCCACCGTGGGCGAAAAGGGACGCAAAGTGTTCCCCATCCTTTGCGGATGCTTCCTCTTTATCCTGGTCCAGAACCTGCTCGGGCTCGTTCCCGGCTGCGACGCCCCCACGGCCAACATCAACACCAACGCGGCCATGGCCCTGTTCGTGTTCTGCTATTACAACTTTGTGGGCCTGCGCAACTGGGGCCCCGGCTATATCAAGCACTTCATGGGCCCCATGCTGCCCATCGCTCCGCTTATGCTGCCCATTGAGTTGGTGAGTCACGCGGCCCGCCCGCTCTCTCTCACGCTCCGTCTTTTCGGCAACATCCGGGGCGAGGAAATCGTGCTGGTGCTGTTCTTCCTCATGGCGCCCATCTTCGCCACGTTGCCCATCTACTTCCTCTTCCTGCTGGCCAAAGTGCTGCAGGCCTTCATCTTCTACATGCTCACCATGATTTACCTCCAGGGCGCCATGGAGCACGCCCACTAGGATCGACTCTTCGCGCGGCCGCCGCCAAAAGCCCTATTTGCTTTTGACGGCGGCCCGCCCGCGAGTTCGGGATTGGCTCTCGCGCTCTCCGTCGCCAGACGGGCTCAATCGCAGGGAATGGTCGATTGCGACCACAACATATAACTCAAGGAGTTGTCTCATGCGTAAACTGTTTTCCATCGTCCTCGGTTTCGTGGCCCTGTTCGCGTTCGCCGGTATCGCTTGCGCCGCTGAAGGCGGCGCCGCCCGCTTCATGGGCGACGGCGCTGTGGGTTCCGCCTACCTTGCCTGCGCCATCGGCATGGCTATCGCCGCCGCCGGTTGCGGCATCGGCCAGGGCCTTGGCCTGAAAGCGGCTTGCGAAGGCACCGCCCGTAACCCCGAAGCCGGCGGCAAACTGACGGTCACCCTGATCCTGGGTCTGGCCTTCATCGAATCCCTGGCGATCTATTCGCTGGTTGTTAACCTGATCGTGCTCTTCGTTAACCCGCTGTCCAAAGCCATTGCCGGCTAACGGATTTCCGGGCGCATACGTATTCTTTGCAATTATGGAGGCCGCGCCCCTTGCGCGGCCTCCTGTTCTTTATTATATACGATAGTGTAACATTCCCCCTTTTTTATCCGGATGCGCCAATGAAACTCGACCAACCCTCCGTGCCGACAGCACTTAATGCCCTGTCGGCAAAGAACGTCAACATACCTCGCGCCACCATTCAACGGTTGTCCGTATACCTTCAAGTGCTGGAAAAATTACAGCTGGACGGCATTGAAGTCATATCATCCGAGCCCCTGGCCAGAGCCTGCGACGTCAACGCTTCGCAAATCCGCAAGGACCTCACCTATTTCGGCGAGTTCGGCGTGCGCGGCGTGGGCTATAACGTCAAGGATCTCATCCTCTCCATCACCCAGTCGCTGGGCATAGATACCCGGTGGAACTGCGTGCTCATCGGCGTTGGCAACCTGGGCAAAGCCCTGCTCAGCAATCGGGAATTTCCCGAACGCGGCTTCACTATCGTGGGCGCCTTTGACTGCGACCCCTTCCGCATTGGCGAGGAAATTTTCGGCATGGAAGTGGTCTGCTCCCGACGCCTCAAGGAACGCATCGCCGACCTGGACGTGCGCATCGGCATCATCGCCACCCCGCCGGAACGCGCCCAGCGCGCCGCCAACCACCTTATCGACGCGGGCATCAAAGGCATACTCAACTACGCCCCGGCCCGCATCGTGGCCCCCGACGACGTGCATGTGGAATACGTGGACTTTTTCCACCACCTCTATTCCCTGGCCTTCAACATTTCTTTCAAAAAAGACTGAAATGGCGGGATATCCCCCTTCGCAAAAGGCGCTTCCCGGCTTTTTACAACGCCAGGGACGCGCCTTTTTGCTTGCCCTTGGCTTTCTCACCCGCCTGGGCCCGGCCATGCCGGCCACGAACCAAGAACTGGCTCTGGCCTGCGCCTATTATCCCGCGGCCGGAGCCGTGCTCGGCGCGGTTCTGATCCTGCCGCCCGCCCTCGGCCTCTTTGCCGGACAGCCCTGGGTCCAGGCCTGGCTCTATGTTCTGCTCTCCGCCTGGCTGACCCGCGCCCTGCACCTTGACGGTCTGGCCGATCTGCTCGACGCCCTGGGCAGCGGCAAAAGCGGCGACGCCTTTCAGACCGTGCTCAAAGACAGCCGCATGGGCGCATTCGGCTGCGCCGGCCTGATCCTGGCCCTGGCCGGACAGATCCTCCTGGCCGCCGCCTGCCTCCAGCACGGCCGCCTTGCCCCCCTGCTCTGCGCTCCCGTGTTCGGCCGCTGCCTGCCCATTCTCCTGGCTGTGGTCGCTCCCCCCAATCCCAAAGCCAGCCTTGGCGCCCTGCTGGCCGCCGCCCCTAAAGCGCCCGCCCTGCTCATTGCCGCCGCCGGCCTGGGCGCAAGCTTTTTCTGCCTCGCCCCAACCGGCGCTCTCGTCGCTCTCTCCCTGGCTATCCTCTGCCTGTGGAAACTCCGGCAAACCGCACTGGCCCAAAACGGCTACAACGGCGACTTCTGCGGCGCGGCCGTCGTCATCGGCGAAACAGTTTTCCTGCTGGCGGCGGGCACAACAGCCTGATCCTATCTGAAATATCTGAAAAACTCCGAACAGCGATACCGCCATTCGGAGAACTCTTTCGCGACCATTGCCACGTATACTTTTATTGAGACATGCGATATATTCAGAGTGATAATCAGTATTGTCAACCAAACGCTAAAAGAATGCGGCGCGCTTTTTTTCAAAGGAGATCATCATGGAGTACACACAATTAATTAAAGAACGATACTCGGTTCGCAAATTCAGTTCCGAGCCTGTGAATGAGGGCACGCTGCTGGCCATTCTGGAGGCCGCGCGCCTGGCCCCCACCGCCGTCAACAATCAGCCGCAGCGCATCCTGGTGCTGCGGGACGCGGCAGGCATGAAAAAGCTGAAAGCCAGCACACCCTTTACCTTCGACGCGCCCCTGGCCCTGGCCGTATGCTACAACAAGGACGAAGCCTGGCTGCGTCCCTATGACAGCGACAACTCCGGCCGGATTGACGCGACCATCGTGGGCACGCACATCATGCTGGCCGTGCATGACCTCGGCCTTGGCAGTACCTGGGTGGGACATTTTGATCCGGCCGTCTTCCGCCGGGAGTTCAATCTGCCTGACCGCATTGAACCGGTGGCCATTCTCCCCATCGGGCACCCCGCTCCGGACGCAAAACCCACGCGCCAGCACGGACAGCGCCGCCCCCTGGCTGAAACCGTGGTGTACGACAGTTTTTAAGACCTGTTGCCACCACGCTTCCCGGCCGTTGCATAAAAAAAGGGGGATATACAGGAAGCGGCAAGTCAGTTCTGACCGTGCCCTTCCTGAATAAAAGACCTTTTCCCTGGCAAAAGGCAAGAAGCCCTTTGCAATGGCACTGCCTAGGCTCAGCCCTCATTAATGCGCCGTCCGCGAACAGCTGAATTTTTTCGGGTGGCAAGGCGCAAGGCAAAAGTTGGGCGAAGCTGTATCGACATACCGCGAGGTCAACTTTTGCCTTGCAACGCCGCCACACGGGAAA
>JAVBOI010000009.1:0-13620 GCA_031550695.1 Desulfovibrio sp. | reverse complement strand
GAGCGGCAGCTTGAAAGGCGAAAGCTCTATGCCGGAAGCGAGAAAATCCTTGTCATACTCAAAGAGAATCGTGCGGTTTCGTTCTGCCAGTTTGCCGACAAAGTATTTCGTGCCGCGCAGGTTGCAAAAAACATCGAGAGAATCAACGCCGATATTCTGGCTCATGTGGTCTTCCTGCTGCTGCGCTTGCGTTTTTTGGGCTCTGGATCGAACAGGCTGAGTGGTTCGCCTTTGGTGGTGAAGAGAGTGTCGAAATCGCCCAAGCAGCCGAACACCAGAGATATTTCCAATAAAGACGAGAGCGAGATCAACCCGCTGCTTTCAAAGCGCTTGATGGAGCCAAGGCTGACGCCACTGCGCTCCGCGAGTTCCTGCTGCGAGATATTCAGCGCGAGGCGGCGCTCTTTGGCCCTGGCGGCGAGTTCCTGGCGGGATTCCTGAGGAGTTTTTAGAGATACGGCTAACATAATATCCTTTGATGTCTATTTGTATAACTTATAGATAAAATATTAGCTGTAGTCAATTTGATTCATGGGAAAAGAATGAACGCGGCTATTTTTTGGACTTACGGACCTTGACTGTCAGCTCCTTTTGCGGATCTGGAACTGTTGCCGCGAAGAGTTTGTCCGCAACAGCAGCGGCCCGTTGCAAGGCTTCGTCCGCAAGGTGGGCGTAGCGCTGGGTCATCTGCGGCGAGTCATGCGTGAGCAGGCGCTGCAAGGTGTACAGGTCCACTTCGCCGGAAGAAGCCAGCCAGCTTGCGAACGTATGCCGCAAACCGTGCATGGGGCGGAAGTCATCCGGCAATCAGCTCGACTGTACGCGCCGGGAGCGCTTCGCCTTTCTTAATTTTCTTCCTGATATTCCGGTATTGCCTGTCCGAATAGCCCAAGGCTTCAGCCACAAATTCTTTTCTGCCATACGCTGCTAAAAGGCGATTAAGGGCTCCCTCCATAGTTCTTTGTCCTCCATGGCATGCTGGAATTTCCTCCAGCATGTACCCCCAAAGAGCCGTTTCTCCGCTGGGTATGGGTATTCACGCGTGGCTGGATAGTACGATTTCCCCGCCACATTGACGGCCAGGGGATTCAAACCGGATTCCTGTCGAGCGATGGCCTTGGACGGTTGTTTGACGATGACCAAAACTAACCGGCTTGGCGGGCTGCCGCTATTTTTGAATGTGCGAAAAATTCCTTACGTTATCTTTCTTTCATAAAATGCGGATAGATTTTTGCTCTTTATTCTAATATACCGTATCGTCCCATTCACGGATCCATGCGTTGCCGCCTTGCATCTCCAAGGCGTCCCAATTACTCGGCCAGACACCAAGGAATCACCTTCATGTTGAAAAATATCCATGTTCGCTCAAAGCTCTTTGTTCTGCTTGCCTTTCCCGTTACCGCCCTCGTCGTGTTGTCTGCTTTCAACGCGTTGAATAAATACCGTGAAATGCAAGATATGGCGTCGGCAATGAATGTCGTGGAACTGTCCGTTGCCAGCGGCAACTTGATTCATGAACTTCAGAAAGAACGGGGTTTTTCAGCCGGCTTTGCCGCTGCGAAAGGAGCCGCCTTCTCCTCGGAACTCACTACCCAGCGCCAGACAACCTCGGCTTTTCGCAAAACGTTGCAAGAGAAAATAGACGTTTTTGTCGCCGCCAACCCCTCTTCCAGTTTGAACCCCTCGTTCAAATCACTTCTGGATCGCCTGAACCGGCTGGGCAATTCACGCGCACAAGTGGACACGTTCGCCGTCCCTGTGTCGGAGATCATTTCCAGATACTCCGAAACCATCGCTCAACTCCAGGATATCCTCAAAAGCGTGCTGGCATATTGCCAGGACCCCACCATGTACGGGCAAGCCATGGATATTCTCAGTCTTGTAAGCGCCAAAGAGTTTGCCGGGCAGGAGCGCGCCATACTCAACGGCGCCTTGACCGCCGGCATGTTTGACAGAAATTCGTACCGGGCCTGGCTTGAGCGCATCGCCATGCAGCGTGAGTATCTGCATCATTCTCTTGAACACGCCTCGCCTGCGGTCGCGTCTATTTACTCTCGGCGTGCCATGCCTTTGCTGAAAGAGGTGGAGGGGTTCCGCCAACAGGTATTCGCCAGCGCTGACCAGCCCAAACTTGACGGAGAACCCAAGGCCTGGTTCGCGGCCTCCACCGCGTATATCGACGGCTTGCACGAAGTGGAGACCGCCATGAGCGGTGAGTTGGCCTCTCTGGCCCGGAAATCCGCCGCCGCGGCCAGCATGAATTTCCACATCACGCTTGCAGCGGCCGTGTCCGTGGTGCTGCTCTCGCTGCTGCTCGCCTGGCGCATCGTGGCGGATATCACGAGCCCGCTGAATCGCTCTGTGGATTTCGCCCGACGTGTGGCGGGAGGGCAACTGGACGCCGGACTCGACATGGTCCGGGCTGATGAGTTCGGCAGCTTGACCAAGGCGCTCAATGCCATGCTGGCTTCAATCATGAGCATGATCGCCAAGGCGGATGCGGCTACCGAGTCTGCATGCCTGGAAGCCGATAAGGCGCGCGAGGCCACACTGGAGGCCGAGCAGGCTCGGAAACAAGCCGAGCAGGCCAAGAGGGACGGCATGGTGGCCGCGGCTGAACGCATCAGCAAAATTGTCGTTGTGCTGTCCTCCGTGTCTCAGGATATTTCATCGCAGTTGGAATTATCCAACAAGGGCGCGCACGATCAATCGCAGCGTCTCACCTCTGCGGCGGCCGCCATGGAGGAAATGAACGCCACGGTGCTGGAGGTTGCGAAGAACAGCTCGTATGCCGCGAACATCGCTGATTCCGCCAGAGATCAGGCGCAACAGGGCTCGCGGAAGGTAACCGATGTGGAGCGTCACCTCACGAAGGTGCTGGAAAATACGCAGCAGCTCAAAGAAGCAATGAGCCTGTTGGGGACTCGCGTACAGAACGTCGACAAAGTGCTGAACACGATTTCCGACATCGCGGATCAAACGAACCTTCTGGCGCTCAACGCGGCTATTGAGGCGGCCCGAGCCGGGGAAGCAGGCCGGGGCTTCGCCGTGGTAGCCGATGAAGTACGTAAATTGGCCGAAAAAACAATGACCGCCACTCACGAGGTGGGGGATGTGTTGACCGGCATTCAGAATGACACGGAAAACAATATTGCCACCGTGGATTCCACTGTGAGCCAAATGATGGCCACCAGCGACCTGGCCAAAGAGTCCGGCACAGCTTTGCAGAGCATAGTGGAACTCTTCAATCAGAACAGGGACCAGATCAACTCCATAGCCACGGCATCGGCCCAACAGTCAGCCACCAGCGAGGAAATCAACCGGAGTGTTGATGATGTCAACCGCATCGCCGTGGAAACGGCCGCCGCCATGGAACAGTCAACCAAGGGCATGCAGCAGCTTCTGAACCAGACCCAAGCTCTTGGCCACCTCATCGCGGAGCTGCGATCCGAATAAATGGGGGCTGGCTCCTTGTTTTTTGGCGAAAACAAGGGGCCTGTCCGGATGAGCCGTAACCAGTGCGTCCAATATGACGGCATTGGTGCTTTTTTACCGCAACGTGCTGCATGCCAAATAACGGATTTTGGTCCGAGGGCAAGGAAAGCGGGCCTTTTTGCGCAGGGAGTGGACTCTGACGGTCCTCGACCGGAGCAAAAAGGCCCGCTTGACGCCGCCATCGGACAAAAGACGTATTTGGAAACAGCCCCTGGGCGTGGACCGCCTTGGGCATCAGCGCCGCCTCTTTGGCTTTACCGCGGGGAAACGCTGTCCAGAACACAGGCCAGCACTTCGAGAAGCTGCTCCATGACCACGGGCTTGGCCAGATAAAGATCCATGCCCTCGCGCAGAAAACGCTCGCGATCGCCCGCCATGGCATGAGCGCTGATGGCTGTGATCATAAGGTTGGAAGAGATGCCGCCGTTAGGATGGAGTCCTTCCGGCAGTTCCGTGTTCACAAGCTTTCTCACCTTTTCGGAAGGCGCGATATCTTCCCAGTGTCCGTTGCGGATACGTCTGACCAACTCCACCCCGTCCATTTCCGGCATCTGGATATCTGTCATGAGGCAATGGAAGGGGTGCAGTTGCAACGCCTCCAGAGCCTGCCTGCCGTCATTGACGCATACGACCCTGTGCCCGGCCCAGCGCAGAAAGGACTTCAGGGCAAAGCGGCTCACGTCGTCGTCCTCGGCCACAAGTATGTCCAGAACCACCGGCCTGTCCGGCGAGGATTCCGGCCGGAGTGTTTTCAATACGGGCGCGGGCGCATCGTGGATCTCGAAGGGCAAGGAACCGTGTATGGCCGTACCCTCCCCCTCCTGGCTGTCCACGGTAATGGAGCCGCCCATGAGGGCGAACAGATTTTTTACAATGCCCAACCCCAGACCGGTGCCGGGATATTTGCGCGTACAGGCGTTGTCTATTTGCATGAACGGTTCAAAAATGGCGTTGTGCATTTCCGGGGCAATGCCTATGCCGGTGTCGCGCACGGCAAAGTACACCCGGGCCTTGTTCTTTGGGCTCTGAGGCAACAGACAGCACTCCACGCAGATCTCCCCTTTTTCCGTGAACTTCATGGCGTTGCCCACCAGGTTGGAAAAAATCTGCCGCACACGCGCCTCATCCCCGATAAGCAAATTGGGAAGCGAACTGTCCAGAACGGCGGTGAGCGCGATTCCCCGTTCTTTGGCCGTTACCTGGAACATGTTCAAAATGGCCCGGATGGTGCGCCTAATGTCAAAGGGCGCGGAATGCAATTCCGGCTTGTTCCAGCCCATGCGCGAAAAATCGAGGATGTCGGAAATAATCCGCAGCAAGGTCTGGCCGGACAAATTGGCCGTGCGCACGTATTCCAACTGCTGCGCGGGCATTGGCGACAATTCCAGAAGTTGCAGCATGCTGATGATGCCATTGAGCGGGGTGCGCAGTTCGTGGCTGACATTGGCCAAAAACTGGTTTTTGGCCATGTTGGCTTCTTCCGCCGCCGCCTTGGCCTGCTGCAGATCCCGGACGAATTCCCGTCGGCGCAGAAGCAGCCATGCTCCCCGGAGAAACAGGTCCATCTGTTGCATGTCCGTATCGTCATAGTCCACGGATTTATTGCAGACAGCGGCGATACAGACAAGGCGCCCCCCTTCGCGCACAGTGGTTTGAAGAACGCGCAACAGCTTCAGTTTGCCGGAAAACGCCAACAGGACGGGCTCCCGGCCGTTGCCGTTCCGCAAACAGGGCGAAGCCTCGCCAAGAGGAATATCACGTTGCAGGCGGCATCCCTCGGGAATCCGGTCCCTGAGCAACTCATCTTTGTCAAAGCGCTCATAATGGCTTCGCGACCATTCCATACGGCCCTTTTCCCCGCCGGCCCTGTCCGGAATGAACAGGTATCCCTTGGCGCTGCCGGTCAGGCGGGTCATGCTTTCCACCACAAAGTTCAGAACCTCATCCTCGGGCGCGTCATCTTTTTGTGTGAGTTGATGCAGTGCATCAAGGCGCAGAGCGTTCAGCCGCTCGGACTGCTCCTCACGATCAAGAGCCGAAAGGTCGCGCATCTGGCACAATACGGAAATGATATTTTCGTTTTCATCCAGTTCCGGCCAGAAGGAATATTCGCCCGACACCTCGCCCACGCCCCGGGTGAAGGTGGACAGCGCCCGCACCGGCCTCCCGGTGTCGAACACCCGCCTCACATTCTTGTGCATGAAATCCATGTGGCCGTCATCAATGCCGAGGCTGTCCATATTCTCCCCCCCAAGATCTTGCCTGGACACGGGCAGGTATTTGTCAAGCAGCGGGTTGGCGTACAGGGGGAACATCTCGTTGTCAAAACGGATAAGCACGTCGGGCGCATGCTCGAACACGGCCCGGCAGGAAACATTGGTCGCGCTCTGGGCGGCGAACTGAAAACGCGGGTTGACGCGCAGCCGCGAAACATCCATCACCATGCCGGCAGCTCTGGAGACCGCGCCGTTCGCCCGCTCGGTCACCGAGCCCTGCATCATCAGCCAGGCCCAGTTGCCGTCATACCGGCGGATGCGGAACACGGCCTCTACCCGCTCTCTCGTGCCCCGGCCGAGTTCCATATATGCAGTTTTAAGAAACTGAACGTCATCTTCGTGCACCCTTGCCATCCAAAACTTTATATCAAGTTCTATATGATGGCCTTCGGGAAGCATAAGCATTTTAAACCAGGCAAGGGAAAAGAAAATTTCTCCGCTTTGCGGATTCCATTCCCAAGATACTGGTTCTATAATGGTGGGGAAAGAAGACATGAATGTTTCCGAAAATAAACGGTGACAAAAATTCTACGAAAAAAAGATTATCAACTCTCTTTCGTGGAAGAGAATGCCCGCTGTCGGTATTTTCATGTCGCATCAATACTATTACCTTGCAATATCGTCAATGCCGTTGTTGGAACTTATTTTACGATACAGCAATTCATGAATCATCCAAACTGTTCACAATACGAGGATTTTTGTTCTCCACCAAGGAAGAAAGGCTTTTTATGAAGGGAGTCATGTACCCCCGGCAAAGCCGGGGGCTTGAAAGGCAGTGAACCGCTCAAAGCGGTGTGAATATGTGAGCCCCCCACCCGAGGACGAATGAAGAAGAGGCAATTCAAGGGAGAAGAAATCAGTTCTCCAACACACTCGTGACGCGAGAGCTTTGCCAAAGGCAAACCCTCCGGGGCATCCACGCCGCATGGCCCCACATAATAAAAAGTTTTGAAGGAAAAGGATGGGGGTCCGGGGGAAGGAAAATTTTCTTCGTAATAGCTCGCCTTCGCTTCGCTTAGGTCGAGCGGGCTTTTCCAAACGTTTCCTTTTCCTTCCCCCGGCCGCCGGAGGCATTACGCCCGTCACTCGCCGGAGCAATCGCCGCCGGCTTTGGACAGAACCTTCTTGATGCCCCGCACGGCCTGGTTGGTGCGGTGCTGGTTTTCGATCAGGGCGAAGCGCACGTGATCGTCACCGTGCGGGCCGAAACCGAGCCCCGGCGATACGGCCACCTGGCCTTCGCGCAGCAGCAGCTTGGCGAACTCCACCGAACCCATGCTTCGGAATTCCTCGGGGATCTGCGCCCAGACGAACATGGTGCCTTTGGGCGCGGGCACTTCCCAGCCGATTCGGTTAAGCCCTTCCACAAGCCAGTCGCGGCGCTGGCGGTAAATGTCGCAGATTTCGCGCACGCAGTCGTCCGGGGCGTTCATGGCCACGGTGGCGGCAATCTGGATGGGCTGGAAGATACCGTAATCCAGATAGCTCTTGATGCGGGTAAGGGCGTGGATCATATCCCGGTTGCCCACGCAGAAACCCACTCGCCAGCCGGCCATGGAGTAGCTTTTGGACATGGAGAAGAACTCCACGCCCACGTCCTTGGCTCCTTCGGCCTGCATGAAGCTCGGCGCCACATGGCCGTCAAACACGATATCCGCGTAGGCGAGATCGTGGATCACATACAGCTTGTGCTCCTTGGCGAAGTCCACCACTTTCTGGAAAAACTCCGGCGTGGCCACTTCCGTGGTCGGATTGTGCGGGTAGCTCAGGAAAAGCAGCTTGGGCCGGGGCCAGGTCTGGCGGGTGGCCAGCAGCAGATCATCGAAAAAATCCCGGCCGCGCCCGATGGGAATGCTGCGCACGTCCGCGCCGGCAATAATCGAGGCATAGGTGTGGATGGGATAGGTGGGGTCGGGCGCGAACACCACGTCCCCCGGCGAAAGCATGGCCAGGGCCAGGTGGGCCAGGCCTTCCTTGGCGCCCATGGTGGCGGTGGCTTCGCCGTCCGGGTCGAGGTAGACGTTAAAGCGCCGGGCGTACCAGTCGCAGATGGCCTTGCGCAGGTTGGGAATGCCGCGCGACACGGAATACCTGTGGTTCACGCCCTTGCCCGACGCTTCCACAAGCTTGTCCACGATGAACTGCGGAGTGGGTATGTCGGGGTTGCCCATGCCGAAATCCACAATGTCCACGTTCTGGCGGCGCAGTTGCATTTTCAGATCCGTGACCAGGGCGAAAACGTAGGGGGGCAGGCGGTGCATACGGGGAAACTGGTTCATGCGAAAAGACCTCCGGTACAGGTTGTTCCACAGGACTCCCCCCTGCTTCCTAGGGCCTGTTAAGGCTACGGCCCTTTTGCCCTCTGCCCACGTCAGGAAACTTTTTTATTCCGGTCGAGTACCATCAGAGTACACTCCCTCCATAAAAAAATTTCCTTCCTTGGCAGAGAACAAAATGGCTCGTAGCCTTAACAGACCCTTACCCCGCGGATAAAAAAAGTCTCTACCTTTTTCCCATTGTGCCGAATATTACGGGAAAAACCCGCCGCCTGTCAAATAATCGAATGAGTTGAAAGACCTCCTCAAACCAATTTTTGCTCGGCCCCCATCAAAACAGCCCCAAAACGAGAACGCACGCCAGGAAAAACCTTCGCATCCCCGCACCACCAATCAACACCCAAATAAAAAGGTTTGAAGGAAAGGGGATGGGGGGGTCCGGGGGGAAGGAGAATTTTTCTTCATAGTAGCTCGTTCTCGCTTCGCTCGGATTGAGCGGGCTTTCCCAAAAGTTTCCTTCCCCCTTCCCCCCGGCCGCCGGAGACATCTTCTCACCTGCCCTTTTTCACGTTGCGGGCGGCAAGGCGCTCGCGCTCAAAGGCCACGGCGAGATGGGAAACAAGGGTATCGAGCAGGGCTTCCTGATCCGGGTCCAGACGCTGCCCCCGGGGCGCGAACACCATGAGCACGCCCATGATCTCACTACGGCCGAGCAAAGGCAGACACAGGCATCCGGCCGAGGCCAGGGTGTCCGTGCCCGGCCCGGCCTTGCGCCGGTTCTTCAGGGTCCAGGCGGCCACAGCCTCGTCCTTGGCCGAAATATCCACGTCCTGGGCTCCCAGGGGAGTATGGGACAAGCGCCCCCCGTGCTCCTTGAGCAACACCGCCGCCTTGAAACCGAAAAGCCTGAGCAGGCTTTCGCAGCCGCAGGCCGCGATTTCCCCGGTTGTCCCGGCCTCGGCCAGACCGCGGCCTAACAGGTACAGCTCCTTGGAATGCCGCTCGCGCGTTATCAGGTCCCGCTGCTGCCGCCGGATGCGCGCGGTCAGGATGCCCGTGGCGCAGGCCGCGGGCAAAAAAGCCAGGCACATCATCACGTCTTCCGGCGATTCCACCTTCAAAGTGAATGACGGCGGGATAAAGAACATATCCCAGACCAGCAGGCTGAAGACCGACCCGGCCATGGTCGGGCCGAAACCGGCCACCGTGCCCAGGCCCAGCACGGCGCAGAGTAGAATCATGCCCACGGCGCGGTATTCCAGCCAGGGCAAAAAAAACCAGCATCCCAGCGCAACCAGGCCCAGCAGGGTCAAAGCCCACAGATAGGCGCCCGGCCCGCTGACAAAGGAAGGCGGACGCGGATGGAACCCCCTGTACTGGGGCTTGCGTTCCTGGCGCACGATGTGGATATCTATTTCACTGGTTTCCCGAACCAGTTGGTCCAGAATGGTGCCGCCGGAAAACAGATCCCGGAAAAAACGGTGGTCCGGCCGGCCCATGACGATCTGGGTGACGTTGTTCTCCTCGGCCACGCGGCGCACGCCTTCGGCCACACTCCGATCGCGGGTTCGCACGATTTCCGCGCCCAGTTCCCCGGCCAGGGCGATATTGTTCAGCAGGCGCTCGCGGGCCTCGCCCTGCTCCTCTTCCCCGGTGTTCACGTACACGGCGCACCAGGGCGCGCCCTGGGCGTAGGCCTTGCGCCGGGTGGTGCGTATCAGGCGGGCCGACTAGGGGCTGGAACTCACGGCCACCAGCAGGCGCTCCCCGGTGTTCCAGGGCCGGGAATCGCCCGCCAGGGCGCGGTGCGTCCGCAACTGGTCGTCCACTTTTTCAGCCGTGAAGCGCAGGGCCAGTTCCCGCAGGGCCGTCAGGTGCTCCTCGCGAAAATAGTTTTCCGCCGCCCGCTCGGCCCGATCGCCCAGATAGACCTTGCCTTCGCCAAGGCGCTTGAGCAGTTCCGGCGGCGAAAGGTCAATCAGCTCAATCTGCTCCGCCTGCTCCAGAAAGGAATCGGGTACGGTTTCCCGCACCGCGGCTCCGGTGATCTGCGCCGCCAGATCCGCCCGGCCCGCCACATGCTGCACGTTGACCGTGGTGTACACGTCAATGCCGGCGTCCAGAATCTCCTCAACATCCTGATAGCGCTTGGCGTGGCGGCTGCCCGGCACGTTGCTGTGGGCCAGTTCGTCCACCAGCGCCAGTTCCGGCTTGCGGGCCAGCACCGCGTCCAGGTCCATTTCGCGCAAGGCCGTGCCCCTGTAGGGAATAAACGCCGGGGGAATCTGGGGCAGCACGTCGGCCAGTTCCTCGGTTTCCCGGCGGCCGTGAGTTTCCACGATGCCGATGACAACATCCACGCCCGTGCGGTGCAATTCGCCGGCTTTTTCCAGCATGGCGTAAGTCTTGCCCACGCCGGGGCACATGCCGAAAAACACCCGCAGCCGTCCCCTGGCCTGCCGCCGCTCCGCCTGCTCTACCCGTTTCAAAAGAGCATCCGGGTCCGGCCGTAATTCGCGCTCGTCACTCATGGCGTGTCCTTGGTTGAGAATGCCCCCGGACCTCCATCCCTCTCCTTCAAAACTTTTTAGTTTGGAGGGCGGAGGGAGCGGAGAACAGAAACGGTTGCTCAGGGCCGCGCTCCCGTGGGGGCGCGAGTTAGGGGAAAAGTGTGGCCCGCGCCCGGCCGGGTTGCTTTTATGTGCCGGGTATGGCGCTTACTGTATCGCGCGCCGCCATGTCGTCAAGAGCCAGGTTCAGGAGCAGCACGTTGACCCGCTCCTGCCCCAGAAAACCCAGGGAACGCGGTTGCGTCGCCTGTTTCACCAAAGCTTTCAGCGTATCCGCGCCGCCGGGCTCATCATCCATGTCCCGTGCCTTGAGAATGCGCGGGATCTGGGCCAGCGCGCTTTCCGGCGCGATATCCGGGTCCAGTCCGCTGCCCGAGGCGAACAGCATTTCCCGGCCGCCGCCGTCCTTGTTCCGTTCCTCGTTGCGTTCGGCCACGCTCGCGAGCAGGGCTTTGGAAGCCGGGCTCAGGTTGGAAGCGCCGGACGGCACGGTCGCATAGTCACCAGCCGAAGGGCGCGGCCGGAAATACCGGGGATCGCCAAATTTCTGCGCCAACAGAGCGGAACCGACGACCCGCCCGTTCCGGTACAGCAGGGAACCGCCCGCCTGATCGGGAAAACCCAGCCCGCCCACAGCGAGCATCAGGCAGGGATAGGCCAGGCCGGTCAGCAGGGAAAGTACCGCAAGCATGCGCAAAGCCGATACCATACGTTTCATCACAGGAACCCTCCCAGGGCAAGGAGCATGTCGATCAGTTTTATACCCACAAAAGGCGCGAGCAACCCGCCAAGGCCATATATCAGCAGATTGCGCCGAAGCAGCGCGGCCGCGCCCACGGCCCGGTAGGGCACTCCGCGCAGGGCCAGGGGAATGAGGGCCACGATGACCAGGGCGTTGAAAATAACCGCGCTCAAAATGGCGCTTTCCGGCGAATGCAGATGCATGACGTTCAGCACGGCCAGAGGGCCGGCCTGCCCCTGGCTGGCATACAGGCCCGCGAACAGGGCCGGAATGACCGCAAAATACTTGGCCACGTCGTTGGCCACGCTGAAGGTGGTCAGAGCGCCGCGCGTCATGAGCAGCTGTTTGCCGGTTTCCACTATTTCAATAAGCTTGGTGGGATTCGAGTCCAGGTCGACCATGTTGCCGGCCTCGCGCGCGGCCTGGGTGCCGGTGTTCATGGCCACGCCCACATCGGCCTGGGCCAGCGCCGGGGCGTCGTTGGTGCCGTCGCCGGTCATGGCCACCAGCCGGCCTTCGGCCTGTTCCTCCCGGATGCGGGCCAGCTTGGTTTCCGGCGTGGCCTCGGCCATGAAGTCGTCCACCCCGGCCTCGGCCGCGATGGCGGCGGCGGTCAGCGGGTTGTCGCCGGTGATCATGACCGTGCGGATGCCCATGCGCCGCAATTCGGCAAAACGCTCCTGAATGCCGCCCTTAACCACGTCCTTCAGGGCCACCACGCCCAGGGGTTTGGCGTTTTCCGCCACCACCAGCGGGGTGCCGCCCCGGCGGGCCACGTCCTCGGCGCTTTGGCGCACCGCGTCGGGCATGGTCCCGCCCTGTTCGGCCAGTTCTTTTTCCACCGCGTCCAGCGCCCCTTTGCGGATAATGGTCCCGTCGGCCTTCAGGCGCACGCCGCTGATCCGGGTCCGGGCCGAAAAGGGGATGAATTCCATGCCGCCGGCCGGGGCTTCCTTGGCCCGCAGGCCGAACTTATCCTTGGCCAGAACCACGATGGAGCGACCTTCGGGCGTTTCGTCCGACAGCGAGGCCAGTTGGGCTTTAGCGGCCAGTTCGCGCGCCTCCACTCCGGGCGCGGGCAGAAATTCGTCGGCCATGCGGTTGCCCAGGGTGATGGTGCCGGTCTTGTCCAGCAGCAGCACGTCGATGTCGCCGGCCGCTTCCACGGCCCGGCCGCTGGTGGCGATGACGTTCTTGCGGATCAGTCTGTCCATGCCGCTGATGCCGATGGCGCTGAGCAAACCGCCGATGGTGGTCGGGATCAGACAGACCAGCAGGGCTGTCAGCACCGGCACGGTAACGATGCCGGAAAGATCCTGCCCGGCGGCAGAGGCGGAATAATCGGCAAACAGCTTGAGGGTGCTTACCGCGACCAGAAAAATCAGGCTCAGAGCGCACAGGACGGCGATGAGCGCGGTCTCGTTGGGCGTTTTCCGCCTGGACGAGCCTTCCACCAGGGTGATCATCCGGTCCAGAAAGCTGTTGCCCGGTTCCGCGGTCACGCGGATGAGGATACGGTCGCTGATCACGCGGGTGCCTCCGGTAACGGCGCTGCGATCGCCGCCGCTTTCCCGGACCACCGGGGCCGATTCGCCGGTAATGGCCGACTCGTCCACCGTGGCCACGCCTTCGATGACTTCCCCGTCGCCGGGAATCACATCCCCGGCCTCGCAGACCACGGTATCCCCTTTTTTCAGATTGGAGGCGGGTACGCGCGTTTCAGAACCGTTTCGCAACAGCCGGGCCTCGGTTTCGCTTTTGGACCGGCGCAGGCTTTCGGCCTGGGCCCGGCCCCGGCCCTCGGCCAGGGCTTCGGAAAAATTGGCGAACAATACCGTAAACCAGAGCCAGAGGGAAATTTGCAACGTAAATCCGCTGTATTGCCCGGCGAACAACAAACCCGTGGTCAGGGCCGCGCCGATGGCCGTGATAAAAATGACCGGGTTGCGCCACAGCACGCGCGGGTCGAGCTTGAGAAAAGCATCGCGGCATGCCCTGGCGAACACGGTTTTTTTTGCAGTGCGAGAAGGCATGGCAATCTCCGTTGTCACAATAAATCATCCCTGATCCGGGAGCCGTAAACATGCAAGACTTCCGCAGCCCCCCTCCCCCTTTTGACCTTCAATATAGAAAGTTTGAAGGAAGGGGATGGGGGGTCCGGGGGGAAGGGGAAGGAAAAATTTAAAAGTTTACTTACCCATACCCCCCCGACAATACCAAAAAAACCGCGCCTCGCAGCAAGAGAAGGTGTTAAGATAAGG
>JAVBOI010000012.1:0-26240 GCA_031550695.1 Desulfovibrio sp. | reverse complement strand
CCCGCACCGATGCCGGGCAGCGGAGCATTCAGCTTTAGAGCAATTCATGAATGAAATGAGTGGATTGCTCTGCAAGGATTTGTCCTCAAATCCTTGCCGCGAAAGAGGCGTAGGCGGGCCTTGCCTGCCGTTAAGCGACTCTTTCAAGCGTTAATTACTCTAGCTGCTCAACCCCTGCCCTTCTTTCATCGTCAACTCCTCCAAGCGATTTGCAGTAACTGAGCATTACAAATACAGACGCGAACTCGCATCGCATCCTACTCGAGCCCGCGCCTATTTGGCGCGCTTGAACACCATTGACATCTTTCCGTCACGCAGCACAAAGCTGTCGGCGCTCTTAAACTCCACCGTCAGGGTCGCTCCGTCGCTCGCCCGCTGCAGGGCGAGGCCCTTGTCGCTTTCGGAAACCACCGCATACTTGCTGTCCTGAGTTTTGAATCCCAGGGCGACTTTCATCGTCTTCAAGGTCGTATTGAAGGCGATGGTCATGCCGCCCAATACTTCCGCGACCGACTGCCTCTCCTGCATGTTCGCGAACTGGCCGTCCATCAGCTTGGCGCTGGCCGCGCCGTCGCAGGCCCACTTGCCGTTCAGCCGGCCATGAACCCCCGCCCCAAAAGCCGTGGAGCAAAAAAACAGCAGTGTCACAAGAACAGGAACAAACGTTTTTTTCATGATTGTCTCATTGCGTAAAAGATGCGTGCGGGGTCAATTCCAACACAGGCTTTGCTGCGGCAGTGGAAAGCCGGGGCGAGATAACGGCCGCCATAGCCGACGTTGAATAGTCCCCACAACACGGGAGGTACTGGCAAGAAAATCGGTAGGCGTCATTGCTCACCCCTGCATGCGGTTGATGTAATCCCGCGTAGCCACGGCAATAAGGCCGGAGCGGGTAAGGCCCATTTCGTCCGCCATGGCGTCAATGCGCTCCACAATGGCGGGCTTGAGCGAGATGGACAGGCGCACCGGGGCCGTCTCCCTGGCCGGTTTGCGGACATCCGCCAGCACGAACTGGTATATGGTGCCCTCGGGGTAGGCGAAGCCTTCTTCCTGCTCCACCTGAGTATCCTTGACGCGCGCTCCCTCCAGAGTGGAAGGCTCGGGGATGGGATCGCCGTCCTCCATCATGCTTCCCAAGTGCAGGGTCAAAGCCTCCTGGGCCATGCGCAGGGCGTCTTCCAGGCTGTCTCCCTGGGAAGCGCAGCCGGGAAGATCGGCGAAAGTGACGTCATAGCGGTCGGAGCCGTCATTTTTGGGGGCAAGCGTTGCGGGGTAATACATGGTGTTCTCCTTGCGGGGACGGAGAGGTTACCCCCCCCCTCCCTCTCAGGTTCAATCCGCTTTGTCTTTCGATGCTGGTCAGGGTGCCTATGGGTATATCCTTTTTGGGATGGGGCACCGTGACCTTGCCGGGCTTGCTCGGGTGGCGGAACTGGAAGTGATCGCCGACCGTCTTCACATGGGTCCACCCGTCCGCCTCAAGCCGTTTGAATTATTTCCCGGCTGTGCATCATGGCGTTCCTCTCTTCCCGTTGGCTTTAGAGTAGTGGATTCCCGCGAAGATGACAATAGTTTTTATGCAAAAATTATTAAAAAATACTTATTTTTTACTCTGTCCGGCGCAACCGCCAGTCGCCAATACGGTCCGCATCCGACACCCATTTCTATCCTGTTCCCAGGTAGCTTTTCCCTCATTTCCGCTTGCCGAATTTTCGGCTCGAACGTTTCAATCAGGCCCTTGTCATTTGGTTAAATGGAACAAACCGTTTCTGCAACCGTTCCTGTATGTGGGCCCAAAAACATTCTTCACCCTTAAGCTACAACTGAACGGCTTCTTTTCTTTGAATGCCTCACTGTACGTGTCTTTTTTCCGGTAGACATGCAAAACCCCCATCAGGTTTTCAATGGTTCAGCCTGAAGAGGGCTTCTTTCATTGTCCACCGGACAGGGGCATCTCATACGCGCGGATTTTTCATTGCCGGTCTGTGCAGGGTGGTATCCGTTCCTCTGCGCAAAGGCTCCATTTTCCGAGCGTTCAGGGGAGGGAAAAACCAGGACATTTCCCCCCCCCCGCCGTGCCGTTCGTTACGAGCGGCCGATTTGTGCTTCAATCACCATCGCGGAGGCCAACACCTGCGCGTCCCGTCCAGGGGCGCCCACAAGCTGCACGCCCACCGGCAATCCATTGTCGCGGTAGAAGGGAATAGTCACACAGGGAGCTCCCATAAGGCTCCATATGGTTGAAAATACCGGGGAACCCGAGCCGTTTTTCAGCAGGGGAGCCGGCCCCGCGGCCGCGGGAGTGATTACGCAGGCAAACGGGCCGAGCGTTTTGCGGCCCCATTCGATAAGCCGCGCTCTTGCCGCCAGCGCTTCGTTATACGCCTCTTTGGATATGGCCAGCCCTCGTTGCAGCGATTCTCGCATCGGCGGGGCGACAGCTTCGTTTGTGGCGTATGAAGCGGGCAGGTTTTGCACAAATTCGTATTCCATGATGCAGTCCAGCCACTTCCATATCTCAGCGAATTCCGCGGGCAATTCCACTTCTTTCGCGTTGAGGCCGGCGGCCAGTTTTTCCAGTTCCGTCCTGTAGCGGGCGTCGGCTTTTTCCCACATGATTGTGCGGACAAAAGCGTACGAAGGCTTGGGCACCGCCTGGGGTTTTTGTCCCGTGACCGCGCCGTACAGTATCGTCAGGTCCGTCATGTCGTTTGCCATGAACCCCGGCTGGTCAAGAGACGGCGCCAGCTTGTCCCCGCCCTCGATTGACAGGACGCCCTGCGTCGGCTTGAAGGCGGCAACGCCGCAAAACGTCGCCGGGCGAATCACCGAGGCGTTCGTCTGCATGGCGAGCGTGGCCGGAACCTGGCCGGCGGCAACCGCAATAGCGCTGCCGGTTGAGGAACTGCCGGCCGTGTGTTCCTTGTTGTAGGGGTTAAAGGCCCCCGGCGTGGGGCCGTAGGCGAAGTTCGGCATGGAAGTTGTTCCGACAATGACGGCCCCGGCCTTTTTCAACTGGGCAATAAGGCGGGCGTCCGTGGTGGACGGATTGGCGCTGGTCAACGGCGATCCGCACCGCATGGGCAGGCCCTTGATGGCGAAAAGATCTTTCACGCCCAGGCAGACCCCGGCCAAGGGGAGTTTTTCTCCGGCGGCCAGGCGGGCGTCCACGGCCTTGGCCTCGGCCAGGGCGAGGTCCCTGTCCACAGTGACCCAAATGACGTTGCCGCTGGTATCGGCCGCTATGCGGTCCAGACAACGCGTGGTGATCGCCGTTACGGTCTGCTGTTTTTTACGGACGCTCTCAATAGCCGCCGCCACCGTACGGTTGCCGCCGGCGCCGGCGGGGGATGCCGCCTGGTTGCCGCCGCCGGGAGTTGCCGCCACAGCAGTTGCCGGCAGATTTCCCGCGAGCAACGCGGCCCCTCCGGCGATACCCAGAACTTTGATGAAACCGCGACGCGTCAAGTCAGTACTCTTTTTCATACCATCTCCTTCCTCAGTATCGGGCGATGCCGCCCTGCGGGTCTCGTTGGTGATGCGTTTTGTGACACTTCAGACGTATTAGAGCAATTAACGCTTGAAAGAGTCGCTTAACGGCGGGCAAGGCCCGCCTACGCCTCTTTCGCGGCAATGATTTGAGGACAAATCCTTGCAGAGCAATTCACTCATTTCATTCGTGAAATGCTCTAGATCATTTCAATTTTGAAATTATTCACTTGAATCTGCTTAGAAAAATGGGGTTTCCAAAGGAGTTCAACCACTTTGGCCGCCGGAGGCAATACTACTCTTGGACAATTTCAAAATTGATTTGCTCTAAGATTGATGATCAGTATGCGGATGCATCCTCAGCACGGAGTTTTTTGCGATTACCAGAACCGGAGCCTACTGCGCATGAGGTGATGCAAAAACAAGACCAGGACGGGGGAGGGAGAAAAAAGCCTGTAAGTCAACGCAAGTATAACATATGGGCATATTTGCTGATTCATTAATAAAACGAAAAATTGAAACATGGTGCTTCAAATATGAATCAAATATTGGTATCGTGCCGCAAGACAGGGAGAGAGTAACAACCCAACTATCGGATCATGATGCAACAGCCAATGCCGCTCATCACCATTGTTTACTAACAGCTGTAATTTCAGGGGTGTATTTTGAGTAGTACCGTTCTGTTCTTTTGCAATTCACTACGCTATTATAACGGTGTAATGAATGCTATCGGCGGCTCTCGCAACAACGTGGATGTGTTGCAGTGCGAGGACGACCTCGACGCCGTTCATGCCCTGCCCGAGATCAAAAAGCGGATGCCGGCCGCTATCATCGCTCTGCCGGTGACCGCGAAGGAACTTGCCCGGATGCTCCCCATCCCGGTCGTTCCGCTTGAACCTTCGCCGTTGGATTTCCTTGAGGCCTTTCTGGTCGCCAAACAGCATTCTCCCAATGTCATACCGTATATCGGCTATGCGCACCTCGCTTTGCTTGAGGATCTCGAGCTGCTGGAACGAGTGCTCGATGCCGAGATCAAGCTTTGGGCATACACCAATTTCGAGGAACGGGGAAAGGTTCTTGCGGAAATTCCCCGCCAGGTTACCGATTTGGCGGTCGTTACAAGCGAATTGGTGGCGGCGACCGTACAGCGCAACCGTGGACGGGCAATCTTGGTTAAATGGCAAAAGCACGCTATTTTGAACGCTCTCAGGACTGCAACCCAACTTGTGGACAGCAACCGTGAAGAACAGGATAAAAACAAGTGGCTGCAGCGTTTGCTGGACGATATCAACGATGGCGTGATCAGCATCGGTGGTGAAGGCAGGATTGAGGTATGTAACAAACGCGCCGGAACCTACCTGGGGATTACGCCTCAGGAGATTATTGGCGAAAAGATTGGGAAGCTGCCTGAAAACCATATATTAAGAACGTTCATGCGCACCGAGCAGGGCGCGGGAAGCAAGCTTTGCACGTATAAGGATAAAGTTTTTTTGGTGAATAGAACGCATCTCAATCCACAACAGCAACTTGTCACCTTTAAAGATGAAAGCGAAATAACCAAATTGCAGGCCGCACTGCGCCGGGAATCCATAAAAAAGGGCATGGTGGCCAAATACAAGTTTGGGGATATCATTGGTTCGAGCCCGAAAACCGGGCACCTGATCAAAACCGCCCAGACATATGCCCAGAGCAGCACCACCCTGCTGATTATCGGCGAAACGGGCGTGGGCAAGGAAGTCTATGCCCAGAGCATTCATAATTTCAGCAACCGTAAAACAGGCCCGTTTGTGGCCATCAACTGCGCCACAATTCCCGAAAACATCCTGGAAAGCGAACTTTTCGGCTATGAGAGCGGAAGTTTCACAGGGGCGTTGAAAGAAGGAAAGAAAGGGCTGTTCGAACTGGCCAATGGCGGGACAATCTTTCTGGATGAGATCGGCGAGATGCCTATTTCCCTGCAGGCGCGTCTCTTGAGAGTGGTGCAAAACAAGGAGATCATGCGTTTGGGCGGGGATACTCTCATTCCAATAGACGCACGCATAATTGCCGCAACCAACCGTGATCTTCAACAAGCAATTCTCGACAGGACATTTCGACAAGATCTCTACTACCGCATCATTACTTTGCCGCTGTATATTATTCCGCTCAGGGAGCATACGGAGGATGTCCCGGAGCTTATCGAGCACTTTCTCAGAGTGAGCGCGGTCAAGTACCAGAAAGCGCCGCCAAGGCCAAGTCAGGCGCTCTTAAAAGCGTTCGTGGAGTACGATTGGCCGGGCAATATCAGGCAACTTGAGAGTTTTGTCGAAAGATACACCCTCCTTTACAGGGAGGGCAACGATGAGATCTCGCGTCAGCTCGTTCAGGAACTTGTAGGAGCCCCGCCCGGCAGTCAGGTAATGCAAGACAAGGCCAGGATGATGATTGACATCGGAACGCTGAAAAGCATGGAAAAACAAATTGTGCGCGAACTGCGCCATCAGTACTCGCTGAAGGACTTGACCCGATTACTGAATATCAGCCGGACCACGCTCTGGCGCAAGCTAGGCTGAACACACCGAGAAAACGCCGAGTTTTTTTCGTTTTATATGGTTTTTTGGTTCGGATGCGGTCATATATGCGGCGTCAGCCTTTGCGGCAGCGCCCTGATGGAGTGTTCCGAGGAGCCGCAGGCCTCCATGCGCACGAGGCATGGGGGGGGCAGATTGGCGAAAAAAGCGATCATATCCTTTCGGTCAAGATACGCCGCAGCACGCACTTGCCGGCGGCATTCACGCCGTGAACGGAAAAAGAGTTCTTTGCCAGGTCAACGCCGATAGTGGTAACAGTCTTCATTGGGATGGCCTCCTGCATGGTGGGTGTTGGTATATCCATGCATGCCCGTTTTGGCGGGCGGGGCCATTCCATCAGGCCAGGCGCAAGCCATTTTTAAAAGGAGGCTGGCCTCCTGACGCGGGCCGTCCTGGCCCGCGGCCTTCGGCCCCCGCCCCGCGGGCGGTGTCCAATTTTGCTTTCCTGCAAAATTGTCTGGCCTGCCCCCTTTTAGAGCATTTCACGAATGAAATGAGCGAATTGCTCTGCAAGGATTTGTCCTCAAGTCCTTGCCGCGAAAGAGGCGTAGGCGGGTCGCGGACACAGGCTCTGTGCCTTGCCCGCCGTTAAGCGACTCTTTCAAGCGTTAATTGCTCTAAAATGGCGCGGCAACGATGCCAAACGGAAAAAAATCGACGTTCCCTAGCGGGTGTATTCGTTGAGGGCTACGTCCGCGTAGGTGTCTTCCAGGGCCTTGCGCAGGCGGTAGGCGCCTTCGATCATGGGAGCAAGCTTGGACAGCCCGTCGATCTTGTCCACATAGTTGAACGCGCCCAGGGTTTCGGAAAGCGTGCGCCGATCCTCGGAGCCATGCCCGGTGAACATGACCACCTGGATTTTGGGCTTGAGCTCCTTGATGCGCTTCAGGGTCTCCATACCGTCCATGCCGGGCATTTCGATATCCAGCACCACCACGTCATAGTCGTTTTTCCGGATCATCTCCAGGGCTTCGGCGCCGTTGTGGCAGGCGTCCGGCGTAATGCCGTACAGAACATTCAGCCTGTCCCCCAGCACTTTGCACAGAGCAGGCTCATCATCCACGATGAGCAGATTCATCTTTTTCATTGCCGTTCCTTTTGCTTGAGTGCAGAACGTTTTCGGACGCGCCGCGGGCGGCTACGCCTTTTTTTCCCGAAGCGCCGGGATTTCCACAGTAAAAACAGTGCCCCTGGGAGCATACGGATCAAAGCGCATCCGGCCGCGCAGGGCATGCACGATGCTGTGGCACACGGTAAGGCCGAGGCCGGTGCCCTTGCCCACCGGCCTTGTGGAAAAGAAGGGATCGAAAATGTGCGGCCCGTGTTCCGGGGCAATGCCCTCCCCGGTATCCGCAACGGTAATCCTGACCTTTTCTCCGACGATTGCGGCGCCGATGCGCACGCGCTGGCCGTTGCCATCCCCGGATTCCTGCCGGCCGTGCAGGGCTTCGATGGCGTCCAGAGCGTTTTTCAGAAGATGGTGGAGCACCGGCTCCAACTCGGCCGGAGAACAGGGAATCAGGGGCAAATCGGAAGCAGCCTCCACGCTGATGATCGTTTTCAAGGCCGCGACGCGTTCGGCCTGGGCTTCGACCACTTTGCGGATCAGAACCGGCAGATCGGTTTCCGCCTGGCTGGTGCGCGAACGGTGGGCCAGATCCAGCAACTGGGCCGTTATCGCCCCGGCCCGCGCCGCCTGATTTTTAATAATGCCGGCCGCTTTTGCCATGCCCGCGAAATCCGGCTCCCCGTGCGCGGCATCGCCCACCAGTTCCTGCAACCACTCGGAACTTTGGATGATTATTTGTAATGGGTTGTTGATCTCGTGCCCCACGCCGGCGGCCAGGGAGCCCAAGGCAATGAGTTTGACCGCCTCGGCCGCGCGCTGGCGTTCCCGGTAATCGCGCGCCCGCTGCCGCGCCTTGTCCAGGGATTCCAGCAGGGCGTCGAAATCCACGGGCTTGAGCAGGTAATCGCCCGCGCCCCTGCGCATGCCCCTGGCCGCCACGGACAAACAGGCCTCGCCCGTCAGCAGCACCACCTCCACGTCCGGCCGCTCGGCCTTGATCCGGCGCAGAACCTCAAGTCCGGGCAGGCCGGGCATGTTGAGATCCAGCAGTATCACCTCCAGTTCGGGCCGCGCCAGGGAGGCAAGGGCGTCTTCGCCCCGGTAGGCGACAAGCACGGGAATGCCGCGCGCCTGCAGGCGAAAGGCGAGCGTATCGGCAAAGGCCTTTTCGTCGTCCACAAGCATTACCGGGAACGGCGCGTCATGCGGGCCGCGCTCTTTCTCATCCGCAGGCAAAGGTGTGTCAGACATGTTCCGCCCCCGTGTCCTTTATGAAACTTCCGGCGCCAGACGCCCGATGGCATCCAGTAATTCGTTGAACTGCAACGGCTTGGAGAAATACCCCTGAATGCCCAAGGCCTCGGCTTCCTGAAGGCTCTGCTCCCGCGCGTGCCCGGAAACAATGAATACCGGCAGATCCTCCCAGCCGGGCGCGGCCTCGCCGCCGCGCAGCCGCCGCAAGACCTCCACGCCGGAAATACCCGGCATGCGCATATCCAGAAGCACCAGGTCCGGCGGATTGTCCCGCAGACGTTTCAGGCCTTCTTCTCCGCTGGCGGCGCAGTACGCCGTTATGCCCCGCAGCTCAAGCCGCCCCGCCAGAGTGTGGGCGAAGTCCTCCTCATCGTCGATGATGAGGACAGTGGCGCCGGGGCGAATGCCGCTCACGGGGTGGCCTCTCCCTGCGCGGGCGCGGTCACGTAGCGCAGTTCCAGAAAGCCCGCCCCGGCGCGGCACGATCCGCCAAGCTCGGCCATAATCGGCGCCACGGTCCGCTGTTCCGGCTCCGCCAGGCTCTTCCCGGCCCGGATGCGCAGAACCGGCCCTTGCTCGCCGGCTTGCGGCGGCGCAACGGAAACATGCAGCGTGTCACCGGCCTGGCAGCCTTCCAGCACGGCGGCCAGGCCGGCATAGGCGCTTTCCATGAGGGTCAGGGCATTGCCGCGCACGACCAGGGGCGGGCCGTCCAGGGACGGAACGAGCGAACACTCCTTCAGGTGCGCCAGGCGCTGGGCCGGTATGCAGATTTGCCGGGCAAAGCGCGCCAGATCGCCGGATTCGGGGTAATCGGCGGCCGCGTGGGCAAAACCGTTCAGCATGAGCATCAGGGTCCGCCCCCGTTCCACCTGCTGCTGGATGTTGACCAGGGAATTGTCCAGCTTGTCGCCGTGACGCATGCGGGGCGGGCCGTTAAGCTTGAGGATGTCGTCGGCCAGGGCGCCGGACTCCTTGATGATGGCCATGACGTTCTGCATTTCGTGCGTTACCGAGGCCAGAATGCTTCCCATGAACAGAACGTCACGCATTGGCGCCTCCCGGATGCACGGCGGCGAACAGGGCGAGCAGTTCGCTCAGGTCCACCGGTTTGGTCAGATAGCCTTTGGCGCCCTGCTTCATGCCCTCAATGCCGTCCTTGGCCCCGGCCCTTCCGGTCAGCAGGATCACGGGCAGTTCGGGCCGGCATTCGCGGATGCGCCGCAGCACCTCGATGCCGTGCATGCCGGGCAGCATCACGTCCAGCAGGGCCAGATCAAACGGTTCCGCCTTGATGCGGGCAAGCGCGCTTTCCCCGTCCAGGGCCACGGACGTGGAATACCCGCGCAGGTTCAGGCGTTCGGCCAGGGTGGAGGCGAACTCCCCTTCATCGTCGATAAGCAGAATTTTCAATCCGGTCCCTTGCGTCATGATGCGGTTCCCATGCCCGGCTGCCTGAGCGGCAGAATGATGGTCACCACCGTGCCCCTGCCGGGCTCGCTCGCCACTTCGATGTCTCCGCCGTGGCGCTTGACGATGCCGTAGATGATGGACATGCCGAGGCCCGTTCCTTCCTCGCCCTTGGTGGTGAAAAAGGGCTCGAAGATGTGTTTGCGCGTTTCTTCGTCCATGCCGATGCCGTTGTCTTCAAAGCTGACGGCGATGAACTCATCGTCCCGCATGAACGAGCGGATCACTATCCGCCCGCCCTCGGACACGGCGGCCAGGGCGTTGGTCAGGACATTGAGGAATACCTGCTGCAACTGGCCCCGGTCGCAGGACAGGCCGGGCAGCGAGTCGTCCAGTTCCTGTTCGATGCCCACCTGCCGGTGCAGGGCTTCCTTTTCCAGAAAGAGCAGCGTTTCGCGCACCATGTCGTTGACGTTCAGGGTTTCGATCTTCACGTCCATGCGCCGGGCAAAGCCGAGCATGCGGTAGGTGATGTCCTTGCAGCGCTGCACGGCCGCGATAATGGCGGCCAGTTGGGCGTCAAAGGTGGTCTTTTTGGGAAAGTTTTCCTCCAGCCCGACAATATCCTGCAGAAATCCGGCTTTTTCATTGATGATGGCCAGCGGGTTGTTCACCTCGTGCGCTATGCCCGCCGCCAGACGGCCGATGGAGGACAGCTTCTGGGCGTGTTCCATCTGGAGCATGACCTGCTCGCGCTCCAGATCGCTCTGGCGCAGGCGCTCGATAAGCTGCCCCACGGTGCGCGCGGCCACGAAGTAAATGCACAGGGCGCTGAAGACGAAGACCAGCAGCAGATCGGTACGCACGAGCAGCCAGTTGTGCCAGAAGCTGTCCATGGTCTTGACCGCCATGAGCACAAAGTCGGTGTCCCCGATGTTGGAAAAGGCCACCAGCACGTCGCGGCCCTTGTTGTCCCGGGATTCCACCACCGCGGCCTCGTAGCTCGGCGCGGGCATGGCAAAGGGTATTTTGTCAAAGGTTTTGCCGTACCGGGCGGAATCGGTCTGCAAAACGCCCTGCCGGTTCAGGAGAAAGGCGTCGCTCCACGGTTCCAGGTTCATGGCCGCGATAAGCTTGGTAAACTGGGTAGTGTCCAGGGTGGCGCGCACAATCCAGCTCTGCCCGTCCTCGGTGGTGTGCCGCACGGCGATGACCACATGCGGAAAACGGCGGAATCCCGAAAACACCTCGCTGGTAAAGCGGTTCTGCACCCGCACCTTGTGGAACCATTCCTGCTCGGAGTAGTCCACGCCCTCAAGTTCTTTCTGGTATGGCCCCACGTAATTCACCAGCCGGCCCCGCATGTCGATGAGCCCCAGGTCCGCAAAGCCGGAAAACTCCCGCTGCATGGCCCGGAAAACACGGTTCAGGGTGCGCTGATCCGCCAAATCGTCATAGGAGTAGATGGAAGCGATCAGGCTTACGGTGGAACTGCGCTCGGCCAGAAACAGCTCAAAGGAATTCTTGGTCTTGGCCACCATGGAGCGGAACGGGGCCTGCGCCTCGCGTAGAAAAGCGGCCTGGAACTCGAAATAGTTGATGGCGGCCAGGATGATCAGCGGGATAATGGCGGCGGCCGCCATGACGAGAACGATCTTGCGCTTGAGCACCTTGTAGTGCGCGGGCATGGCGTTTTCGTTCTGCCGGGCCATTACGATATCCGCGCTTTGCCGTACAGGCAGTCCCCGGCTTTAAGGCCGCCCCCGGCAAGTTTGGCCAGCACGTCGTCAATCCGGCCCATGACGTTGTTGATCACGTCGATGCGCTTCCACTTGAGATAGTGGTAATAGTCTTCCTCAATGCCCCCGCAGACGACCACGGCAACGCCGGACCTGGTGATGACGTCGCACAGTTCCTCGCTGGAAGCGTGGGCCAGGACAAGGTGCTTGCCCTCCCTGCCCTCCTCGGCCGGGAACAGGGGCGTGAGCAGCGCCTCGGCGGTCATGTCAAAGCGGGGCGCGACCTCGTCGCGGCAGATGGTGATCAGGGCGTATTTCCCGGTCATGCTCTGGCCCTCCTTTTTCCGCGCCCGCCCGCGGCTCGCGCGGAGCCCCCGGAATCAGCGCCGGCCGCCGGAACGGCGGGACCCTGCGCCACCAGAACGGGCAGACTTTGTATGCCGATTTCGGCATCCGGGCACACCATGGCGGCGTATTCGACGATGTTTTTCAGTTCCCGCACGTTGCCGGGATAGTCGTAGGCCGCAAGCAGGGCGCGGGCCTCGGCGGAAAAGCCGGTAAACTGCTTTTTGAAGCGGGCGGCGTAAATAGCCAGAAAGTGGGCGAGCAGAAAGTCTATGTCCTCCCGGCGTTCCCGCAGGGGGGGCAGGGCGATGTGCACCACATTCAGACGGTGGAACAGCTCACGGCTCAAAATTCCCTGGCGCACAAGCTCGGCCGGATCGCGGTTGGTGGCCGTGAGCAGCCGCACGTTGATCCGGCTTTCATGTTGCGCGCCCACGGGCAGAATCGCCCCGGTATCCAGAAACTGCACCAGCCGGGTCTGAATGCCCTTGGGCAGGTCCGCCAGTTCCGTCAGGTACAGCGTGCCGCCGGAAGCCTGCTGAAAGCGCCCCGGCCGCTCCGGCACGCCGGGCAGGGCCTGTCCGAAAATTTCCGGCGCCAGCAATTCTTCGGGCAGGGGGCTGACGTTCAGGCGGATAAAGGGCTCGCGCGAGCGCTGCGAAGCCTGGTGCAGGGTTTCGGCCAGAATGTCCTTGCCGGTTCCGGTTTCCCCGGTAATGCACACCGGCGCCGCCGAAGGGGCGATGCTGGGGATAAGGGCGCTTATTTTTTCCATGGCCGCGCTGCGGCCCACAAGCTTGCCGTGCCCGCTGGCCTGGTGCAGGCGCTGTTCGAGAATTTTCACTTCCGTGAGGTCTTCCACCACGTCAAAGCGGAACAGCTCCTTGCCATACGCGTCCAGCACCGGAAAATGCGTAAGGCGCACGGGCACCTTGCGGCTCTTTAAGGAGAGGATGTCCGTTTCAAAGCAGCTCGCGCCGGCGGCCGTCGTACGCGGCTCTTCCCCTGGCGCGCAGTTCGCCAAAGAACCGGAACCGCCGAAAGAGCGGCAGCCGAGGGAACAGCCGGCCACGCAGGGCCGTCCGCGCAAAATGTGGCGGCAAGGCAGACCTTGCGCGTCTTTTGGCGCGAATCCGGTCAGGGCTGACAGCGCCTGGTTCAGGTGCAGGACAACGCCTTCGGGGCTGACCATCAGCACGCCCACGGGCAAAGCATCGAGCACCTGGAGGATATCGGCGGAAGCGAATCGACTGGCGGGGGACATGGCGTATCCTTGTACAGACGGGTGGTTCCCTTAATGCGCGCCGCCGCCCACAATACCGGAGGCCGCCAGCAAAAGAACGAGCACTTCGGTCACGGCGATAACGCCCATGATCGTATCCTTTTTGCGGAACAGGGAAGGTATTACCCGTAGGTAGCAGATAATGCTCAGGCCCGCCAGCAACACAATGCCGGCAAAGTTCAGAAAATCGCCCCGGCCGAGCAGCGACAGCCAGCCCCAGCCGGTGGGAACATGGGCCGCTTCCAGGTAGTGGGTCACGGGGCGGCTCCAGTACTGGGGCATCTCGGCCAGGGGCACATGCGGGGAGAGCAGGCCGCTGACATAGAGCAGGTAGGTAACGAGCATTATCACAAGACCGAGCCAGCAGCCGTAAAAAAGCACGTCGGCGTAGGCGGTCTGTTCAGGGGAGGCGTGAACGCTGTCTTTCATGGAATACTCCGGGTTGCGGGAACGCGGGTGTTTTTTTGGAAAGGGGTTTCCAAAGGGAGTCACACAGGGCCTGTGCCCCCGGCCCCCTTTGGCCGACGGAGGCAATCATAACTCTCGGGCAACTTCAAAATTGCCCCGCTCTACCCGATGCCCAGGCCCTTGAGCAGGGCCTTGCCGCCCGCGAACAAAAGGACGCCGATGACCATGTAGCGGATAAACTTGGGCTTGGCCTTGGCCAGCAGGCGCACGCCCACAAAGGAACCGCCCATCAACCCCACGATGGAGGGGATGGCGACCAGGGGGAGCACGCAGCCCTGGTTAAGGTATACCCAGGCCGCCGACGTGTCGGTGATGGAGAGCAGGAACTTGCTGGTGGCCACGGAAACCTTGAGCGGCGCCCCCATGAGCAGGTTAAGAACCGGCACGTTGGCCCAGCCCGCGCCCAGGCCGAACATGCCGGCCATGACGCCTATGATGATGAAAAGCAACAGTCCGGGCAGGGTGCGGTGGGTTTTCCAGTGCACCACCTCGCCCGTGGAAGGTTCGAGATACGCGCCGTGAATGCCCAGCGCCATGCCTATGGCGTCCTGCTTTTCCACGTGGGGCACGGCCACGTTTTTGGACATGAGCAGCAGGATGGCGATGAACATGATTGTGACCCCGAGGCAGAGCTGCACGGTATTGGCCGGCAGGGCCAGTCCCAGAAAAGCGCCGACAATGGCGCAACTGGAGGCGATAAGCGCCACCGGCAGGGCCAGGCGCAACGAGGCGAAGTTGCGCTTCAAAAGTCCCGGGCCGGCGGCCAGGGCCCCGGCAAGGGCCACCAGCAGGCCCGCGCCTCTGACAAAGTCGATGTGGAACGGAAAAAAGCCGCTGACCAGGGGGACAAAGAGCACACCCCCGCCCACGCCCGCCATGACGGCGATGATGCCGAGAATGAAACAGAAAACGAACAGAATGATGGGCCAGGCCCACCAGGGCAGGGAGGAACCGGTGGCCTCCGCCATTCCGGCCGCGATGTCGCCGGCGGGGGCGGCGGCATGGATCGCCGCGCAGGAGAACAGCAGCCCGAGCAAGGTGATGACAGCCAGAACCTTATAGCGTTTCATGGACAGGTTCGCTCCGGTTAGTGGTTGGTCGCAAGAACTTATGGTAACGGCTATATAAAAGCACGAAATGTGCCGCCATAAAACGCTTGTGAAATAAACAACTTATCTAACCATTCGCCACAGTGCCACGGCATAAATTTGCCACAATCGGCAAAATTTTGCCGAATACATGAACAAGCGACTGTGTTTTGCCATATGGCTTGAAGTTGGAAAAAGATTGGGGCATAGTGCGGATACGGAATGGACAGCAGGCTTGTGACAATATGCACTTAGCATCTTGGATTTACTTATGAATTATCAAGAACGCGAAAGCGGCAAAAAATTGCCGCATTCATCTTTCGCTCCAGCGGATCGGATAATGGCGGTGTCGATCCACAGCGAGGATACGCCGGAACTGGGCACGCGCGAATTCGTGTTCCGCTCGCCGGCCATGCAGGCCATTTATTCCGTGGCCATGCAGGTTGCCGGGTCGGACGCTTCCGTTCTCATTTACGGGGAATCCGGCACGGGCAAGGAGCTGTTCGCCCGGCTGCTGCACACCCTGTCGGACCGCAGTGCCCGCCCGTTCGTGCCGGTCAACTGCGGCGTTCTTCAGGGCGAGCTGTTCGCGGACAAATTTTTCGGGCACGAAGTCGGCGCCTTTACCGGAGCCAACCGTCAGCGCAAGGGCGCTTTTGAAATGGCCGGCACCGGCACCCTGTTTCTGGATGAGGTGGGGGAAATCCCCCCTTCCAACCAGGTGGATTTTCTCCGCGTTCTGGAAGAAAGAAGCTTGCGCCGCATGGGCGGGGAAAAAGACATCCCCTTCCAGGCCCGCATTGTGGCGGCCACCAACCGGCCCCTGAACAGGATGGTGCAGGAAGGCACGTTCCGGGCCGACCTGTTCTACCGCCTCAACGTGGTGCCTGTCTGCCTGCCTCCCCTGCGCTCGCGCAAGGAAGACATCCCCCTGCTGACCGAACACGTCTTTTCCCTGTTCCGGCATCGCTACCACAGGCACGATCTGACGTTGCGAAAAGAGGTGCTGGACGCCTTTGCCGCTTACTCCTGGCCGGGCAACGTGCGCGAACTGCGTAATCTGATGGAGCGCCTGGTGCTTCTGGCTGACGGCCAGGAAATCGCCGCGGCGAATCTGCCGCTGGAAATGCGGCTGGCCACGGGAGGAAAAGGCCGGGATACGGCGGGGGGCGACGAACAAGCGGAAGAAGCCGCCGGAGGGCTATTGCTGGATACGGCACTGCGGGAAGCGGAAATACGGGCTATTGCCCGCGCGCTCCGGCATACCGGGGGGCACAAGGGCAAAGCGGCCGAAGTGTTGGGAATCAGTCCCCGGAGCTTACGCTACAAAATGGCGGAACATAATTTGGGCATGTTCATATGAAGGACTGCCCCTTTCCGACTGGCGCCTCTTTATCCCGCACCAAAAGCGGAACATTTTCTTGATCTTCCCAGAAAAACAGGCAGAATCAGACAGTGTTTGTTCCAGCGCCTTTTGCGCGTTTCATCTGCATGTCTTAAGCGGGACCGGGGGGAACCATGACTGTATTCTCGGATAACGACGCTTTGGAGCGGTTTGAAACCATCTGGGAGCATGTGGAGTGCGGCATCTCCATTGTGGACGCGGAAACGCGGGAGATCCTGGACATCAATCCGGTTGCCGCGCGCATGTTCGGCGACGCCAAAGAAAAAATCATCGGCAAGCGCTGCCACAAGTTCATCTGCCCGGCCGAGGCATGCTCCTGCCCGATCATGGATAAAAACCAGGTGGTCGACCGGTCCGAACGTGTTTTTGTGACAGCCAGCGGCAAAACCCTGCCCATCATCAAGTCCGTGGCGAAAATACGCTACAAGGGCCGGCTGGCGCTTCTGGAAAGCTTTACCGACATCTCCAACCTCAAGGAGGCGGAGGAAAAACTGCGCTTTATGCGCGTTACGGAACAGGCCAACCAGGCCAAGAGCAATTTTCTCTCGCGCATGAGCCACGAAATGCGCACCCCCATGAACGCCATCATCGGCATGACCAAAATAGCCGAAAGCACGGACGACGTGGCCAGGCTCAAGTATTGCCTGGCCACCATCGGCGCGTCTTCAGCGCATCTGCTGGGCATCATCAACGATGTTCTGGACATGTCCAAGATCGAAGCGGGCAAGCTGGAACTGGACACCGTGCCCCTGAACCTGGAAAACATGCTCGCAAAACTGTGCGGTTTCATCGCCGGGCAGGCCGAAAGCAAAGGCGTGGCGTTGGGGGTGAATCTGGACCCGTCCCTGCCCATGGACTACACAGGCGACGAGCAGCGTCTTTCCCAGGTGCTGGCCAACCTTCTGTCCAACGCGGTGAAGTTCACCTCGGAAGGGGGCCGCGTCCGCCTGACCGTGGAAGAGGCGAAGAGAAGCGAAAACGCCGCCCTGCTGCGCTTTATTGTGACGGATACGGGCATCGGCATGACCGAGGAGCAGATAGGCAGGCTGTTCAACGCCTTTGAGCAGGCCGACACCTCCATTTCGCGGCGTTTCGGCGGCACGGGCCTGGGGCTGGCCATTTCACGCGGCATCGTGGAAAAAATGAACGGGAGCATCCGCGCGGAATCACAGCCGGGCCGGGGCTCGGTCTTTACCGTGGAGGTGGAACTGGCCCCTCGGCCGGAAGTGAGACGTTCCGCACCGCGCTTTGGCTGCAAAACGCCCGAGGATATCCGGATGCTGGCGGTGTCCGGGGACGAGGACACACGCGGGCGCTTTCTCGCCATTGCCCGGCACGCGGGCCTGACCGCGCAAGGGGCCGAAAGCGCGCCTGAAGCGGTCCGCCTGGTTGCCGAGGCCCTGCGGGACGGCAAGCCCCATGACGCCGTGTTTCTGGACCAGGCCCTTGCGGGCGAGGAACTGCACGCGGCCGGGGAACTTGCCGGAGCGGGCGCGGGCAATATCATTCTTATGGCTTCTTTCATACGCTGGAGCGCCATTGGGCACCAGGCGGCCCGGCGCGCCGGGGTGGAACGCTTTGTGGCAATGCCTCTTTTTCCCTCGGCCGTGCTGGGCGTTCTGGCGGAAAGCCTGGCGCGCGGGGAGCCCTCGCACGGAGAAGGAGAGGCCTGCGGCGAACCGGACTTTTCCGGTCTTTGCATCCTCCTGGTGGAGGACGTGCCCATCAACCGGGAGATTTTCCAGGCCCTTCTGGAAAGCACCGGCATCCGTATGGATACGGCGGAAAACGGGCTTGAGGCCGTGGAGATGTTCCGGAACGACCCGAAAAGATACGACGCCGTCATCATGGACGTGCAGATGCCCGTCATGGACGGCTACAGCGCCACCGCCGCCATCCGGGGACTGAATGTTCCGTGGGCCGGCGACGTCCCAATCATCGCCATGACCGCCAATGCCTTCAAGGAAGACGCGGACAGGTGCCTGTCCTGCGGCATGAACGACCATCTGGCCAAACCCATTGACGAAAAAGCCGTGAAGGAAAAAATCGCCTTTTTCTGCCGCAACCGGTAGCCGCGGCGCGGCGGGACCCACATTGCCCAAAAGGTTGTTTACTGGCAGACTCGCCATACGCCCCTTCACGGACACGGCGAAACGCGGGGGAACGGCCATGCGCATTCTTGTTCTGGTGGATAATACTACTTGCATCGATCAGTACTACCTGGGCGAGCCGGCGGCCTGTTTTTATCTGGAGGACGGCGAAAAGAAAATCCTTCTGGATTCCGGCTATTCGGACGTCTTCATTAAAAACGCGGGCAAGATGCATGTGGATTTGAAGAAAATTTCCCACATCGCCCTTTCCCACGGACACAACGACCACACGAGAGGCCTGCGCTTTTTGCATGGGGCCGTGGATATGCGCAACATCACCATTGTGGCGCACCCCGGCGTCTTTGCCGAACGCTACGAAGGGGCGATTCCCATCGGCTGCCCGGTGGAGCGGTCTTTTCTGGAAGACGTCAGCCGTCTGGTGCTGACCAAAGAGCCGTACCCCATCAGCGAGCATATTACCTTCCTGGGAGAAATACCCGCCGTCACCGACTTTGAGCGCGCAAAGCCCGTGGGCTTTGTGAAAGACGCGGGCGGCACCCGGGACGACTTTGTCACGGACGACTCCGCCCTGGCCCTTACAACCGAAAACGGGCTCTTCATCGTCACGGGTTGTTCGCACAGCGGCATCTGCAATATCATCGAGCACGCCAGAAAGGTCTGCAACGAGGAGCGCATCGCCGGGGTGCTGGGCGGCTTTCACCTCCTTGAAGTCTCACGGCAGCTTGTCAAAACCATTGAATATTTCAAGCGTAACAACATCACGAATCTCTACCCCTGCCACTGCGTTTCCTTTGCCGCCAAGGCCGAAATCCACAAGCAGCTGCCCATACACGAAGTGGGCGTGGGGATGGAAATTGTGGTGTAGGAAAAATGACTCGCCTTCTTGCTCTGGAAAATCTTTCGGTATTTTCAGACATCATGGAACGGGCCGCCAGGGTGTTCGGCCGAACGGCCAAGTTGCATTTAGAGCAAATCAATTTTGAAATTGTCCAAGAGTAGTATTGCCTCCGGCGGCCAAAGGGGTTGAACCCCTTTGGAAACCCCATTTTTCTAAGCAGATTCAAGTGAATAATTTTAAAATTGAAATGCTCTAGTTTTGGTCATCGCCAAACAACCGTCCAACCAGCAAGGAAGGCTACCAAGTGAATGATAGCGGGAAAGAGGGCAAAAAGAAATTTAGTGTTTGAATATACCTGCTTAGCAATGAATAACCATCTGAAACAAGGTTCTCTTTAATTCCTCAACATCAAGCGGTTTGGCCACATGCCCGTTCATGCCGGCCTCTTTGCTGGCCCGCCTGTCTTCTTGCATCGCATTGGCCGTCATGGCGACAATCGGCACTGTGGTCGCGTCGTGCTTGTCGCTGGCCCGGATACGGCGCGTCGCCTCCAGTCCGTCCATAACCGGCATGCGCACATCCATAAGGATTACGGCGTAATCTTTGCGCATAAACGCCAGCAGGCCTTCCTCCCCGTTGTTGGCCACATCCACGGACGCCCCAAGTTCTTCCAGAACGGCCACGGCTATTTCCTGGTTGATGCCGTTGTCCTCCACCAGCAAAAATTCGTATCCGTCATAGCGGGCGTCCTCCCACTGCCGGGCATGCTCATCCCGCGCGACCGGAAGCTCATCCAGGGGCGACAACTCCACGGTAACCGTGAACAGGCTGCCCCGCTCCAACTCGCTGCTTACGCTGATGGCGCCGCCCATAAGTTCCACCAAAGCCTTGCTGATGGAGAGGCCAAGGCCGGTTCCGCCGAACTTGCGCGAGGTGGATACGTCCGCTTGGGAAAAAGGCTTGAAAAGCGCCGCCTGTTGGTCTTCGTCCATGCCTATTCCGGAATCCTCCATGGCGCAGTGCAGTCGGAACATTCCGGATGGCAGGGGTTCCGCGCTCATGCGCAGGCTGATAAACCCATTGAGGGTGAATTTGGCGGCGTTGCCCAGGATGTTCAAGAGCACCTGCGACAGGCGCAATTCGTCTCCCACGGCATACCTGGGCACGGAGTCTTCCACCGTGATGCTGAAATCAAGGTTTCGCTCCCGCGTGTGCGGCAGTATGAGTTCGCGGATGTTTTCCACCATCGCCCGCAGATCAAAGGGGTGTTTTTCTATGGTGAGTTTGCCGGCCTCTATGCGCGAAAAATCCAGAATATCATTGATGATTCCCAAAAGCAGAGAGGCCGAGGATTGTATCTTCTTCAGATATTCCAATTGAGCCGGCGGCGGGTCGGCCTGTATGGCCAGGCGGGTCATGCCCAGCACCCCGTTCATGGGGGTGCGCAGTTCGTGGCTCATGCGGGCCAGAAAATCCCTTTGCGCCAGGTTGGCGGCCTCCGCCACCACCAGGGCCTTGCGTTCCGTAACGTCTGTGGCCACCTCCATGTGGAGCAGCCTGCCGTCGTGCCAGGTAACCAGGCGGTCGGTAACCAGAAAATCCCGACCCATGGTCGGGTTATGGGTTTCCCAGCGAATAGGGACAAAGCTAGGGTTCCCGTCCGAATCGAACAGACGCTTCTGAGGGCAGAAAGAGCAGGGTTCGGTGTTGCCCTGCAACACCGCGTGGCATAATTCCCCTTGCGCGGCCTTGCCGCCAAGCAGATCACGCAGGTAGTCGTTTACGTAAACCAGGCGTTTGGTGTGCGGGTCGCAAACGTAAACCGCGGCGTCGACATTGCTCAACACGCTTTGCAACACTGCCAGGGCGCGGCGGGTTTCCTCGGTGGCCTTGTTGATATCCGCGGCCATGGCGTTGATGCTGTCGGCCACTTCGCCCAATTCTCCGCCCGCGCCCGTGATGCGTTGGCTCAAATCGGATCGCATTGCGCGCACGCCCCGGATAATGCGGTCCACATTTTTGACCGTGCGGCGCGAAAGCACTATCAACAGCGAGACGGTCAAGCCGAAACACAGCAGCATGAACAGAAAAAGGTTGCGCGTCATGTTGCTGAACTGCGTCATGATATCGGTGGTCAGCTCATTGGCCCAGATGTAGCCTATAACTTTGCCGCCGCGCGCCACGGGGATCATGGCGTTCAAGATGTCCCCGCGCACCATGGTGCCGGACCTGACCAGGGCTTTGTTGGCGCTCATCACGATGCGGCCCGGGTGATCCGGCGGGATGGCCCGGCCCACCGCATGCCCAAAGGCGGCCGAAGGGCCGTAAGTCACAATGGCGTCCACATCCAGCGAATAGTACCCAGCGCCCAGTCCGGGGGAGGCAGAGGCCACGTCGTCCGTAATTTCAGCCAATTCCCGGTTCAATACCGCTATTTTGTCCTTGCTGGCGGCATTTTCCGCGCCGTGTCGCCGCAATATGCCCTCATACCCGTCAGGGCCCAGGCGCGCGTCAAGAACGCGCGCAAATGCCAGCAGCTTATCTTCCTTTTCCTGCATGACCACGGTTTCCGTGAGATTTTTGGCCATGTACCAGGTTAGGAGAAACGGCAAATTCATCAGCAGCAAAAGGACAAACAACACCTTTTGCTGAAAGGAAAAGGCTTTTTTCATAGCTGGACCTGCAAGATTGCGGAGGCCGCTTGGCTGGTGGCGCTGAATGGAAAAACCACGCGCTAAGGGTGTTTATTCTTAGGCGCACTATAAAACAAACAGCAATACAAGTATATAGCCGGGCATAGTATCGGAGTCGCTGAGGTTGCCCCTCGCCCTCATGTCAACACAGATCGAAACCAGAAAGTTCCGTATGTTAGAGCAATTAACGCTTGAAAGAGTCGCTTAACGGCGGGCAAGGCCCGCCTACGCCTCTTTCGCGGCAAGGATTTGAGGACAAATCCTTGCAGAGCAATTCACTCATTTCATTCGTGAAATGCTCTAAGGGAAAATTTTTTCAAAGGCGGGATGCCAGTAATTATACCATTGACTGTACCTTTCGGCGTGGCCGTTTTGCCTTGGTTTTCCGGTCACCGTAGGCATCGCTGTGGTCCAGACTGTGACCCGCAAGGGCTTGCCTGCCCTTGACCCGGCATTTTGAGTACGACCCAGGGTTTGTCAGCAATCTGAAGGGAAACAAGAGCCCCTTGTTTCCCTTTCGTTATAGGGGGCGGCCTGGATTGAGATTGCTATAGCGGTAAGCTCAAGCCCCTGAGTCTACTGAAACGCGTCCAGGTAGGCGTACAGGGCGGGGGTGCCGCCGGTGTGCAGAAACAGCACGTTGGAGCCGTCCGGGAAACGCCCCTTGCGGACATAGTCGATAAGCCCGGCCATGGCCTTGCCGGTATAGACCGGATCGAGCAGAATCGCCTCGGTGCGGGCCACAAGCCGCACCGCTTCCACCATTTCCGGCGAAGGCAAAGAATATCCCGGTCCCAGATAGCGGTCTTCACAAATGACCTGATCCGCCATAGTCTCCTGTTTCAACCCCAACAACGCGCCGCCTTTGAGCACCAGATCGCGGGCGATTACCTCGTATTGCTCCCGGCTGTGCACCACGCTCATGCCGATGACCGGAATACCGGCGTTAGAGCCGCTCAGGCCGAGAATCAGCCCGGCCTGGGTGCCGGCGCTGCCGCAGGGCACGACTATGCTGTGAATATCCAGGCCCATGCGGAACAATTGCTCCAGGCATTCCTGGGCGCAGGCGGCGTAGCCCAGGGCTCCGGTGGGGGTGGAGCCGCCCACCGGCAGAATATACGGTTTTTTGCCTTTGGCGCGCAGTTCGTCGGCCAGCTTGTCCATCTCTTCCTGAGCGGAGGAGTTCGCGGGCGCCAACCGTATGCTCGTCGCGCCCATGAGATGGAAAAGAAACACATTGCCCGACGCGTCGGAGCGATAGCTCTTCCCATTATTTTCCGTAAGCACCAGGTGGCACTCCAGGCCTTCCTTCACGGCCCAGGCCAGGGTCAGGCGGCAGTGGTTGGACTGGATGGCCCCGCAGGTGATCAGGGTGTCCGCGCCTTCGGCCATGGCCTTGGCAAGGCAGAAGTCCAGTTTTCTTGCCTTGTTGCCGCCGGCGCAACCGGGCAACAGGTCGTCACGTTTGATGTATATGTTGACTTTGCCGCCCAGCGCCTTGGACAAGCGCGGCAAAAATTCGATGGGCGTGGGGCTGTCCACATAGCCGCGGCGGGCAAATTTTGCCAAATTCATGTCAATCCTCGGGGTTGAATATTTTCACGGCGTCAACGGAACTCCTTCTTTGGGAGCATCCCCTTGCTCCGCAAGAAGTTCCGCTTGACGCCGACATCATATCGAAAAGAAACGCGCGGCATCCCGGCTCGGGTGACAGGCGCTTTTTTGGCCGGCGGGTCAAGCGCCGGCCCCAGGGCGGCAATACGCCGCCTGCCGTCTTTATATACACCATAGCGCGCGCGCTGTAAAAGCCGGCCGCCCGCATTTTTTTCTCCACTCTTTGGTATTGTTTTTGCAAAAAAAGCCTTTTTTCCCAACAGGTTCACTATTCAGCCGGTCGAGTTCCGTCATAAGCGCACTTCCTTTGCAAAAAGAAAAGCTTTCCTCTCGGCGCAATTATGGTATTTGGCCCCACGGATTTTTTGTAAAAACATAAAAAATAGTTTAGACTGAAAGGCGAGAGCCGCATCCCTGATAAAAGGGGAAGGAGAACGCACCGCCATGAGTACGCCCAACCGCCTGATTAACGAAATATCGCCTTACCTGCTGCAACACGCCCGCAACCCCGTGGACTGGTTTCCGTGGGGAGAGGATGCCTTTGCAAAAGCGCGCTTTGACGACAAGCCCGTTTTTCTTTCCATTGGCTACAGCACCTGTCACTGGTGCCATGTGATGGAAAAGGAATCCTTTGAGGATCTCGAAGTCGCCGCCGCGCTGAACGAAAACTTCGTCTGCATCAAGGTGGATCGGGAAGAGAGGCCGGATATCGACGCGGTGTACATGGCGGTGTGCCAGACCCTGACCGGCGGTGGGGGCTGGCCGTTGACGGTTTTTCTGACGCCCGGGCAAAAGCCTTTTTTCGCCGGCACCTATTTTCCCAAGGAATCGCGATACGGGCAGCGCGGGCTGCTGGAGTTGCTGGGCATGGTTTCGCACGCCTGGAAAACGGATAAAGCCAACCTGGCGGATGCCGGAGAACGCATAGCGGCGATCTTTTCAGCCGAAGAGGCGGCAGGCTCCCATTCCTTGAGCCGGGCGGCGGCGGAAGCAGCGCAAGCCCAACTCGAGCGGCGCCACGACGCCCGCTGGGGCGGGTTTGACAGCGCGCCCAAATTCCCCTCTCCCCACAATCTGCTGTTTTTGTTGCGCTGCCACCTGTTGGGCATAGGCCGCCAGCCGCTGGCCATTGCGGAACGCACCCTGCGGGCCATGTACCAGGGCGGGATTTTCGATCATGTCGGCGGCGGCTTTTCCCGCTACTCCACCGACGAGCGCTGGCTTGCCCCCCATTTTGAAAAAATGCTCTACGACAACGCCCTGCTGGTCATGACTTACGCCGAGGCCTTTCAAATCACGGGCAACATTCTCTACCGGGGAATTGCGGAAAAAACCCTCGGCTATGTCGATCGCGAGATGACCTCTCCGGAAGGCGGTTTCTACTCGGCTCAGGATGCCGACAGCCAAGGCGAAGAGGGAAAATACTATACGTTTACGCCGGACGAGATCCGGCGGGTTCTGGGCGAAAAGGACGGGCGCGCCTTTTGCGAACGCTATGACATCACCGGACCTGGCAACTTTGAAGGGAAGAACATTCCGAACCTGATCGGGCGAAAAGCCGCGCTGCCGGATGCCGAGACAGAGACCATGCTTGTCAGGCTGTACGCCTACCGGCTGGGGCGGTATCCGTTGCACAAGGATGACAAGGCCCTGACCGCCTGGAACGCCCTGATGACGGCCGCATACGCCAAGGCATACCGGGTTTTTGACAAGTCCCCCTGTCTGCGGACGGCCGAAAAGGCCTATGCCTTTATCGGCCGGTATCTTACCGCGCCGGACGGCGGCCTGCTGGTCAGCTTTCGCAACGGCCAGTCGCAGGGACAGGGGCTGTTGGACGATTACGCCTTTCTCGCCTGGGCCTGTCTGGAATTGTACGAAAGCACGTTCCGTCTGGCCTATCTGGAGCGGGCCTGCGAACTCATGGACAGGGTTATCGATACCTTTGCCAGCCCTTCCGGCGGCTTTTACCTTGCGCCCGCGAACGGGGAGCAACTGATCTTTTCCCCCAAGGAGTATTACGACGGCGCCATGCCTTCCGGAAATTCCGTGGCGGCCTGGTGCCTGACCCGCCTGGCCGCCCTGACCGGAGAGGAACGCTGGCGAACGGCGGCCGAGCGACAACTTGCCGCTTTCGGCGAATGGTTCGAGGGCCGGCCGGCGGCCGTCACCTTTGCCCTGTCGGCGCTGCTCCAGGCGGTCTGCCCGGCCCAGGAACTGGTCTGCGTTCTGGCCGATGAAGCGGAAAAAGCAACGCTGGCGCTCAAGCTCGGCAGTTTCGCCCACCCGCAGGCCGCGGTGCTGGTCAAATCGGCCGCGGACCAGGAAGGCATGGCGCGTCTGGCGCCTTTCGCGGCCGCCTATCCCATTCCCCAAAACGGCGCCATGTACTACCTTTGCCAAAACCGCCAATGCGACAAGCCCACCGGCGACTTTGAAGAGATTCGGCAAAAGCTGCTTGGGGCGGACACCGTTCCCGGCTGATGCGCCGCGCCCGACAGGGAATGGCCGCCGCGACTTCTGAAACGGCGCGGGCCGCGTTGACCCGGGGAACTTTTGCGTGTAGCCGTGTAGGGGCTGTCTCCAAATAGCGTATTTTGGCCCGAGGGCAAGGAAAGCGGGCCTTTTTGCGCAGGAAGTGTACTTACGATGGTACTCGACCGGAGCAAAAATGCCCGCTTGACGCCGCAATCGGACAAAAGACGCTATTTGGAGACAGCCCCTAGGGCAATTAACGCTTGAAAGAGTCGCTTAACGGCGGGCAAGGCCCGCCTACGCCTCTTTCGCGGCAAGGATTTGAGGACAAATCCTTGTAGAGCAATTCACTCATTTCATTCGTGAAATGCTCTAGCCATGGGCGGCCCTAAT
>JAVBOI010000074.1:0-9755 GCA_031550695.1 Desulfovibrio sp. | reverse complement strand
GTAGGGCATGGTGGGGCCGTTACGCACGCTGTCCATGATATCGTCGGGCATGCGCACAATCAGCGAGACGCAGCGGGGCCAGGCGGCCAGATTGCCGGGCAAAAGCCCGCTCAGATCGGACAGGCCGAACAGGATGTCTTCAGGGTAGGCGGCCGTGACCTCGTTCAGCCAGGGACGCAGGTCGTTTAAGTCGTTCATGGGGGCCTCCGGAAACCGGTTAATCCGGCAGGCCGAGCAGCCCGGGAATGGAGATGCCCTCGTCAATGTCCGGCCAGTGAACGCCGGAGCCCCGCCCTATGAATTTCCAGTTGCGGCGCGCTGTGTCCGATGCGCCGAGAAGGCGGGGAAACCAGGCCAGGGGCGCGGATATGCTGCGTCCGTCCGCAAGCGAAAACCGGACGGAATAGGCGTCAAAGCTGACGTCAGTGGCGATGTTTTCATGCTTTACCGGGGAAGTGCTCATTCCAGGCCTCCAAAAATACCGCGCGGTTACTGGCGGCAATGCCCAGCAGTTCGTTCAGTTCATGCGGTTTGAAGCCGTATGATGAAGCCAGTTCTCCGGAAGCGAGCCAGAATTTGGCTTCGCTGTTGCCGGCTTCCACATGAACGTGGGCGGGTTCGCGTCCCTCGTTACTGAAGAAAAAGAAACGGCACGGTCCCAACGGTCCCACACGGAGCAGGGTAGGCATTTCTTGTCCTTTTCACCGAAGTATCCGCTGTTATTTCTCTGATAAACGATAACGCATGCGAAAAGGCAAGGCAAGGCGCAAGCTAATTTTCAAGGGGGGGCTGGACTCTTTTCCCTCTTGCTTTTTCCCCCCTCTTAAAAAAAGCAGCCGGCACCACCCCGGAAAACGCCGAGTTTTCCCGTCTGGCAAGGCGCAAGCCATTTTTTAAGGGGGGCTGGACTCTTAGGTCCTGCCCCCCTTAAAAAATGGCGCGGCAACGCCGCCAGATGGGAAAAATCGGCGTTTTCCTAGCTTTTGAAGCGGGCCATGGCGGAATCAAGCTCGCGATGAATGGAGTTCATCATCGTTTCCTTGGCGACGTCGAACTCGCGCTGGAGCGAGCCCATCAGTTCCTTGACCGTGGTGATGCTGTTCACGCGAAAGGCGTTGGCCCCGCTGAAGGCGAAGCCGCGGTCCAGGTTGCCTTTCATGGCGTTGAGCAGGGCCGAGGCGATGCAGTAGGGCGACTTTTCCGGGTTGCAGGTGCTGATGCAGTGGAACAGGCAGCGGAAGTTGCGCTTGCCTTCTTCCAGGGCTTCGATGAAGCGGTTTTTGATGGCGCGGCCGGGCATGCCCACCGGGCTTTTGATAATGGCGATGTCTTCTTCTTTGGCCGACACGTAGGCCTGTTTGAAGCGGATGTCGGCGTCGCATTCCTCGGTGGCCACGAAGCGGGTGCCCATTTGCACGCCGGAGGCGCCCATTTCCAGAAAGCGGTGAATGTCCTCGCCGGTGTAGACGCCGCCGGCGGCGATAACCGGAATCTGTTTGCCGTATTGGTCCTCAAAGGGTTTCACGGCTTCCACCACCTGGGGCAGAACCACTTCGAGCGAATGCTCGGGCGCGTCCAGTTCCTCGGGCTTGTAGCCGAGATGCCCGCCGGCCTTGGGGCCTTCGAGCACAAAGGCGTCGGGCAGGTAGTTGGCCCTGGACAGCCACTTTTTGCACAGGATGGTGGTGGCGCGGGCCGAAGACACGATGGGCACCAGCTTGGTGCGGAATTCTTCTTTCTTTTCGTCGCAGAGATCGCGCAGAATCCGGGGCAGATCAGTGGGCAGCCCCGCGCCCGAGATGATAACGTCGGCCCGTTCGGCGATGGCGGTGCGCACCAGGGAGGCGAAGTCGGTCAACGCCACCATGATGTTGACGCCGATAATGCCGTTGGTGAGTTCGCGGGCCTTTCTTATTTCCGAAGTCAGGGCGCGGCTGTTGGCGCCCACGGGGTCCTTGGCCACGTCCGGCTCGCGCATGCCGATCATGGCGGCGGCGATAACGCCGATTCCGCCCTCGGCCGCGACCGCGGAGGCCAGGCGGTGCAGGGAGATGCCGACTCCCATGCCGCCCTGGATGATGGGGGTTTTGGCGACAAGATCACCGATTTTAAGGGAAGGGAAGGCCATGGAATCCTCCTGACCAAAGAAGGTAGGGGTTGATGCCGAGCCCCGGAAAGGCGGAATGCGCCGTTTGCGGGGGTTTGTTCGTCGTGGCCGGGCGGCCGTCGGCAAGGCCGCGTGGTGTGTGTTCGCGAAAAAAAGGCCGGCGCACTAGAGAAACGGAGAGGAAAGCATACATAACTTTGCGCAGGAACACCAGTCGCAATGTTTGCCGGGGTGCGGAACAAGCGCGTTGCTTTCCAGCATATGGCGCAGTAAGAAATACAGGAGGTCGGGGAGAGTGTTTTCCACGATTTCCGCCCGTCTGTCGCGGGAAAAATCTTTGGGAAAAAGCGTTTTTTCCTCGCCGCTGTCGCCAAGATCGATCCAGGCGGCGTCCAGGGCCGGAATGCGCCGGCCAAAAGCGTCCAGGCCGCCGGGGGGCAGGTCGTCGGCCGCGCACAGGGAATGCATGAGCAGATACAGGGGCAGCTGAACGCTTTCCAGCCGCCGGGACAGATCGCGCAGCAAAAAGGCGTCGCCGGGGGAAGCTTCGGGGGCGGGCGAGCCGCCGGGACCGGAAAAACCTTCGGAACCGGGCAAATCTCCGGGGCCGGAAAAACCTTCCGGGCCGGGATGTCCCGCCGAATCGGGCGAACTTCCGGGGGCAAGCGCGCCCTCGGGATTGGCCGGGCCTTCCGGACCGGGCCGCCACTCCCGCAGGCGTTGCCACAGTTCCCGGTCGTCCCAGAAACCGGGGGCGATGGCCGGCAGCCGGCCGGTCTTGTAGTCCAGAATGATCAGGCCGGGCGCGCTTTCCCCGGCCGCCGTCCCGGCGTGGGCCGCGCCTTTGCCGTGGGCCGCGTTTCCGGCTCCGGCCGGTATGCCGGCATCGGCCGCGTCCGTGTGTTTGCCGTGGGCCGCGTCCCCGTTTTTGCCGCTCCGGCCCTTTTTCTCCGGCAACGGGTTCAGGGCGAAGCGGCGCAGATCGATGCGGTCGGCCTTGCCGGTCAGGGCGCAGGCGATTCCTTTGCGGGCGAAATTGGCGGCCAGGGGAAATTCCAGGGCCAGCACGGCGCTTGGCGGTTGGCGCTCCAGGCAGGTTTCCAGGCGCGCGGCCCCGGCGCAGCCCAGCATGGCGAAGGAGTCGGCCGGCAGGACGCGGCTTAAGGCAGCGAACGCGGGCGAGGCGTACAGGGTTTCGGTCAGTTCCCCGCCCAAGAGGGCGGCCAGGCCTTCGCCGCCGGGCAGGGGGGTGGCGTCCGCGTGGCGGCTGTAGCCTTCGTGCAGCACCTGGTGCAGCAAATCGCCCACGGCCGCCGGGTCGTCGCCTTCGTTGATTTCCTCGGCCGGGGCCAGGCGGGCCAGGCGTTGCAGAAAAAACCGCGTGGGGCAGCGCAGGTAGCCGTCCAGCAGCGAGGCGGACAGGGGACGGTCCAGCAGGGAGCGGAACAGGGCCCGCATGGCCGGCGTGACCGGAAACGTCCGCCGCTGGCGCGCAACCGGGGCCACGGCGCTGGCCAGCACGGTCAGGGGACCGTCCACGCCGCTTCCCTTGGGTTCCAGCAGGCGGCCCAGGCGTTTTTCCTCTTCCCAGAGCAGTTCCTCGATGAAGCGGCTGCGTTTTTTCCTGCCTTCCTGAATGCCGGAGCCGCCCGCGTCCCGCTGCCACAACAGCACGACCTCGCTCGCGCCGTTGAGCAGGCGGAAAAAATGATAGGCGGCCACCTGCTCGCGGGCGTGCAGGGGCGGCAGGCCCAGATCCTGGCGCAGGGCCTCGGGCAGCAGCGGATCAGCCGTCGGAGCGCCGGGCAGGGCGTCTTCGCCGGCGTCGGCCACGATCACCCGGCGAAAAGACAAAAGCCGCGTTTCCAGCATGCCCATGACCTGCAAACCCACCAGGGGCGCGGCCTCAAAGGGCACGCGCTCGGCCTCCATCAGGCGGCGCAGCATGGCGAACAGGGTGCGGGGCAGAAAACGCTCGCCCCCCAGGCGGGACAGGCGCAGTTCCGGAATAAGCGACCGCATGAGGCGGTACAGGCATTCCGCGTCGATGAGAAAACGCTTCCAGAGCGGCCCGCCGTGCTTCAGCAGCAGGGAGCACAGTTCCTCCAACGCCCGGCCGAGTTCGTCCGGGGTGCGCGGGCGCTCGAAATTCTCCAGGCAGACCGTGAGCAGGCGTTCCAGCAGGGCCAGCACCGGGCGCGAGGGCATTTCCTCCGGGTCCAGCAGCAGGTAGGCCTGTTCCAGCAGGGCGCGCGGCCGGGCGAACTTGCGGCCCCGCTCGTGCAGGGCCTGTTCCAGGCGGTACAGCTCGCGCCGCAGGGAGGCTTCCCCTGAACGCGAGTCGCCGCCCGGCTCCGCCTGTTCCGAGTCTTGCGCCCGCTTCCAATCCTCCGCCTGTTCCGGGTTTTGCGGCCGGGCGGAATTGTGCGGCCCGTTCCCCGCCCCGTCCTCTTCCAGCGGGCGCAGCATCTTGATGTAAGGATGCCGGACCAGATCCGCCAGGTCGCGCCAGTAATAGCCTTCGCCCCGGCGGCCCTCCTGAAGGCGGAGCAAGGTGTCCAGCAGCCGGAACAGGGGCGAGCGCGTGAGCGGATAGCCCATGGAAACGTTGATGCGCGTATCAGGCAGGTGATGCAGCACCGGCATGAGCAAACCGCTGTCCGGCAGCACCACCACCGTGTCGCCGGCTTCGTCGGCCGCGCCGTTGTCCGTGATTTCCCCGTCCGCCGCGATTTCCTCCCGCTCGGCGTTTTCCGGCAAAGCGTCCCGGCCCGCGCCCTCGTCCGCCGGCAAAAGCTTTTGTCCCGCGCCCTGCCCGTCCAGATCGGCCAGTTCGCGCTCCAGCACCGTCAACTGGGAGTGCAGGTCAAAGCCTTCGTAGTAGCGGATGCGCCGTTCTTGGCCCGATCCTTTGCCGGCTGCGCCCGCGCCGGGCGTTCCCGTGCCGGCCGTTCCCGCGCCGGCCGTTTCCGCGCCCGGCGCAAGCTCCAGCGAGGCCCGCCAGCGGCCGGCCCAGTCCAGAAAAGCCCGGCAGCTCCAGTGCGGCTCCCGCGTTTCGCCGCGCCCGCCGCTTCCGGTTCCCGCCGGCCCGGCCGCGTTTCCCGCTCCGCCGCCGACAAGGGCCGGATCGGCGTGGATCATCACCCTGGCCCCGTGGTGTTCCCACAAATGGCGGAACAGCAGATCCTCGGTGCCGGTCAGGGCGTGGAAGCCGGCGATATAGACAACTTCCCCGGTGATCAGGCCCGGCGGCAGCTGGCCGCGCTCCCGCAGCCAGTCGGCGGCCAGGGCGGCGTCAAAGCCGGGGGTGGTCCATTCGCGCTCGGCCAGGCCGGCGGTGTAGCGCTCGAATATCCGCGCCAGCCGCGCCAGCAGGGCTTCGGCAAAGGGCGTGACCTGCCCGCCGGCGTTAAAGAAGTTCTCCGGCTTGCGGCCCTGGACGAAGCATTCCTCGAACAGCGAGGCCAGGCGCAGACCCCAGGGGAAAAAGCGGCGCGCGTCCGCCAGCAGCAAAGCGAACGAGCGATCGTCGCCGGCGTCCGGCCCGGAGCCCGGCCTGGATTCTTGCCCGGCTTGCGGCCCGGCGTCCTGTCTGGAGCCCGGCCCGGCTTCCAGGCGCGCGCATTCCAGCAGCAGCCCCACCCGGTCCAGCAAACCGGCGTTCCAGGCCGAACGGGCGCACACCCCGGCCCGGATGGCGCCGAACAAGCCGCTTACGGTCAGGCAGCGCGGCGCGAGTAAGGGCCGCCGTACCCGTCCGTCCCGGCGCAGCAGCCGCGACAGGTAGCGCTCCGGCCGGCCGTGCGGAAAAATGAAGGTGGCCGCGCCCACGTCGCCGTTCGTATCGGCCAACGCCCGCTCCAGCAACGCCTCCATGAAATCCGATTGCCACGGACAGACCGTAAAGGGCCGGCGCATTTTCACGGCCGCACCTCCTCAAGACGGCGCTCGTCCAGGTAGATGAGCGTGCCCCGCGCCGGGCGGTTCCGGGCCTCGCTTACCAGCCGCATATAGCGCCGCACCTGGCGCTGGTGTTCCTCCCGAACCTCGTCGGAAAGCGCATGGCCCGTTTTGTAATCGATGGCGTGGAGAAGGGCGGAGTCGTGGGAGGAAAAAAGAGATTCGTCCACCAGCAGGTCCACCCGGTGCATGTTGCCGCGCGCGTCAATCACCCCCTGCTCGCGCAGACCGTGGGCCAGCCACAGGGGCGCGTGCGGCAGGGCCGCGAACCAGGTGAGGCAGTTCTCCATCTCTTTGGACACGGCTTCGGGATTGTCCACGGGCAGCGGGAACAGCCGCATGCCCTGGCGCACGGCCCGGCGCACGTCCTCAATCCGCCGGACCGCGTCGGCCGCGTCCGACAGGATCAGGTGTTCCAGGCACAAATGGGCCAGAATACCCCGCCGGGCCGGCGTGAGCCGGGAGTCGTCCAGGCTGGAGCGATAAATATTGAGCCGGGGCAGCCAGTCCATGGGCCGCCAACTGGCGGTATTATCGAAAACGCCTGCGGCATTTCGCCTGTCTTTCCCCTGCGGCGTTTCCGGGCCGCGCTGATGCGGGGAAACCTCCGCGTCACCGCCCTCATGGCCCCCCAAACTAAAAAGTTTAGGGGAAGGGGAAAGGGGGGTGTGGGGGGAAAGGATTTTCTCAGATGAGTTCGCCTTCGCTTCGCTCAGGTCGAACGGCACCCTTTTCAAAGGGGGTTCCCCCTTTCCCCCCACTTCTTCGTCCGCCCCTATCCATTCCCATTCGCATACGCCGCTTTCGGCGTGGGCGGCGAGCAGCACCTCAAGGCCGCGCTGAAGGGGGCTTGAGGAACTGCGGGGCCGGGTGACGAAGGAGTGCAGGGCGTACACGGGCCGGGTCCAGGCCACGTAGAGCAGGTTCAGGCGTTCCAGTTCGTCGGTGATGCGGGCCGGGTAGTGGCGCTCGGGCAGTTCCTTGCCGGCGCGCACGAGCAGATCCAGGCCGTGGCGGCGCAAACGGACCAGTTCCGGGTCGCGGGCTTTTGCCTGGTGCTGGAAGGGCAGCACCACCACCGGGAACTCCAGGCCCTTGGCCTTGTGCACGGTCATGATGCGCACGGCGTTCATGTTTTCCGGCAGGGGAAGCTGCTCGCTGTCGCGGCAATCGCGCCAGAAGGCCAGAAAGGCGGCCAGGGAGGAATGGCCGCGCGTTTCGGCCAGGTGGGCGATTTCGAGCAGGCGCAGCAGAAAGGGCGCGTGTTCGGGCAGGCGCTCGAGCAAGGAGAAGCGCCGGACGGCCTCGCGCAAGGTGTCGTAAGCGCTCATCAGGCCGGCCCCGGAGTGGAAGGGCGCGATGCGGTTGTTCCAGAGATCCGGAAAGGCGGCACGGAAAAGCTGGTGCAGGGGCGGGCGGTCGCGGGGGGAATCCAGGCGGACCCGGGCGAGCCAGTCGGTAAGGCGGGCGGCGGAGAGATCGCTTTCCGGCCAGAACACCAGCGGATCGTCCACGCTTTCCCAAAAGGCCAGGTCGTCCGGGGGGTAATCGAGAAAGGCCAGAAAGGACACCAGCCGGCTGACGAGCGGGTGGGCGGCCAGCAGAAAGCTGTTTTCCGTGACCACGGGCAGGCCCCACTCGGTAAGCCACTGGGCGGCCAGAGCGCCGTCGTCGCCGGAGCGCGTGAGCACGGCGATGTCGCCGCAGTTCCAGGCCGGCAGCAGTTCGTCCAGAAACAGGGAGCGCAGGCGGCCGCGCACCAGTTCGCGCACGTCGTCCACCTTGTCGGCTTCCACGATATAGTGGCGGGCCAGGGCCTGCCGGCCTTTGGGGTCGGATTGCCAGTTTTTTTCCGGCGGCACGGCCTGCTCCACCCGGTCAAAGACGCGCCGGGCCTCGGCCGCGCCTTGCGCGACAAACTCATCGGGCGTGTCGTTGGGCAGCATGGCGGCCAGGACGCGCTCCGAGATATCCGGGTCGCGCAGTCGGGCGAAAAAAGCATTGTTGTGGGCCACAATGGCCGGGTGGCTGCGCCAGTTGAAGGGCAGGTTGCGGCTTTGCCGGCGCGGTTGCATCCTGGTGAGCAGCGGCTCGTCCAGCACCTGGTCGAACAGGCGGGAATCGCCGCCGCGCCAGCCGTAGATGGCCTGCTTGACGTCGCCCACGTAGGTGAGCCCGCCGCCCGTGGACAGGCTTTCTTCCACCAGGGGCAGAATGGCGGCCCACTGTTCGCGGCTGGTGTCCTGGAATTCGTCCAGCAAGAGGCGGCTCAAACGGGTGCCCAGGCGGCACAAGGCGTCGGAAACGCCGTACTCGCCGGACAGCGCCTGCCCGGCCAGAAAAGGAATGCTCAGGGCAGGCAGCAGGTTGTTGTCAAAACGGTCGGCCAGCATGCGGGCGTGGATTTCCAGGGCCAGGCCGGACAGGGGCGCGAGTTGCAAGGCCTGCTTGAACAGGGGCAGGGCCAGGGCGTATTCGTCCATGGCGGAACGGAATGCGCCGAAAGCTTCCAAAGCCGCCCGCGAGGCGCATCCTTTGGAAGCGGCGTTCAGGCACTCGTCCAGGCTTTCCCGGCGGGCGCTCTTGCCCGAGGGCGGGGCATCGTGCCCGCGCAGCCCGGCGCAGGCCTCCAGCGCCTTGAGCACGTTGGCGTTGACGTTCAGCCGTTCTTCCGCCAACCGGCCGCGCAAGGCCCCGGCCGCGCCTGTAAGCGTGTTTCTGAGAAGTTCCAGCCGGACGAGCAGGGCGTCCGCGTCCATGCGCGGCACGGCCCGGCCCGTGAGCAAACGGCGCGTCAGCTCAAGCACCTGGTCGTGCAAACGCCGCTTGGGCGTAAAGCCCAAGCTGTTGCCGAAAAACAGCAAAGACCGGCAGGCCCGGATCAGATCCGCCCGCAACTCCGCCGGATCGGCCGTTAAAAACAGCGCCGGGTCATCCCCCAATCCGTCACGCAGTTCCCCAACGCTTTCCTCGTCCCGGGCGCTTTCTTCCCCCCGCTCGCCCGCTTGCCCCGCGTAGTCCGCCCAAAAATCGCCCGACCCGTCGCCCGCCCGCCCCGTTACCGCCTCCATCAGCCGGCCGTTGGCGGACAAATCTTCCATCAGGCCGTCGTAAAAGGGCGTGAAAAATTCCCCGGCCTCAAAGCTCGGCTCAAAGTCCGGCGGCAGTTCCAGTTCCAGCGCGGACAAGCGCACCAGCGCCGTCAGCAGGCTGTCGATGGTGCGGATGTTCAGCGCCCCGTAATGCCGCAAAATGCGCTCCACCCACATACCCGCAAAGCCCGGCATCCCCTTTTCCCGCAGTCCACCTCTCAGAAGCTCGCCTTCCCGAAGTTCGCCTTCCCGAAGTTCCTCAAGCGCCAGTTCCTTCAGGTTCGAGATCACCCGGTCCTTCATCTCCGCCGCCGCCTTGTTCGTAAAGGTGGCCGCGAGAATCTCCGGCAGCGAATACCCCACATTGCGCCCGTGCACGGCGCAGCCGGAAGCCGCCGGCTCGGGCAGGGCCCCGCGCAGCAGTTCCAGAAACAGCTTCGTCAGGCTGTACGTCTTGCCCGACCCGGCCGATGCGCTGATTTGGGTGATCATGGCGGGTGTGTGTGCCTCCGGCGGGGGGGGGGGGGGGGGGGGGGGGGGGGGGGGGGGGGGGGGGGGGGGGGGGGGGGGGGGGGGGGGGGGGGGGGGGGGGGGGG
>JAVBOI010000033.1:0-56117 GCA_031550695.1 Desulfovibrio sp. | reverse complement strand
CCCCCCCCCCCCCCCCCCCCCCCCCCCCCCCCCCCCCCCCCCCCCCCCCCCCCCCCCCCCCCCCCGCCGGAGGCATTCCGCCTTAAAGGACCTTGTTCAGGGGATACTCGATGATGCCTTCAGCGCCGGCTGCCACGAGCTGGGGGATCAGGTCGCGCACCAGGCCGGTATCGATGACGATTTCCAGGGACACCCAGCGGTTGTCCTGAAGATTGGAAATGGTGGGCGAGTTGAGGGAGGGCACGAGCTTCAGGATGGCGTCCAGGTTGGCCGTGGGAGCGTTCATCTTGAGGCCCACCAGGGATTCCGCCCGCAGGGCGCCTTGCAGGAGCATGGTGATCTGCTCGATTTTACGGCGCTTTTGCGGGTTGGCCCAGGCTTCCTGGTTGGCGATGAACTGGGTGTTGGTGACCAGTACCTCATCGATGATGCGCAGGCCGTGGGCCCGGATGGTGGTGCCGGTTTCGGTCACTTCCACGATGGCGTCCACCAGCCCTTCCACCACCTTGGCCTCGGTGGCGCCCCAGGAGTAGCTGACCTTGACCGGGATGTTACGATCCTCAAAGTAGCGTTTGGTCAGGCCCATGATTTCCGTGGCCACGCGCTTACCGGCCAGGTCCTCGGGTTTCGTGTAGGTGGAGTCGCCGGCCACGGCCAGAACCCAGCGGGCCGGGCGGTTGCTCATCTTGGAGTAGATGAGATCCGCGACCACGTGGATGTCGGCGTTGTTTTCCTGCACCCAGTCCTTGCCGGTGAGGCCGGCATCCAGGATGCCGTCGGCCACGTACACGGGCATTTCCTGCGGGCGGCAGAGACTCACGGACATTTCCGGGTCGTTGATTTCCGGAAAATAGTTCCGGTTGCGCATGGATATTTTCCAGCCGGACTTGGCGAACAGCGCCAGGGTGGACTCCTCCAGGGAGCCTTTGGGCAGACCGAGTTTGAGCAGGGGCTCGGACATTATTTATAGACCTCCTCGGGGTCGAACACGATCGGGCAGCACTCGCTCACCCGGCCGTCTTTGAGTTCGCGGTAGAAACAACTGCGGAATCCCGTGTGGCAGGCGGCCCCGCCTACCTGCTCCACCAGCAGCACCAGGGCGTCGCGGTCGCAGTCCAGACGAATGGCGCGCACCTTCTGCACATGGCCGGAAGTGCCGCCCTTGTGCCAGAGGCTCTGGCGGCTGCGGCTCCAGAAGTGGGCCTCGCCGGTTTCCAGGGTTTTGCGGTAGGATTCCTCGTTCATATAGGCCAGCATGAGCACTTCGCCCGTGGCCGCGCACTGGACAATGACGGGCACAAGCCCGCCCGCCTTGGCGAAATCAGGAAAAAACTCCGCGTGGCCGCTTGCGGACGCGGGATGAGTCGTGTGTGTCGGCATGACGATTTCCTGTCTATGTCACTACATGTATACAATATGGCTCAGCAAAAAATATCCTGGCGCGCTTAATCGTCGTCCGATCTGCGGGGCGGCACCAGAACCAGCGAGAGATAATGCGGTTTTTCCGGAGCATTTTCAAGCCCGCGCAGGGCGATTTCGCCCTCCAGACCGAGCCGGGAGGCAAAGCGGCTTTGCCCGAGCCGGCCGTGAGCCCGCAAGGCTTCTGTAATCGTTTCAAAATTGCGGTACGCTTTCAAAATAACGGCGCTGTCGGCAAGCTCCAGGGCCTGGTCCAGGCGTTTGGCGTCGTTTATGCCCGAAACGATCAAAAGGTTTTCTTCACCTTCGCAAAGAACGGTGTGCGTTTTGGCCGCCGCCGCCTGGTACGAGGTGATGCCGGGCACTACGCGCACGGGCAGATCCGGGTCAAGGACGCGCAGGGTGCGCATAAGGTAGCCGAAGGTGCTGTAGATCAGCGGATCACCCAGGGTAAGAAAGGCGGCGTCCCGGCCGGAGCGCAGCACGTCCGCGACCGCGCGGGCATTGTCGGACCATGCCTGCTCCAGGACCGCGCGATCGCGGGTCATGGGAAAGTCCAGGCGCAGGATCTCCACGTCTTCCGGCAGGTGCGGGGCGGCGATGGACAGGGCCAGGGAATGCTCGTTCTTGGGCGAGGCCGCGGCCAGAACCACGCGCACGGAGCGCAGCGCGTTCACGGCTCGCAGGGTGATCAGGTCCGGCGCGCCCGGCCCGACGCCAATGCCGTACAAAACCCCGGCAGCCGGCCGCGAGCCGTCGCGTTCAGCGGGCCGCCCGGCGGCGTCCTGTTCGGACGAACCCGGCGTCTGCGCATCTGAAAATTTAAGCATAGGGTCACACGTATCCACTGGGGAATGTTACTTTTGAAATGCTACATTGCATCGAAGGCCAAGCTTCTGAAAAAAACTAAACCACAAAGCCTCTTTTTTTCAGATGCGCAAAAGGGAAGCCCTTTTGCTAAAGGCACGCCGCGCTGTTCGCTTGCGGGCGCCGCTACCGCGTCGCCAGAGCAAATAAACTTTTTCAAAGTTAATTTGCTCTAAGGTTGGGGGGCGGCGCTCCCACGGCCGCTTTCGGCATGCCAGCGTATGATGATGGCGGCCAAGTCCTCCACGGCCAGCAGGCTCTGGGGACCGGGGCGGGAAAAACGCGATTCCGGCACGCTGAAAAAGCGCCCGTTCACGGCCGCGGATAAGGCCCGAAAATGGGGCCGTTCATTCAAGGGCGTGGGGTTCTTGTTCATGGCACCTTGCTGGATCAGATAGATATCCGGATTCATGAGGACCAGACTTTCCTCGCTCAGGCGCACCATGCGGTCCTTGCGGTCGTCCAGGCCGTTCACCCCGCCGGCGGCCCGGATAATATCCCCCGGCATGCTGTCGCCGCCGGCCCCCAGCAGGTTGGGATAGCGAACCTCGAAAAAAATCACGGGCCGGCGCTCAAGGCCGGCCACCCGGCTTTCCACGGCGGCCAGCCGTTGCCGCAGGGATTGTTCCAGGGCCGCGGCCTTGTCCGGCTCTCCGGTCAGGACGCCCAGGCGGCTGATGCAGGAAAACAGCCCGGCGAACGATGCCACGCGGAAACGCGCCACGGGAATGCCCAGGCGCGTGAAGGAATCCGCAATCAGGCCGGCTTCTTCCCGCCCTTCGAGCAGCAGAACCAGATCCGGCCGCAGGGCCGCCGCCAGCTCGATATTGGGCCGCATGTGCGTGCCCACGCTCGGCAGGGAAGCCGGCAGGGTATCGTCGGAAACCGTGCGGCCCACAACATACTCTGTAAGCCCCATGGCCGCAAGGGTTTCCCCCAGGCCGGCATACAGGGGCAGCAGGCGCCGCGCCGGGGCGGGCAGGCGGACAACAGCCCCGCTGTCGTCAACAATTTCCACCGGCCACGCGCTTTCCGCCGGCGGATGACCGGCCGCGTCCGCTTGAGAAAGGAACGCGCCCAGGCAGCAGAGCAGCGTCAGGCCGGCGGCGATTTTCAGCATAAGCCACACTTTCCTTTTCCGGCAGAACCCCGAACGGAGAAAAGACGGGCCGCTCGCCTCGGGCGAATCACCTGGGTTCCAGTCGACAACCGCCCATACCAATACTGGCGTTGCGTGCGGAAAGCCCGCCTGGACGGCGCGCGACGCGCTTCAAAGAAGGAGCCTTTCGCGGCGGCGGGCGATAAGAAACACGATCAGCGCGCCCACCATCTTGCTCACGGTCATCATCACCACGGCCGACCAGGAGAACAGGCCGATCATGCCCAGGAACACGGCGCTGTCCACCGGGGTGCTGATGGCGCTGGACAGGAGCACGCGCTGGGAAAAGGGGCGGCCGGTAAAGGTATAGACGGCCCAATCCATCAGTTCGCTGGACAAAAAGGCGCACACGCTGGCCAGGGCCACGCCGGGCGAGGCCAGAAGCCAGCTTAGGGCTCCGCCGATCAGCATGGCCAGCAGCACGTAATGGCCGATTTCGCGCTGGGCGTAGTCGCGGATGACAAAAACAAAGCCGACGATCAACGCCACCGGCGACCAGACCTCCCCGCCGGGCAAAACCAGCGGAGGAACAAGGTCGAAGGCGCAGTTCACGGCCACGACCGAGAGAATATATAGCAAAGTGTATTTCATACTGTTTCCCGCAAAAGAGTCATGCACCATACACCACGTCCGGCAACCCGGCAAGACGGACAGGGACTCCCTAGATTACGCGTAACTGAAAAAGCTTTCTCAACCCGTTATCCGAGAGTCTGGCCAAAGAGAGGTTTCCGCGTCTCCACTCCCTCCCGCGCCCCAAACTAAAAAGTTTTGAAGGAGAAGGATGGGGGGGCCGGGGGAAGGGAGATTTTCTTCGTAGTAGCTCGTCCTCGCTTTGCTCGGATCGAGCGGGCTTTTGTAAAAGTTTCCTCTCCCTTCCCCCGGCTCTTTCATCTTTACCTCGCGGCCGGGAGGGGCTATATCAGAGGCGGTTTGCCATTGTCCAACCTTTATTGTCGAGAAAATTCATGAGTGCAGATTCTCCCTCCGGCAAGGCCGCCGGCGCACCGGAAACGGCCGGGCTCACCCTGCTCGGTTCGCCCGCGCGTTCCCGTTTCGACACGCCCGACAGCGCCATTCTGGAGGCTTTCGCCAACCCGCATCCGGGCCGCGACTATGTGATCACCTTTGAACACCCGGAGTTCACCAGCCTCTGCCCCATGACCGGGCAGCCGGACTTCGGCACCATCCGCCTTTGCTACGCGCCGGGCGCGCGCTGTGTGGAGTCCAAGTCTTTCAAGCTCTACCTGGGCGCTTTTCGCAACCAGGGCGCGTTCATGGAAAGCCTGACCAACCGCATTGCCGACGATCTGATCGCCGTGCTCGCCCCACGCCGCATGACCGTGGAGGGAATATTCAACGTTCGCGGCGGCACGCATATTTCCGTGCGCGTGGAACACATGCTTCCGTCACTGCCTGAAAACGAGCAAAAAATTCTGTTGCGCCTCTGGTAACGCGGGCAAGGCGTTTTTTTCCGGCCGGCCCTGTTTTGCCCGGCCCGTGAAAAATATTTCTTGAAGGAACTTGACATTCATTTTCATTGCTGTACTCTCTTAACCAGAGGGCAGCATAACGTTGCCTGAGCTTCGTCCGGAGTTCACAATGAAAGCGCCGTCCTTCCCTTCCCTGCTTACTGCCCCGCGCGGCCGCAAACTGCGCGTGGAGCAGCTTAACGGGAGCCGGGAGATCCGGTCCCGTCTCTATTCCCTGGGCATTTTGCCGGGAACGGAGCTGGAAGTTTACAACGCCGCGCGCGGCAAGGGCTGCGTATGCGTGCGGGTGCGCCAGGGTTCGCTGGTGCTTGGCGAAAGCATGGCCGAGGCTGTCTGCTGCGCCGAAGAAGGCGCGGCTTGCGCGCACGAACTCGCCGCCGACTGCCCGCACCGGCGTCTGCCGGCCTGAAGCCCGGACGCATGAAGGAGGAAATTGTCATGTGGGATGCCATTATTGTCGGAGTCATCGTTCTGGCGGCAGCGGCCTACGCGGTGCGCCGCCTGTTCGTGCGCCCCTCTTGCGGCTGCTGCGGCGAGTGCGGCTGCGGCCCGGCAAAACGCCCGGACCATCGTCAGGCGGCTTCCTGCTGCGGTGAATCGGGCTGTTCCTGCGGCAAATAAATTTTTTTCGGCTCAATTGAAAACAAAATTTATTTTCAATACATCGGAGACATCATGGACACCACTGTTTCGCTACGCTCTCTGCAAAAAGGCCAGCACGCCACCATTGCCGCCATTACCGCCGACGGGGAGATGGGCAGGCGAATCAGGGACATGGGCCTTGTGCCCGGGGTCGAGTTGCAGGTGATTGGCCGCGCGCCGCTTGAAGACCCGGTGGCCCTGCGCCTCATGGGCTTTACCCTCACGCTGCGCAACAACGAGGCCGATTATGTGGCGGTGAGAGATGTCAAGAACACCAGCGCCGCGACCGAAGATAAAAAGCCGCAAGCATCCAAGCCGGCCGGCCAGTAAGGAAACGTTGCTCCCGCCGGAAGCGAGCGCCCTCGCTTCCGGCGGGAGCGCGTTTCCGCCCGGCTGCATTGCGTACGCCGGGGTATTTTTTTCTTTCTTAGATGATATTGACTATCAATTTCCCACAAGCGCGTCTGCGCGCAAACAGCATGCAGAGGAGACCGCATGACCGCCGCGAATAACTTTATCGCCATTGCCGGCAACCCCAACTCCGGCAAAACCACTGCCTTCAACTGGTATACCGGGGCTCGGCAGCATGTCGGCAACTACCCCGGCATCACCGTGGAAAAGAAAGAAGGCACCGCCCTTATTGACGGCAAATCCGTTTCCCTGGTGGACCTGCCCGGCACCTATTCCCTTACCGCCTATTCGCTGGAGGAAGTGGTGGCCCGCCGGGTGCTGGCCGAGGACAGGCCCGGTGCGGTGCTGAACGTAATCAACGCCGGCGTGCTTGAGCGCAACCTTTACCTGACCGTGCAGATGCTGGAAATGGGCGCGCCCGTCGTTCTGGCCCTGAACATGATGGATGAGGCCAGAGCCCAGGGCATAAGCATCGATGTAAACCGCCTGGAAGCGCTCACCGGCCTCAAAGCCGTGCCCACGGTGGCCAGAAACGGCGAAGGGCTCAAGGAGGCCCTGGCCGCCACCGTCGCCCTGGCGGAAAAACGCCGGAGAACGGAATGGATGCCGCTGGAAATCTCCTACGGTCCGGACATTGACGAGGCCCTGTCACGCATGGCCCCGCTGGTCGCCCAGGCCGGGCTGCTCACAAATAAATATCCGGCCCGCTGGGTGGCCCTGAAATACCTGGAACACGATGAAGAGGTTCTGGAGCGGGGCCGAATGATTTCGCCGGAAACCCACGACAAGCTCACGGCCGCGGCCAGCCAGGTGGCCGACCACCTGAAAAGCACGCTGAACACCTATCCGGAAGCGGTCATCGCCGACTACCGCTACGGTTACATCGCTTCCATGCTGCGTCAGGGCGTGCTTTCGGAAACGGACAACATCAAGGACCGCATCGCCTATTCGGACAAAGTGGACCAGGTGCTGACCAATCGCTTTCTCGGCCCCCTGATCCTGATGGGCCTGCTGTACGGCATGTATTACGTCACCTTCGAGCTCGGAGCCTATCCTTCCGACTGGATGGCCGCCGGCTTTGAATGGCTGCACGGCCTGGCCGCCGCCCACCTTGAGGACGGCATGCTCAAGTCCCTGATCACCTCGGGCATCATCGACGGCGTGGGCGGCGTGCTCGGTTTCGTGCCCCTGATCATGATCATGTTCCTGCTCATCGCCATCCTGGAGGATTCCGGCTACATGGCGCGGGTGGCGTATATGATGGACAGGGTTTTCCGCTTTTTCGGCCTGCACGGGGCTTCCATTATGCCCTTTATCGTGTCCGGCGGCATTGCCGGCGGCTGCGCGGTGCCGGGCGTTATGGCCACGCGCACCCTGCGCAGCCCGCGCGAGCGCCTGGCCACCATGCTTACCGCGCCTTTCATGGCCTGCGGGGCCAAGCTGCCGGTGTTCCTGCTCTTTGTGGGCGTCTTTTTCGAAAAGCACCAGGCCCTGGTAATGTTCCTGATCACCATGGCCGGCTGGGCCGCCGCCCTCCTGGTGTCGCGCCTTCTGCGCTCCACCGTCATCAGGGGCGAAGCCACGCCTTTTGTTATGGAACTGCCGCCCTACCGCCTGCCCACCCTGGCCGGCGTGCTTATCCACACCTGGGAACGCGCCTGGCAATACATTAAAAAGGCCGGCACCATCATCCTGGCCATTTCCATCCTGATCTGGGCCGGCATGAGTTTCCCGGCCCTGCCAGAGGAGGCCGCCAAGGTTTTTACAGACAAAAAGGCTCCGCTTGAAGAGAAACTGGCCGAACTGCCCTCCAAGCAACTGGAAGAATCGGTAGCGGCCCTGGAAAAGGAACTGGCGGATCAGGACAAGAACAGCCCGACCGCCAAAGAAACCCGGGAAAAACTCGATAAGGCCAAGGAAGAACTTGAGGCCATGCCGGTTTCCAAGCTTCAGGCCGAAGTGGACGACCTTAAGGAACAGCTTGAAAAGCTGCCCAAAGATCCGGCCGCTGACAGTCTGCGCGAGCAAATCGCCAAGCATACCGCGGCGCTGGAACGCCTTGGCGAGCACGACGCCGGCGCCAGAACCCTGAAGGCCAAGCTGGAAGGCCTGAACGCGGAACTGGAAAAAACGCCCTCCGGCGCCATTGAAGCCCAGATGGCCCAGAAGCAGGAAGAACTGGACGCCTTGCCGGAAAAGCAGATCGAAGCGGAAATAGCGGCCATAGACAACGAAGAATCCAGCGAGACCTTGCGTAACTCCTACGCCGGCAGAATAGGCATCGCCCTGGAGCCGGTCACGGCCCCGGCCGGATTCGACTGGCGCACCAACATCGCCCTGGTGGCCGGCATCGCGGCCAAGGAAGTGGTGGTGGCCACCCTGGGCACAGCCTATTCCCTGGGCGAGATAGACGAGGACAACGAGTCCTCCTTGGCCGACCGCATCCGGGCGGACAACCAGTGGACCTCCGCCAATGCCATCGCCTTGTTGCTCTTCACCCTGCTCTACTCCCCCTGCTTCGTCACTCTGGCCGTGATCCGGCAGGAATCCGGAGAGTGGAAGTGGATGTTCTTCAGCCTGTTCTTCAACCTTGGCCTGGCCTACGCCGTGGCCGTGGCCGCCAACCAGATCGTGCTGAAAATGTAGGATAAATCGCCGGGGAAGGGCGAGAAAGCGAGGGGACGCTCCTCCCCTTTTTGGGAAAAGCGATCTTTCCTTTCCCCGGCTTTCGTATCTAGAGCAAATCAATTTTGAAATTGTCCAAGAGTAGTATTGCCTACGGCGGCCAAAGGGGTTGAACCCCTTTTGAAACCCCATTTTTCTAAGCAGATTCAAGTGAATAATTTCAAAATTGAAATGCTCTAGTAGATTCCCGCACCCACCAACAGAGCGGCTATCAAAACGACACGCCCCGTGCGGAACTGCATCAGTTCCGCACGGGGCGTGTCTACAAACGGGGTTTCCAAAGGGGGTCACCCCCTTTGGCCGCCGGAGGCAATACGACTCTTAGGCAACTTCACAATGAAGTTACTTTAATCAAGCCCCATGGCCTTGCCGACCTTCTTCATGATCTTTTTGGCCTTGTTGATGGGCTTTTGGACGTCTATCTCGGCGAACTCGCGCAAGATTTCCTCCTGGCGGGAGTTGAGCCGGGTGGGGGTGCGCACCTTGATTTCCACAAGCAGATCCCCGCTGACCTGGCGGCCGGGATAGGGCAGGCCCCTGCCGGCAATGCGGAAAACCTCGCCGCTCTGCGTGCCTTTGGGCACTTCCACGCTGATGGGATCGTCCAGGGTGGGAATTTCGATTTTGTCGCCAAGGGCGGCCTGGACAAAGGAAACCTCGCGGGAGACCAGCAGGTTCTGCCCTTCGCGGGTAAAGGTATCGTCATTATCCACTTGGACCACGACGTACAGATCGCCGTTGGGACCGCCGTTGACCCCGCCCTCGCCCTCGCCCCGGACGCGCAGGCGGTTGCCCGTGTCCACGCCGGCCGGAATGCGCACGGAAAGCTCGCGCACCTCGTGCACGCTGCCCCGGCCCTTGCAGCGCGGGCAGGGAGAAGAAATGGTCTCGCCGGCGCCCTGGCAGGTCGGGCAGGGCACGCTGAGTTGGAAAAAGCCCTGGTTGTGGCGCACCTGCCCCACGCCGCCGCAGGTGCGGCAGCTTTCCGGCGTGGTGCCGGGCGCGGCGCGGGAACCTTTGCAGTCAGGGCAGGCGGCGCTACGGGGGATTTTGATGGCGACGTTGTCGCCTTTGGCCGCCTGGCGGAAGGAGATACCCAGGTTATAGCGCAGGTCGGAGCCCTGTTGCGGCCGGTTGCGCCTGCCGCGCGCGCCGCCGCCCATGCTGAAGCCGAACAGATCGCCGAATATGTCGCCGAAATGCGAAAAAATATCCTCGCTGCTCTGAAAGCCGCCCTGTTGCCCCACTCCGGCATGCCCGAAGCGATCGTAGCGAGCGCGTTTGCCTTCGTCGCGCAGCACGTCGTAAGCTTCGGCCGCTTCCTTGAACTTGGCTTCCGCCTCGGCGTCACCGGGATTCCTGTCCGGGTGATACTGCATGGCCATCTTCCGGTAGGCTTTTTTAATCTCCTCGCCGGACGCGCTACGCTCCACACTCAGAATCTCATAGTAATCGCGCTGGATCATGGCTGTGAAAATCAGTCGATTTTGGAAGGATCAATCGGCTCGTCCGGGGCCGCGTAGTAGCTCAGGTCATCGGGAAGAATCTTGGCGGCCGCGATTTCGCGCAGGGCCGTCACCACTTCCTTGTTTTTCGCCTCCACAAGGGCGGGGTAGCCCTCGCGGTACTGATGCACGCGTTTGATGGCCATCTGCACCAGCAAAAAGCGGTTGTTCACGCGCTGCTGGCAGTCTTCAACGGTAATTCTGGCCATGGATGCCTCCTGGCGGTACTGGTAAAACATTGCGGCACAAAGCCGGTTCGCGTCCGCGAAGTTCCGCCCCCGCAAACCCGGAAAAAACGGACGCGGGTCTCGTGGTTCCGGGCGTCGGGGAGCGGTGAAAAACGGGCAAAGCCGCGTCGGAAAGGCGCGAAAATACTGCTGTCCCGTGCCGCCGCCTGGCGGAACACGCGGGCGCGCCAAACAATAAGAGAAGACAGATATAACGAGCCCCCAAGGATGTCAAGGGGCCAAAGGCTGTCTCCAAGCAGCCGGCGGGCTCAGGACTTGGGCGCGCCGCCCGTGGGGCCGAAGCCCCGTTCCTCGATAAGGGCCAGGGCCTTCCGGGCCAGGGTGGTGACCTCGGGCTTGGATATCTGCTCGTCCGCGCCCACGGCGTCCCCCTTGTGGCGCAGCCGGTCGGTGATCAGGGACGAAAACAACAGCACCGGCAGCCGCTTGAGCACCGGGTCGTCCTTGATGCGCCTGCACAGATTGTGGCCGTCCATCTGCGGCATCTCGATGTCCGAAACCACGCACTGCACGTAGCTTTCAATGGGCCGGTTCTCGCTCTCGGACTTTCTCTTGATTTCCTCCAGCCGCTCCCAGGCGTCGCGGCCGTTATTGACCGCCTCTACCTCAAAATTGGCCCGCTGCAACAAATCCTTGAGCATTTCCCGGATGACCGTGGAATCGTCGGCCACCAGAGCCCGGTAACGCGCGCCGGTATTCCAGTCCACGGCCTCGTCCAGGCGAAGGGCCAGATTCGGGTTCAGGGCGCTGACGATGCGCTCAAGATCGAGCAGAAAAATGATCCGACCCTCAAGTTTGACCACGCCGGTAATGGTGTTCCGGGTCAGGTTGGAGACATAGGTATTGGGCGGCTCCACCTCTTCCCAGCTTATGCGGTGGATGCGGTTGACGCCGGACACCATGAAGGCGGTGGTCACGTTGTTGAATTCCGTGACGATCACCTTGGCCGCATTGATGGAGGTATGTTTTTTGCCCAGCCAGAGTGCAAGATCCACTAGAGGAATGATCTGCGAACGCAGGTTGAACGCGCCGAGCACTGACTTGTCCCGCACCTCGGGCAGTTCCGTCACCTTGGGCAAACGTATGATTTCAAGCACCTTGGCGACGTTGACGCCGTAGTAACCCGTGTAAGGGGTTACTCCGTCCGACTCAAGTTCGTCGATATGGAATTCCACTATTTCAAGCTCGTTGGTGCCCGCTTCCAAAAGGATGTTGGTCTGGGTCATGACTGCTCCGTACGTTGGAAAAATCCTCAATAAGCAAAGCACAGTTGAAGATTTTCTTCAATATGTTTCGGCGGGCTCCGAAAAAATTTTACCCCGCCGGGGTCATGGAATACCTTTCCGTATTAGAGCAATTCACGAATGAAATGAGTGGATTGCTCTGCAAGGATTTGTCCTCAAATCCTTGCCGCGAAAGAGGCGTAGGCGGGCCTTGCCCGCCTTTAAGCGACTCTTTCAAGCCTTATATATTTCAGAACGGCCGCAGTTTTTCCAGATAGGCCTGCATGGCGTCAATATGCTTTTCCGGCGTGGAAGCGCCCGCCGTCAGACCGACAAGGGAGGCGCCGGCAAAGGTGGCGGCCGCAAGCTCGGGGGTGATGTCCTCCACCCGCTCGACGTGGATGGTCGGCACGCCGCCGGCCCTGGCCACTTCCGCCAGGCGGCGGGTGTTGCCGCTGTTCAGGCCGCCGACAACAACCATGGCCTGCACCTGGCCCGCCAGATCAATCACCTCCTGCTGCCGATCGCGGGTGGCGTCGCAGATGGTGCACAAGGTGGGCACGCTTCTGCCCAGGCGGGCTTCCAGTTGCTCCCTGGCCTGGAAAAAAAGCGAGCGATCCTGGGTGGTCTGGGCGGCGAGAAAATAGGACTGGCCCGGTTCAAGCGCAAGTTCGGCCAATTCGCGCAGATCGCCGAAGACCGCGGCCCGGTTTTCGGCATAACTCAGAAGGCCGCGCACCTCGGGATGCTCCTTTTCCCCGAAGAGCAGCAGGCTGCCCCCTTTGGCGTATTCCCTGCCAATGGCCACCTGGGCCTTTTTGACCTTGGGGCAGGTGGCGTCGATAATGGTCGCCCCGGAAAGCCTGAGGCTGTTTTCCACGTCGCGCGGGATGCCGTGGGCCCGGATAACCGCCCGATCGCCGGGGCCGATGCCCTGGTGGTCGCTTTCGCAAACTACGCCCCGCTCGATGTATTCCTGCATGACCAGGGGGTTGTGGATAATCGGGCCAAGGGTGATCAGCCGGCCGGCCTTTGCCGGGACAGCCCCGCCGACGGCCTCCAGTTCCTGGTCGAGCCGCCGCAGGGCCAGGCTCACCCCCAGGCAGAAGCCCGCCGAGCGGGCGCGAATGACACGCATGAACTTTCTCCTGTGGGCGTTATAGCCGCGACTGGCCCGCAAGCCGGTTTTCATCCGCGCCGGCAAAAAAACAGCGCAAGATATCATCCAGATGTTCCCAGCTTTCGCAAGCGGCCAGGGCCAGGCGCAGACGCTTCACGCCGGGCAGGTGGCGCGCGTAGCGCGGGACAACCGTACGCATTTTCAGCAAGGCCGGAGAAAGCCCCCGGCGGCCTGTTTTTCCCGGCGTCAGTTCGCGGGCCAGGGCCGCATGCCTGAGGATCAGGGCCAGCAGTTCCGCCGGGCCAAAGGCATCGGCTTCCGGGCCGGGGCGGAATTCCGCGTCCTTGGCGGCCGGGCCGTTCCCGGCCCGGCGCAAAGCGTGGTACTGGCGAAAAACGGCCGGGTTGGCCATGGCCCCACGGGCGAACATCACCCCGCGCGCTCCTGTGTCCAAACAGCGCAACGCGTCCCCGGCCCGGAAAAGATCGCCGCTGGCCAGCACCGGAATACTCACTGCCCGGGCCAGTTTTTCCAGCGCCCCGGCATCGGCCTCGCCGCCGAACCCCTGCCGGGCATGGCGCGGGTGCAGGGTGATCCAGGCCGCGCCCGCGTCTTCCAGCGCTTTGGCCAAATCCAGATAAACCGGGGAAGCCGCGTCCCAGCCCAAACGGATCTTGCAGCCCGCCCGGCCCGGACCGGCGGCCCGAAACAGGGCCGAGGCAGCGGCCAGAGCGCGGGCCGGTGCGCGCAACAAAGCCGAACCGGCGCCGGTTTTCGTCACCTTGGGCACCGAGCAGCCCATGTTCAGGTCAAACCAGAAAAAACCGCGCGCCCGCAGCACATCCGCCGCTTCGGCCAAAAATTCCGGCTCGGCCCCGAAAAGCTGCACCACCAGGGGGCTGTCCTCGGGCGTGGTCACGAGCAGGTCTTCCGTGCCTTCGTTGCTTTTGCCTTCCGCCCCGCTCTTTTGGCGCATGCCGTAAACCAGCCCCTTGGCGCTGACCATTTCCGTGCAGGCCACGGCCGCGCCCTGTTCCCGGCAAAGCAGGCGAAAGGGCAGATCGGAAAAGCCGGCCAGAGGCGCCAGCCACGGAAAATCAGGACCGATGGGAAGTTGCGGCGTCATGGGGGTTTGGTTCAAGCGGGTTATACCATGGGAATTGCGGCGGACAATTTTTTAGGACCGGAACGGCGGCCGACTCCGGACGCCGTGCCCGGATAATGCCTTGATTTGCCCGCGGGCGCAAGCTATGAAGGGACCGGCACAAGAAGCCCGCCCCGGCGGCGGACTGCTTGTGCCGCATCCCACCGCTATCCGGAAATCGTTTATGAGCAGACTCTCCTTTACCTACCAGCAGGAACGTTGCGTGCGTCTTGCCGGAAAACTGATGCAGGCATCGGCCATGCTCGTTCCCGGCGCGCGCGTCGGCGTTGCCCTGTCCGGCGGCATGGACAGCTGGGTTTTGCTCAAGGTCTTGCAGATTCGCCAGCGCATCGTGCCTTTTCCGTTTGAAATAATGGCCCTGCATGTGAACCCCGGCTTTGACCCGGAAAGTCACTCCCCCATGATCGACTGGCTCGCCGCCAACGGCATCTCCGGGCACGCCGAACTCACAGCCCACGGCCCGCGCGCCCATTCGGAGGAAAACCGCAAGGCCTCGGCCTGCTTTTACTGCGCCATGCTTCGGCGCAAGCGCCTGTTCGAGTTGTGCCGGCAGTATAACCTGACCCACCTCGCTTTTGGCCACAACGCCGACGATCTGGTGTCCTCGTTCCTGCTTAATCTCTGCCAGACCGGCCGCGTGGAGGGCATGGGCATGCGCGAGTCCTTTTTCGGCGGCCGGCTCATGGTTATCCGCCCCCTGATGCTGGTGGAGAAAACACTGATCGCCAAGGCCGTAAAGCAGTGGGGGCTACCCGTGTGGTCCAACCCCTGCCCCTCGGCCGGCCACACCCGACGCAGCGACATCATGCAAGACCTCGCCACGCTTTGCGCCGGGCACAAAAACCGGCGCAAGAACATTGTCAACGGCCTCTGCCGCTGGCAACTGGAATCCACCCTGAAAGGTCTCGACCCAACAGACGGCGCGGAGTAAAAGCCGCGCGTTTTTACCTTCTCCGCAGCGGCAATCCGAATCCCCCTCCTGTTGCCGGAAAAATTAACGCAATAATGCCTTCACAATCAGAAAAATTGTGAAGGCCGTGTTTTTACTATAGCGACAGCTATTTCTATTGCCTTGCAGTCAAAGTTCATATATCAGTTGAGAAGCAATTCTGTTGAGTTTGTAAATGGCGTGTGCGCGCATATCGGATAAATACACTCAAATAATGCACGACATTTTCTTTTTTGTTTCTCTTTGCAATCACTGATAATTTCAAATCATGTGAACACTTCAGTGTAATGCATCCGTTCATTCTCCATACATCAGCGTCATGAAAATACGCCTGCGTCTTATTCTCGCTTTTTCCGCCTGCCTTATGCTCGTTTTCGGCATAATGTGCGGCATCGTCTTTTCGTCCGTGCGCCAATTGACGGAAAAATCCTTTCACGCCCAGGCCGTCAGCCAGTTGGAACGCGTGGAGGAGCGCATCAAGACCTTTATGGAGCCCGGCGTCATGAGCGTCAGGTATCTGGCGGAGTTGGAAGCGGTGCGGACCTCCCGGGGCAGGCTTACCAGCTACCTCGACACAAAAACGACCACCACTCTGCTGTATGAAAACCATCCGCCGCACGAACGGCGCATTTACGACGAGTTCATCAGAATATGGCACGCCAACAGGAACTTCGGGCTGGTGTTCATGGCCAACGCCGACGGGCAGTACGCCCAGGCGCCCGAAGGCCACTTGAAGTACGCCGGGTACGACCCCCGGAAACGGCCCTGGTATCAGGAGTGCATGCAAAGCCGGCAGGATGTGTTTTTCAGTTCCCTGTACCAGACCTCGGGCGGGGGCATGGTGTGCAGCATTCTCGTCAAGACTCGCGACATGGAGGGCAAACCGCTCGGCCTGCTCGGGGTGGACTACAGTCTGCAGAGCCTGACCATGGATTTGAGCACCCGGAACATTCTGGAAACCGGCTATCTTGTGGTGCTGGACGCGCGGGACAATATCCTGATCGACGGCAGACGCCAGGAGAACGTTTCCCAAAACCCCAAAGGGATTTCCCCCTTGTGGCGGGATATCGTCCATGAGCCGGACGGCCAGTTCTTCGGCGCTGACCCGGATGGAACGGAAAAGTATGTCGTTACCCACTCCGTTCCGAATCTGGCCTGGAAACTGGCTGTGGTCTTCGACCGGGCGGAATTGCTCGCCCCTTCCTACGAACTGCTGCGGACCATGGTAAGCAGCGCCGCGGCCGTTTTTGCGCTCGCCATCCTGATAACGTTCATAGTGGCGCGGTCCATAGTCCAGCCCATAGAACAGCTTGTGGAAGCCTCAAAAATCATTTCCAGCGGCGACTACGAAGAACCCGGGGAAAAACGCGTCCACCTGCGGCAATTGCTCGCGGTCACGGGCAAAGGGGAAACGGGCGAACTGGCCCGCGCCCTGCGCCGGGTGATCAAAACCCTGCAACAGCGCATTGCCGCGGCGGTCCAGGCCAATCGGGCCAAAAGCAGTTTTCTGGCCAACATGAGCCACGAAATCCGCACCCCCATGAACGCCATCATCGGTCTGACCTATCTGCTCCTGAAAACGCCGCTCGATCCGCAGCAACGCGATTACGCGGCCAAGGTCCACGGGTCGGCCACGGCCCTGCTCGGCATCATCAACGACATTCTGGATTTCTCAAAGCTCGAAGCGGGCAGAATGTCCATGGAGCACATCCCCTTTTCCCTCAAAAAAGTGCTGGACGACCTGGTCTTGCTCTTTCAGGAACAGGGCAAGGCCGCCCGCGTTCCGCTCCACCTTGATCTGCCCGCTGATCTGCCCGCCGCCCTGCTCGGCGACCCCCTGCGCCTGCGGCAGGTGTTCATGAACCTTGTGGGCAATGCCTTCAAGTTCACCGAACAGGGCACCATTCTCATCCAGGCGGAGATTCTGGAAACGGCCGACGATTCCCTGCTCATGCGCTTTGCCGTGCAGGACACGGGCATAGGCATGCACCCGGATCAGACGGAAGCCCTTTTCGCCCCCTTCTCCCAGGCCGACAGTTCCGTAACCCGCAAGTACGGCGGCACGGGCCTTGGCCTGACCATCACCCGGAACCTGGTAAAACTCATGGGCGGCGACATCTCCGTGGAAAGCGAATACGGCCGGGGCACCCGGATCATGTTCACCTGCCGGTTCGGCCTGGAGGCCTATCTCCCGGCGCCGGAAACGGCTTTGACCGAAGAAGAGACGACGTCCCCGGAACAGCTCGCGCCGCTTCGCGGCCTGCGCGTGCTGCTGGTTGAGGATAACGCCATCAACACCCAGATCGCCCTGGAACTGCTCCAGGCGGTGGATGTGGCCGTGACAACGGCGGACAACGGCGAAGCAGCCCTGCGCCGCATCGACGAGGCAACGCGACAAGGGCACGCGCCCGCCTTTGATCTTGTGCTGATGGATCTGCAAATGCCCGTGCTTGACGGCTACGAAGCCACCCGGCGCATCCGGAGCAACCCGGAACACGACGGCCTGATCGTCATCGCCATGACCGCCCACGCCCTGGTGGAAGAACGGGAGCGCTGTCTGGCGCTCGGCATGAACGATCATCTGACCAAGCCCATTGACGTGGCCGCCCTGTACCGGACCTTGCGGCGCTTTTGCCGGCGCATAGAGTAAATTCATTTTGAAGTTACCCAAGAGTTATATTGCCTCCGGCGGCCAAAGGGGGTGACCCCCTTTGGAAACCCCATCTTTTTTTGCCTGCGCCCAGTAAACCCGCTCGAAGCTAATTTGCTCTGGCCAGCGCCGCTCCGTACCGGCCGCGCTCCGCCCGTGAAATTGTCTTTCTTTCCATTCCGCGTTATCAATCGTCATGGGCAACGGACACCCCACCTCCCCGAAAGAAGGGCGGCAACTCGAGCCGCCGCGCCTGGCGTTGCTTGAGCAGTCCTTCCGCGACTGGGCGAACGCCGCGCAGAACGAACGCTCGCGCGCATCGCGCGGCCGCATTCTGCTGATTTTTCTCCTGATCCGCTATACCGGCGCCAAATTGAACGAAGTGCTCGACCTGCATCCGTCCACGGACCTGCATCCGGAACGGAACAGCATCACCTTTGGCGGCGCATCACCCGGCCAGGGGCGCGAAGTGCAGATTTCCGCCAGCCTGTCCGGCGAAATCGCCGCCTTGCTGGCCGGCCTGGAAAAAGAGGGCGAACGCCTGTTCGCCGTTGACCCGGCCTTTGTGCGGCGCAAGTTTTACGAACGGGCGCAATCCTGCGGCTTTCCCAAAAGCCAGGGCGGCCCGGAGATGATCCGCAAGGCCAGAGCCGTGGAGCTGATGCGGAACAAACTGCCACTGCCCGCGGTCCAGCGTCTGCTGGGGCACTCCACGCCCAACCTCACCGCCGCGTTCATGGCCTTTTCCGAAGACGACATGCGCAAGGCCACGCGCTGGTATATGGAACAAGAGTCCGGCCACCAGACCAGCGCCCGCAACTGTTTTTTCGGCAAGGTCAGCGCCATGGACAGGGGGGATATCCAAACGGCGGTGGAACTGGCCACCCCGGGCGGGAACACCGTGCGGGCCATGATCACCAACGCCAGCGTCGAACGCCTGGCTCTGGAACCGGGGCGGATGATTTCGGCCGAAGTCAAAGCCCCCTGGCTCATTCTGGAACGCTGCGATCGCCCTGGTCTCAGCAGCGCCGAAAATCAGTTCATCGGAGAACTCGTGGCCGTGGCCAAGGGCCGGATCAACACCGAATGCGTGGTCCGCCTTGACGACGGCACGGAGCTTTGCGCCGTGCTTTCTTCACCCGGATTCGCCGCCTTGCGCCTGAACGTGGGCGACCCGGCGCGGGTGCTGTTCAACTGCTACGGGGTGGTGCTGCACGCGGACACGGCCTGAGACGGCCTGTTCCGGCTCCTGCAAAAAAGCCGGCCCAGACTGCGAAGCCCGCCAAGGGCGTAAACGTTTTCAATATGTTCCTTGTGATTTTTTGGGCAATCCGCCTTGACATCCGCTTGGAGCGAAGGGTAATCAGCACAGTACGCTCTAACAACCGCATCTTTCGAAGGAGGTAAAGGCATTATGAAAAAATTGCTGATTCTCGGGATTTTCTGTATGGCGGCGGCCCTGGCACTGCCGGCGCTGGCCGCGCAACCCGAAGCGCCCGCCGACGGCTTCAAGATGAACAAGGGCGGCAAAAAAGAAGTCATTTTCAACCACAGCACGCACAAAGCCCAGGCTTGCGGCGACTGTCACCACCCGGTTGACGGCAAGGAAGACTATCGCTCCTGCAACACGGCCGGCTGCCACGACAACATCGACCCCAAGGACAAGAGCATTAATTCTTACTACCAGATGATCCACAAGAAAAAGGACACCAAGTTCCAGACCTGCATGAGCTGTCACGAAAAGACCGCCGGTGACGACAAGGAAAAGAAAAAGGAACTGACGGCCTGCGCCAAGTCCAAGTGCCATCCGTAACAAGAATTTTCTGATTGCAAATTGCGGTTGACGCGCGGCAGCCGGCAGAGCCCGAAGGCTCTGCCGGCTGCTCGTTTGCGGATATTCCGCCTCATTCCAATTCCAGATAAAAATTGAAGCAATTTTTATCTGGAATTGGAATGGCGGGCGCTCTAGAGCATTTCAATTTTGAAATTATTCACTTGAATCTGCTCAGAAAAATGGGGTTTCCAAAGGGGTTCAACCCTTTTGGCCGCCGGAGGCAATACTACTCTTGGACAATTTCAAAATTGATTTGCTCTAGCGTCTTCTTTCGCGTCTCCACCCCGCCACATCCCCCAAAATAAAAAGTTTTGAAGGAAGGGAATGGGGGTCCGGGGGAAGGGAAATTTTCGTCGTAGTAGCTCGTCTTCGCTTCGCTCAGATCGAGCGGGCTTTTTCAAAAGCTTCCTTCCCCTTCCCCCGGCCGCCGGAGGCATTCTTCTCCCCTCCCCTCTCACTCCTCGGCCACGGCCGCGCGGATGCGGCAGACGCCGCAGAGTTCCTCGGACGAGGTGGGCAGACCGCAGCCGGCGCATGGGCGCAAGGTGGCGCCGTCCGTGGCTTCCACGCGGGCGAAGACCGGGCGGCCGCGTTCCAGAAAGCCCTGATAGAAATCAAGTTTCCTGCCGGGCATGTGGTCTTCGAGATCGGCCCAGAGCTTTTTGTGAAAGGTAAAGCTGGCGCCCCGGCTGTAGGGACAGGGGGCGTAGTGGTAGTTTATGCCGCGCAAAAAGGCGTAGTTGGCGGTTTCAAACTCGGACAGCCGCCACAGGGGCTTGACCTTGCGGGCAAAGCCGCCGTGGCCCTGCTCGGCTTCCAGTGCCGGCCCCTGGTCGCTCAGGTAGGCGGCGTCCCAGCGCAGGGTGTTGCTGAACAGGCGGGCCACCTCGTCATCAAGGTTGTGGCCGGTGGCCAGGACGGAGAAACCCTGTTCCAGGGCCACCCGGTTGAAATAGTGGCGCTTGATTTTGCCGCAGGCCGAGCAGATGGGGCGGTTCAGGCGGGCTTTGACCCTGGGGATGGCCAGGCCTTCGGCTTCCATCTCCTTGACGATCAGGGCCAGCTCATGCTTGCGGCAAAAGTCTTCCACAGCGGCGCGGGCGGCCGGGGAAGACTTGGGTATGCCGAGATCGATGTGCAGGCCGGTGACGTCATAGCCCAGGCGGTTCAGTTCGAACATCAGGGCCAGGGAATCCTTGCCGCCGGACAGGGCGACCAGGATTTTATCCTCATGGCTGAACAGTTTCTGGCGGCGTATGCCTTTTTCCACCTGGCCGGTGAAAAAATCGAGAAAGCAGGTTTCGCAAAAACCGGCGTGGTGGCTGGGCAGGGCCACCACGGCGGTGGCCTTGCAACGGGTGCATTTCATGGCGTGGCTCCGAAAAAAGGAAAGAATGGCCGCGGCCGGGGCGGATTAATTTTGAAGTGGGCCAAGAGCCGTATTGCCTCCGGCGGCCAAAGGGGACCGGGGGCACAGGCTCTGTGTGACCCCCTTTGGAAACCCCATAGGGGAGTATGTGTCGTGGAGGTGACTCGACAGGCGTTCTCAAACACGGCTCTCGTCCGGTAGCAATTTCAAAAGTAGCCGGGTTTATCCGCTAGAAGTTACGACGCGCACGGTAATGATATCGTTGGGGAGTATTTCCCGATCCGGGGTGAGCAGGGACTGATCGCGGATGACCAGAGCCGTGCCCGGCCTGATGTTGAGCTTGCGCAGAAGCATAAGCGCCGATTTGGGGCGCGGCATGGCGAAGCGTTTTTCTTCGGGTTGCAGGATGACGGTGATCTCGGCGGGCGTGAAGAGGGGTTTTGTTTCCATAGTGCTATCAGTGGCGGGCGCGTTGCGTTCTTGCCGTTGTGTGTGACGCGGTTCTTGCTAGTGGGGGTCCTTGGCCTTGGGCGCGCTCAAAAACGTGAGCAGGATTTCCATGAGCTTGTCATTTTCCAGGGGCTTGGCCAGGTGGCCGTTCATGCCGTGGGCCAGCGCCTGTTCCACGTCTTCCTTAAAGGCGTTGGCCGTCATGGCGATAATGGGCACGCTCCCGGCGTCCGCCCTGTCCAGGGTCCGGATGGCCTCGGATGCCTGGTGTCCGTCCATGCGGGGCATCTGCACGTCCATAAGGATCATGTCGTAGTGGCCCACGGGCGAAGCGACGAACATGTCCAGGGCCGCCATGCCGTCTTCGGCCTCATCGATGAGCATGCCGGTGGGAGAGAGCTGTTCTGTCACAATCAGGCGGTTAACGAACACGTCGTCCACCAGGAGAAGGCGTTTGCCCTTAAGCGCGGAAACGTCGTCCAGGGGTGCGGCGGCCGAATCTTCGTTTTCGTCCTCCTTGAGCCAGATGGCGAAGGAAAACTCGCTGCCCTTGCCTTCAACGCTGGAAACGTGAATGTCGCCGCCCAGCAGCTTGACGATGCTCTTGCTGATGGAAAGCCCCAGCCCGGTTCCGCCGTAGGTTTTGCTGATATGCCCGCCGCCCTGTTCAAAAGGCGTGAACAGCATGGCCAGCCCCTGCTCGGAAATGCCGATGCCCGTGTCGGAAACGGCGAAATAGACCAGGGCGGCATTGTCCCTGCGTTCCATCTGGCGGACAAGAAAGAGAATTTTGCCGCATTCAGGCGTAAACTTGACCGCGTTGCCCAGCAGATTGATGAGCACCTGGCGCAGGCGCAGGGCATCGCAGAGAAAACGGCTTTTTTCAAGCCGCTCTATGCGCACCTCGAACTCAATGTTCTTTTCCTGGCAGCGCGGGCGGATGATGGAACCCACGTTGGCGGCCATTTTGTTCAGATCGAAGGCCTCCTCGGACAATTCGATCTTGCCGGCCTCGATCTTGGAGATATCAAGAATATCGTTGAGCAGGCCGAGCAGATGGGTGGAAGACACCTCTATCTGGCGCACGTGGTTCAGGAGTTCGGCGTCGGCGGGCGGTTCTTCCGTGAGCTTGCGCTTGGTGATGTTGGTCATGCCGATGATGGCGTTCATGGGCGTGCGGATTTCGTGGCTCATGCGGGCCAGAAAGTTGCTTTTGGATTCGCTGGCCCTGTTGGCGGCGGCGGCGGCCCGTTCCAGTTCCAGTTGGGTGGCCCGCAGTTCGGCTTCCGCGGCCGCGCGCCGTGAAACGTCGCGGGCCACGCCGAGCACGCCCACCAGTTCCCCGCGCGAGTTGAACATCGGCCGGCGCACGGCGTCCACCACTTCCTCGTGCCCGTCGGCAAAACGGAGTTCCTCCTCGGCATACAGGGGCACGTGACCGCACAAGGCCAGAAAATCGTTCTTTTTAAGCTGCGCGGCCATGTCCGGGGGCAAAACGTCCTCCACGGTCAGCCCCACTATCTGGTCCGGGTTCCGGCCGGCCATGGAGGCGAAGCGGGGGTTCACGGCCAGATAACGGCCGTCCTGGTCCTGATACCACATGATGTCCGGCGACGAGGAAAAAATGCTGTCCAGCAGGACGCGCTGTTCTTCGCGTTTTTTCTGCTCGGCGATGATGTCGCTTACGTCGGTGGTGGAAATGATGTAGCCGATGTTTTTGCCGTTTTTGTCCGTCAGATAGCTGGCCTGGCTCTTGTAGTATTTATCCGTGCCCGCGTAATAGAGGACTTCCGTCTCGCGTCCTTCCAGCAGCGCCTTGATCGGGTGCCAGACGCTGCCGGCGGGAAAGATGCTGATTTCGTCGTAAGGTTTGCCCAGGATCTCGTCAAACGCGTAACCGGTGAGTTCCAGGGCCTCGGGGTTGGCGTAGAGAACTTTTTTGTCCAGGTCGGTGATCACCAGAAAACCCTTGACGCTGTCCACCAGACTGTCGGCCATTTCGTCAAAACAGTCGGCCAGGGCGCCCATTTCATCCTTGATCTCGGCGTGGAAGCGGAAGTGGCGCTCGCCGGAGCGGAAGCGGGTGATGCCTTCAATCAGGCTCTTGATGCTCCGGGTGAACACCGAAGCCATCCAGATGGCGATCAGAATGACCAGCGCCACCATGGCCAGGGTGGAAGCGCTCAAGCTCATGGCCGTTTCCAGCAGGTTCTTGCCGATGGCCTGGTGAGTTTCCCTGGAAGTGGCGGCCAGTTCCTGGTCCGTGGCCCCGATGAGCTTGTCGATAACCTTCTGCGTTTCCGTGGCCGGCCGGTGAAAATCCACCACCCCGGCCCCGATGGCCACAAAGCCGAAGCCGCGCTTGGATTCGCCATAATGCCCGGTGTAATAGGGAATGGCCGCGGCGGTGTTGAGCTTCCACAGCCCGCTCCACAGGATGAGGAACGAGCCGGAGCCGCCGTTTTTGGTCAAATCGAACCAGCCGGTACATTGGGGGGCGAAATTCAGATAGCGGCAGTCCAGGCCGATCAAGCCCTTTTTGGTGAGGGCCGGAGCCGGCTTTTTGCTGTTGGACTGCTCCACAAAGGTCGGCACGTCTTCTATGAAATCGGCGTAGCTTTTCCCGCTGGCCTGCCATTCGTTATAGATGCGGTCTTCCAGCCAGGGAATCTGCGGATCGCCGGTTTCCGCGTCATAGCCGGTAATGGAAAAATGCCGGGGGTGGACGATGCTGCGGCCTTTGTAGTCCCAGATAAAGGCGTAGTTGCCTTCGGAGGCGTCGGGAATTTCCGTGTAACGCGCCCTGGTGGGCTTGATATGGGCCGTGAACTCCATGATGTGGTCATGGTCCAGCGCCAGGGTGACGTAGCCGACTATCCGGCCTTCTTTCACCACCGGCGCGCCCCAGCGCACAATGCCCTTGAAGCGCCTGCCCAGCGGGTTTTCCGCGCCGGCATAGGCGGATTTCTCGGGCCGGAAGTCCTCGCCCACCTTGGCCGCGTTTTCCGGGGTATACATGCCGATAACGCGCGAGCCGACATACTCGCCGATAACGTCGGACACGTAAATTTCGCCGGGTTTGAGCTTTTTGAGCTGCGAAAAATACGTCTCGGCCCGCACATAGGTGTTGCGCCTGTCCGACACGTCCAGCAGCTTTGCGTTCATGATCGGGGAGGTGGTGACCTTGATCCGTTCGTGGCCGTTCAGATCAATAAAGGTCATTTCGCGGTACAGGGGCTTTGCCTCGTACTCGTAAGGCTCCGGGGGGCGGTAATGAAAGCTGTAGTTGTTTTCCGAGATGGAGGAGTGGATGTCTTCCGACACCGGCGCTTTGTCCGCGCGCTTCCAGGATTTTTCGTCGGCCGCCAGTTCCCAGCGGCTCTGCATGATGAGCCGGCCCTGCCGTTTTTCCACAAAATCGCGGTACGCGGCCTCAGTGGGCTCGAATTTGGAAGCGAGCAGGATATCCTGGTCACGGGCGTAAAGAAATTCGGCCACACGGCGGGCTGTATCGGTGCTCATGCGCTCAATGTCTTCGGTGGCCCGCGCGTCAAGGGCCTTGACCGCGTCATTGACGGCTATTTCCCCGGTTTCGGAAAGGGCGCGGTTGGCCTTGCCCGCTATCTCGGCCGTGCGCCGCTTGAGCTCCTCGCCAAGCTCCCAGGCCTGATTCCAGGCCAGAAGGGCCAGAAGCACGAGGGGAACAACCTTGATGAACACGAACAGCGTAATAAGCTTGGCGCGCATGCCAAGCCCCAGACGCGCGAAAAGACGCTCGACGCCCAACTTCAAAGAAGTCATCGTGTTGCTCATTCAGTTCGTCCTTCTTCTCAGCGGCAGGCCGTGCGGGATTCCGGCATCCGGAAAAGCTCCCCGCAGCGGGAAAACAGCATTCATGTTTCAGGGCGGAGGCGAAAAGCGCGCCTTCGCCCGTCAGGAGCAGTGCTGCCGCATGACCCCTCAAAGGGCGTCCAAAACCAGTTTCCCCCCTGGCTCCGGAAGCTGAGGCGGACCGCTTCGCCGCCCAACAGCTTTGAGTGCAAGGCATAGTATGCCATAACGGACCGCCGCTGTCACCATCTGTTCCACCGGTTGTTCGGGCCGGGCGAAAGACGACGAAAAACCCCTTTGCCGCTCCGGCTGAGGCGGGCCGGAACAACGTAAGGGGCTTTCGTCTCTTCAGCGGCGCGGGCCGGAAAACTCCCGGCCGGCAGGGGCCGCCGAAGCTCCCCCGCGGCAAGGTGCGGGAGAGAAAGCTGGAAAACGCCACGGGAAAACCGCCGGCGGGGCGGGCCGTATTGCCGGGGCAACACCGGTCGCGCCGCCCGGCCCGTTTTCGTGGGGGAAAACAGGCCGGAGCGGACGCTAGTTCGCCTGTTTCCGGATAAAGGACGGCGTTTCGAACTCGTCTTCGTCGAAAATGAAGTCGTCCTCACCCGGGTTATGCGCGCTGGCTCTGGGCGCGGGCGCGGTGGCCGGCGCCGGTTTGCGCAAATAGGCGGGCACGTTGAAGTTGCCCTGCGGCGCGGCCTGACGGCCGACCACCTGTTGCAGGGACACGTCCACCGTGTTCAGCCCCTGAGGAACGCGCGGCCCGGGCTGGGGCGCCGCCGGCTGCTGCGGCTGGGCCGCGGCCGAGGCCGGGGAAGCGCCGCGCAGGGGCATGACCGTGGCCGGCTTGGAGTGCCCCGGCTGGATCAGGTGGGAGCTGTCGATGCCCGTGGCAATAACGGTAATGCGCATTTCGTCGCCCACGGAATCGTCGCAGACCGTGCCGAAAATAACATGCACGTCGTCGTGGGCGGCCTCGGACACGATGCCCGCGGCCTCGCTCACTTCGTCTATGCCCAGATCCGCGCCGCAGGTGATGTTCATGAGCACCTGGCGGGCGCCGTCAATGGACACGCCTTCCAGCAGCGGGCTGGTAATGGCCTTCATGGCCGCCTCGCGCGCCCTGGATTCGCCCGTGGCAATGCCCGTGCCCATCATGGCCAGGCCCGACTCGCTCATGACCGTGCGCACGTCGGCAAAGTCCAGGTTGATCAGGCCGGGCACCAGAATGAGATCGGAAATGCCCTTGACGGCGTAGTACAGAACTTCGTCCGCCTTTTTCAGCATCTCGATGAAGGTGGCTTTTTTGGGCGCCAGTTGCAGCAAACGGTCGTTGGGGATGGTGATCAGGCTGTCCACGTGTTTGCGGAACTCTTCAATACCAGCCTCGGCCGATTCCAGGCGTTTCTTGCCTTCAAAAAAGAACGGCTTGGTGACCACGCCCACGGTAAGAATGCCCATTTCCTTGGCAGCCTGGGCAATAACCGGCGCGGCCCCGGTGCCGGTGCCGCCGCCCATGCCGGCGGTGACGAACACCATGTCCGCGTCGCTGATAAAGCCTTTGATCAGCTCAAGACTTTCCAGGGCCGCCTCACAACCCGTGCGCGGATTGGCGCCCGCGCCAAGCCCTTTGGTCAGCTTGGCCCCGAGCTGAATTTTGTGCTCGGCCATGGACCGGCCGAGGGCCTGAACGTCGGTGTTCGCCGAGGCAAAGGCCACGCCCTGCAACGCGGATGAAATCATGTTGTTGACGGCATTGCCTCCGCCGCCTCCAACGCCAACTACCTTGATTTTCGCAGTTTCTTCCGGCTCAATGTGAAATTCCAACATACTGCCTCTCTCCTTGCCGTTGCTTCCCTGATACTATCCGACTCGCGCCCGCTTGCCAATTGCTGATTGGTCGCCAGGACAACTTCAGCGCAGCCGTTTGTCCTTATATATCATATCGTTATTACGAAATATCGACAAACCATTTTTTCATGCGCGACAGCACCCGGTCAAACACGTTGCCGTCGCGGATGCGAAACTTGCGCTCCCCGCCTTCCTTTTCCGCGCCGTAGCGCAAAAGGCCCACGGCAGTGGCGTATTTAGGGCTGTTCACCACGTCTTTCAGCCCGCCCACGTTGCGCGGGTAGCCGATGCGCGTGGGCAGGTTGAACACCTGCTCGGCCAGTTCCTGACAGCCGTCGATCAGGGCGGAGCCGCCCGTGAGCACCACGCCGGCGCTGATAAGATGCTTGCAACCGGAACGCGTCAGTTCCTGATCCACCAGATCCAGCACTTCCTCCATGCGCGGCTGGCAGATTTCCGCCAGAAGCTGCCGCGACAAACGGCGGGGCTCGCGCCCGCCCACCGTGGAAACCTCAATAACCTCGTCCTGGTGCACAAGATCCACCATGGCGCAGCCGTACTTCACCTTGATGCGCTCGGCGCTCGCCATGGGGGTGCGCAGGCCAAAGGCGATGTCGTTGGTCAGGTTCTGGCCGCCAAGGGCGAGCACGCCGGTGTGCTTGATGGTGTCGTTGGCGAAAATGGCGATATCCGTGGTGCCGCCGCCCAGATCCACCAGGGCCACGCCCAGTTCGCGCTCTTCCTCGGTCAGCACGGCCTTGGCCGAAGCCAGGGCTTCCAGCACGATGTCCGAAACGTCCAGGCCGCTTCGGTGGCACGAGCGCACGATGTTCTGGGCGCTGGTCACGGCGCCGGTAACGATATGCACCTTCACTTCCAGGCGCACCCCGGCCATGCCCAGGGGGTGGATGATGCCGCGCTGGTCGTCCACGATGAATTCCTGCGGCAGGGTGTGGATGACTTCGCGATCAAGAGGAATGGCCACGGCGCTGGCCGCTTCCAGGGCTCGGTCCACGTCTTTCTGCGTCACTTCGCCGCCCTTGACGGCAATGACCCCGTGGCTGTTGAAGCCCTTGATGTGGCTGCCCGCGATGCCGGCGTACACGGACCGGATTTCGCAGCCGGCCATGAGCTCGGCTTCTTCCAGCGCTTTTTGCACGGACTTGACCGTTTCTTCTATATTCACCACCACGCCCTTGCGCAGGCCGGTGGAAGGACTGGTGCCGATGCCGACAACGTCCACGCCGTCTTCGGTCACTTCGCCCACCACGGCGCACACCTTGGTGGTTCCTATATCAAGTCCTATGACAAGGTCTGACTTAGCCATTGTTCTCTCCTCAGAATGCATTCGGCCCCGGCCGGAGCCGCCATCGCGCCATTAGAACAATTTCGCTTTGAGATTGTCGCTTAACGGCGAGCAGATCTCGCCCACGCCAATCTCACGGGCCTTGCTGCACCGCGTTTTACAAGGCCAGAGCATTTCAGCAGAATAGACTATCTCAATGTGGAAATGCTCTATACGCCGGCCGCGTTTCCGGCCGTGCCCGCGGTTGCTTTTTCCACCCACACGTTGGCGCCCTGGGCCCGGATCTCCCGTATTTCGGGCATCTCGCCCCGGCGCCCCAGATCCGCCAGCGTCTTGCCCAGGCGATTCAGGTTGGGCAACCATTCTTCAAGGCCGATGGAAATTTTCAAGCGCCTGTCGTCAACGTACACTTCAACCCCGCGGGCCGCGGAAAGGCGTACCCAGGAAACCGAGGTCAAATTAAGCGGCAGGTGCGATTCGGCCAGGCTTTTCAACAAATCGGGCAGGGCTGCCGTGGCCTCCTCCGCGCCGGGCTCGACTTCGAGCGTGGGCAGGGAGGCGAACTTGCCCGACTCCACCGGGGCGATAATCCGCCCCCGGGCATCCGCGTAATACAGCTTTCCTTCGTGAAGCAGCCAGAATGCGGGAACTTTTTCCTTGACGCCTATGACCAGCGTGCCCGGCAAAACCCGCTTCACCGACACTTCCTCAACCCAGGGGCTCAAGGACAGAGTCTCTTCCACGGCGTCAATGGACAGGGCGAGAATGTTGGCCCCTTCTTCTAAATCGGCCACTTCTAGAATTTCTCTAGAGCTCAGACGAGAATTCCCTTGAATTTCCACTGTTGTCAAGGCGAAATATGAACTTGTAGTTAAAAATCTGTATCCGTATAGCAAACCGATACCCACGGCCACGAGAAATACGAGCAATGCGGACATGGCCGCGCCCGTGGCCAGAAAACGTCCTATTCCCCGCCAGGGAACGGATACGTGCGCTTTTTGCCTGGGCGGCCTGGTCTTTTTGGGCTCGCGCCGGCTGTTCCTGCCGGCCACGCCCTTGCTGTCCGGGCGGGTGAGCGACACGCGCCGGCCGCTGCGCTCGGGCAATCTGCTTCTCAGCGCCATAGCCGCACTTCCAGTTCCAGTTCGTGCCCGGAGCGGGCGCGCACTTTTTCGCGCGCCGATTCAATAAGCTCCATGGCCTGTTCAAAGGTTCCGCCGCCTTCGTTAACCAGAAAATTGGCGTGCACCGGGGAAAATGCCATGCCGCCCAGGCGCGTCCCGCGCAGGCCGGCTTCTTCGATCAGCCGGCCGGCCGGCGCGTCCGGGGCCGGGTTTTTGAACACGCAGCCGGCGCTCCAGGCGGTCACGGGCTGGCTTTGCTGCTTGCGCAGATAAATTTCACGCATGCGGGAGCGGATGGCCTCCTTGTCGTCCCTGGCCAGTTCCAGAGTTACGGCGCAGACCAAAAACCAGCCGTCATGGCCGCGCAGCTCGCATTTGCGGTAGCCAAAGGCAAAGGCGTCGGCCGGGCGTTCCGCCAAGCCGAGCGTGGAGGAGAAAATCCGGACCGAGCGCGTAAGCGCGCCCATTTCGACCCCAAAGGAACCGGCGTTCATGGCCAAAGCCCCGCCCACGCTGCCGGGAATCCCGCACAGCCCCTCCAGTCCGGTCAGGCCAAAGCCGACCGCGTATGCCAGGAGCGCCGGCAGGCGCATGCCGGCGGGCACGCGCAGCAGGGCTGTGTCGCCCTTGTCCTCGATGATGCGCGGAGAATCGGCCGGCGCCAGGGACAACAGCACCAAAGGCAGTTTGCCGCCTCTGGCCAGGATGTTGCTGCCCTCGCCCATGACGCTGACCCGCCCGCCGATGCGCGACAACAGCCCGGGCAGCCGGTCCATGCCGCTCAGGTCGGAAATCCGCACTTCGGCAATGGCCTCGCCCCCCAGACGAATGGTGGTGCGATCGGCCAGGGAAGGCGAATCGAGAATGATGAATCCGTCCTGGCTGATTATCATGGCTCACTCTCCAGCCAACGCTGGCCGATCGTGTGGATGCTGCCCGCGCCAAGGGTAAGAAAGAGATCGCCGCTTTTCAGCTCGCCCGGCAAGAGGCCGAACAGTTCGTTGAAATCGCGGCAGTAGGTGACGTCGGTGCTCGACACCTGGCGGATGCCCTGGGCCAGGCTTTCGCCGCTCACGCCGGGAATGGGGGATTCCGAGGCCGGGTAGATTTCGGTCAGAAAAAGCTTGTCCACGTTCTCGAAGCTTTTGCAGAACTCGCCGAACAGGGCCTTGGTGCGCGTAAAGCGGTGCGGCTGAAAGGCCACCACCAGCCGCCGGTCCGGATGGCTCAGGCGAGCCGTGGCCAGGGTAGCGGCTATTTCCGCCGGGTGGTGTCCGTAGTCGTCCACCACCAACACGCCGTTTTTCTCGCCTTTGCGCTCAAAGCGCCGGCCCACGCCCCGGAACTTGGCCAAACCCTCGATACAGGCGGACAGGGGGATGTCGGCCTGCAAGGCCACGCCTATGGCCGCCAGGGCGTTCAAAATGTTGTGCCGGCCGGGCTGGGTGAGCCGCACCACGCCCAAACGGCAGCCTTTCAGGCGCAGCACGAACTCGCTGTGCTCGGCGCAGTGCGTCACTTCCGCGGTCAGATCGTTTTTGGTCCCAAAGCCGTAGGTGATTACCGGGCGGTTCACCCTCGGCAGCAGCCGGCGCACGCCCACGTCATCACCGCAGACCACGTTGACGCCGTAAAAGGGCACCTTGTTCATGAACTGGACAAAGGCGTCGTCAATGCTCTGCTGGTCCGGGTAAAAGTCCACGTGATCCATGTCCACGTTGGTAACCACGTTCATGATCGGGAACAGGCAAAGAAAGGAACCGTCAGACTCGTCCGCCTCGGCCAGCAGGTATTTGCCCGCGCCCAGGTGAGCGTTGGCTCCGTAAGCGTTAAGCCGCCCGCCGATGATCACGGTCGGGTCAAAGCCTGCTTCTTCGAAAATGGTGGCCGTCAGCGACGTGGTGGTGGTTTTGCCGTGGGTGCCGGCAATGGCGATGCCGGTGCGCAGGCGCATCAGTTCGGCCAGCATCTCCGCCCTGGGGATGATCGGTATGCCGTTTTCCCTGGCCGCCAGCACTTCCGGGTTGTCCGGGGCCACAGCCGTGGACTTGACCAGCACATGGGCCTCGGTGACGTTTTCGGCCGCATGCCCTATGCACACCCGGGCGCCCAGTTCGCGAAGGCGTGCCACAGCGGCGCTTTCCGCCAGATCCGAGCCGTGGACCGCATAGCCGAGGTTCAGGAGCACTTCGGCTATGCCGCTCATGCCCGCGCCCCCTATGCCCACCATGTGGATGGTTTTGACTCTGCTGTGCATACAATCCTCCTTCGCGGTTCAGCCGGCGATCAGGGCTTCCAGTTCGTTGACCAGGTCGCGGGCCGCATAGGGCCTGGCCGCGGCAAGACTCTTGCGGGCCATGGCCTCCAAAGTCGGGCGGTCCTGAAGCAGGGAAAGCACGGTCCGGACGAAAAGCCGGGGGCCGTCCTCCTCGTGTCCGATCGGCTGTCCGGCCCGCTGTCCGGCCACCTGTCTGGTCGGCTGTCCCGCATCCTTGGACTCTCCGGGCGCTTTGCCGCTCCGCTCCACGTAAAAACTCGACTGTTCCAGCACCAGTGCGCCGCCTTCCGACTCCAGAAAACGGGCGTTGTGCCGCTGGTGATCCTGGGCCGCCCAGGGCAGGGGCACCAGCACCGCCGGCAGCCCGGCCGCGGTTATCTCGGCCATGGACGATCCCCCGGCCCGGCACAGGACAAGGTCCGCCCAGGCGTAGGCCCGCTGCATGTCGGCAATGAAGGCCTCCACCCGCACGTGCTCGGCCCCGGCCTCGCGGTAAACGGCCCGCACCTGATCATAATCGGCCGGCCCGGTCTGGTGCCAGATTTCCACCCCGGCCTCCAGCAAATTGCCGATCACCCGCATCATGGTCCGGTTGATGGCCCGCGCGCCCAAGCTGCCGCCCATGACCAGCAACCGGGGATTGCGGCCGCCCCCCCACCCTTGAAAAGGCCTGGATGATGAGGATGACGCCAACCCGGTCGAAGTGGGGCTCTGCCCCACGCCCCGCAAGGGGGCAGCGGCCCCCTTGACCCGCGCATCCGGGGGCATGTTCAGCGTTGCGGAGTTGTCGGTAAGTTTATCGCCGCCCTGCTCCGCCGCCGCTTGCGCGGCCTCCGCGCGTTGGGCCGCGTCAAAGGGACTGGGCCCGTCCACGCCGCCGTAATAGCTTTTCGTGCCGTCGCCGTCCGGCTGCTCCGCATGACCGCCATCGTCCTTGTCGGCAAACTCCCGGCGGCGCTTTTCATACAGTTCGGCAATGGCCGCCCGCACCGGGTTGCCCACCAACACGGTCTTTTTTGGGTCAAACACCCCGGCCGCGTCGGGCATGGACAAAAACACCCGGTCCACCACCTTGCCCAGCAAACGGTTGGTCATGCCGGGATAAGAATTCTGCTCGTGGATGGCCGTGGCCTTGCCCGCAATGCGGGCCGCCAGCACGCCGGCGAACCCGGCGTAGCCGCCGAAACCGATCACCAGTTCGGGCTTGACCTTGCGGATGATGCCGCAGGCCCGGATCAGGCCGCGCAGCATGCCGAAAGCGGCCAGAAAACCCCGCCCGCCCCGGCCGAGAACGCCCCGCACCGGCAGGCCCACAAAATCCAGCCCGGCCTTGGCCGCCATGTCCGCTTCCTGGCCGTGACGGCCGCCCATGAACAGGATCATGGCCCGGGGGTTGCGCCGGAGCACTTCCTCGGCAACGGACAGGGCCGGGAACACATGCCCGCCCGTGCCGCCGGTTGTCAGAATGATCCGTTCCATAACAACGTCCTTACGCCTTGCCGCTGCGGGAAAGGTTGAGCAGCAGGCCCACGCACAGAAGCGATGCCAGCATGCTGCTGCCGCCGTAGCTCAAAAAGGGCATGGGCACGCCTTTGGGAGGCACAACGCCCATAACCACCGCCAGGTTGAGCAGGCAGGAAAGGGCCAGAATGAGCAGAACCCCGAAAGCGGTCAAACGCTCGCGCAAGTGCTGCTGGTTCAGGGCGATGAGCATGCCGCGCCAGAAAAAACAGCCGATCAGGATAAAGAACAGGGACATGCCGATAAAGCCCGCCTCTTCGCCCATCACCGCCATGATGAAGTCGGTATGCGATTCCGGCAGGTAGAAAAGCTTCTGCTTGCTGGCCCCCAGCCCCTGTCCCGTGAGCCCGCCGGCCCCGAAGGCGTAAAACGACTGCACCAGGTGGTAGCCTTCGTTGCTGGCCACGGAAAAAGGGTCCAGAAAAGCGACGAAGCGCCGGAAGCGGTAAGGTTCGGCCACCATCAGCAGCCAGGCCCCGCCGCAGGCAATGGCGGCCGAGGCCAGCAGGTAAATCTGCCGCGTGCCGCCCACGTAGCACATGAAGAACAGCAGCAGGGTCATCAGAGCCGCGCCGCCGAAATCGGGCTGTTTGAGCAGCAACAGGCACATGACCCCGGTAATCACAAAAGGCGGGATCACGCCCTTGCTGAAGGTCTTGATGATGGCCTGCTTGGCGCTCATGAAATAGGCCAGATACAGCACCAGGGCGATCTTGGCGAACTCCATGGGTTGCAGGCGGATCGGGCCGAGGCCCAGCCAGCGGTTGGCCCCGTTGGCCCGCACCGAAAAAGGCCCGCCGGCCACGCAGAGAACGAGCAGAGCCAGGGCCAGCAGCAGGGCCGGGTAATGCAGGTTGTTCAGCATGACGCGCGGCATGCCGGCCACAATCGTCAGACATACCCCGCCGACCAGGGCATAGAACAACTGGCGCTTGAAGAAATAGTAGGTGTCGGCCTGGGCGCGTTCCGCAAAGATGCCGCTGGCGGAAAACACCATCATCAAGCCCAGGGTCACCAGCACGACGGTGATGGCCAGCAGCCACCAGTCCGGCTGTCCCAGACGCTGCGCGCTGAATTCGGCGTTGGCGTTTTCGCTGACCGCGCCGCTCATGACCCCGCTCCTTGCCGCCCCGGCCGGGCCGCTTCCTTGTCCGATGCCATCATGCTTGTGACGAGCGAGCAGAAATGATCACCCCGTTCCTTGTAGTTATTGTACAAATCATAGCTCGAGGTGCCCGGCGACAGCAGCACCACGTCCCCGGATTCGGCCACACGGCCCACCCGGGCCATGGCCGCGCCCAGATCCGCGTCCCAGGACAGGGGAACGACACCCTGCCAGGCCTGCTCAAAAATTTCCCGGCTGGCCCCGAAAAGCGCCACCGCCTTGACCCGCTCGCGCAGCAGGGGAACAAGGGAGGCCAGGTCCCCGCCCTTGAACTTTCCCCCGGCCAGCAGCACCACGGGCGCGTCAAAACTGTTCAGGGCCGCGCGCATGGATTCCACGGTGGTGCACTTGGAATCGTTCACGTAAAGCGCGCCCCGGACCACCCCGGCCCGCTCCAGGCGGTGCCGCAGGGGCTCGAATGCCGCCGCCGCGCGCGCGGCCTCGGCCTCGGTCACGCCGAATTCGCGGCAGGCAAGGTACGCGGCCTCGGCATTGGCGGCATTGTGCCGGCCCAGAAGACGCATACCGGTAAAGCGGCCCTTGTCGGCAAAAATCTCCAGCCGCCCGGCAAAACCGCGCCGCCGGTATTCGTCGGCCAGTTCCGGCGGCAGCACGGCCAGATCGTCGGCCGTCTGCCGGGCGAACAGGCTGAACTTGGCCTCGGCGTATTCCGCCATGTCCGCGTGCTGATCCAGGTGGTTGGCCGTCAGGTTGAGCAGCACGGCCGCCCTGGGGCGCACGCTCACACAGCCCTGCAACTGGAAGCTGCTCAATTCCAAAACCAACACATCCGCCTTGTCCTGCTTGTACTGGCCGAGCACGTAATCGGACAGGGGCGTGCCGATGTTGCCGCCCAGAAAAACCTTTTTCCCGGCCGCCTCAAGCATCGCGGCAGCCAGACTGACAGTGGTGGTCTTGCCGCTGCTGCCCGTTACCGCCAGCACGGGCTCGTTCACATAGCGCAGGGCCAGCTCCGTTTCCGCGATCAGGGGCGGGTTGCCGGCCGAGGCCAGCAAAGGCCGGAGCACGGACATGGGCACGCCCGGGCTGGTCACCACCAGGTCGGCCCCGGCGAACTGCCCCGGCGTGTGTTCGCCGGCAATCAGTTCCACGCCCAACTCGCCGACCATGGCCCGCGTTTCGGGCGAAAATTCCTTTTTGTCCAGCAGGCGCGTACGCGCGCCCAGAGCCGCCAGCAGCCGGAGCGCGGCCAGGCCGGAAGCGCCCGCGCCCACCACCACGGCCAGCCCGCCCGCCCGTATCGGAGCGGCCATGCCCGGCGCCGGAACAAGCTTCGTCTCTGCTCCGCCGTTACGTGTTGTGGTGTCGCGTCCCGCCATCGTCTTTTTCCTCACAAACTCAACGCAGCTTCAGCACTGACAGAGCGGCCAGGCCGAGCAGGGCCGAGGTAATCCAGAACCGGATGATGATTTTCGATTCCGGCGTTCCTTTGAGTTCAAAATGGTGGTGCAACGGCGCCATGCGAAAAAAACGTTTGCCGCCGGTGAACTTGAAGTAGCCCACCTGCACCACCACGGACAGGGTTTCCACCACGAACAGGCCGCCCACCACGAGCAGGATCATCTCCTGCTTGCACAGCACGGAAAAAAAACCGAGCACGCCGCCCAGGGAGAGCGAACCCACGTCGCCCATGAACATCTGGGCCGGGTAGGCGTTGTACCAGAGAAAACCGAGACTGGCCCCCACCAGGGCGCCGCAAAAAACCGTGGCCTCGCCCACGCCCGGCACCTGGGCCACCTGAAGATAGGTGGCCATGGTGGCGTTGCCGGCCACGTAGATGAACACGGCAAAGCACATGCCGGCCACGATGGTGGGACCGATGGCCAGGCCGTCCAGGCCGTCGGTGAGGTTCACGCCGTTGGAGGTGCCCACCATGACGAACACGGCAAAGGGCAGATAGAGCCAGCCCAGGTCGGGGGTGAAATTCTTGAAAAAAGGCACGGACAGCTTGGTGGAGTAGGCCGGCAGGGTGAACAGAATGCCCATGACGATTACCGCCACCAGCACTTGGCCGAGGAACTTGCTTTTGGCCGACAGGCCCTTGTTGTTCTTGCGCAGGATTTTCAGGTAGTCGTCAAGAAAACCGACCGCGCCGAAGCCGAAAAACACCAGGATGCACAGCCAGACGTAGGGGTTGGTCAGATCGGCCCACAAAAGCACGCTCACGCCCAGGGAAAAGGCGATGAGCAGGCCGCCCATGGTGGGGGTGCCGGCCTTTTCCAGGTGGGCCTTGACGTCTTCCTGAATATACTGGCCGAACTTCAGCCGCTTGAGAAAGCCGATGAACCACGGCCCCACGAGAATGGAAAGAATCAAGGCGGTCAGAAGGGCCCAGACCGAACGGAAGGTGATGTAGCGAAAGACGTTCAGAACGGTGAATTCGCTGCTGAGAGGATAAAGCAGGTTATAGAGCATGGGTTTCTCCCGTTGGCGTCACCCGTTCGCGGAGAATATCCACAAGGCGTTCCAGGTTGTTTCTGCGCGAGCCCTTGAACAGGAACAGGCCGCTTTGGGGCTCCAGTTCTTCCAGCAGCAGGGAAAAGTCCTGGCCCCCGTTCACCGGATAAAATTCCCGCTCATATCCCGCGCCCCGCAGGCCGCGCTGAACGGCCTCGGCCTGACCACCCTTCCAGAACACCAGCGCGGGCGAGGCTTGGGCCATGGTCCGGCCGAGTTCCACATGGGCCTGTTCCGCCCAATCGCCGAGTTCCAGCATCTCCCCCATGACCAGGACGAGCGGCAGGCCGGATTCATCGGCCATGGTCCGGCAGGCGTCCACCATGCGGGTGGCGGACAGGGGGTTGGCGTTGTAGCTGTCGTCCACCAGCATCACGTCGCCGTAACGCCGGCAGTTGAAGCGCTGGTCCGGCAGTTTAGCGGCGGCGAAACCCCGCGCTATTTCGTCGGCTTTCAGGCCCATTTTGGTGGCCATGGCGGCCACGGCGGCCACGTTTTCGCTGCCGAACCCGCCCTGGAACGGGGCATGGACGAAAAATTCCCGCCCGTCCACGTTCACCCGGTACTGGCCGGCGTTGTCCGGGCTGGGGCCCAGGTATTCGGCCCAGGCAAACGCCTCCCGCGAGCGAACGGAAAAGCCTAAGGCTTCCACGCCCCTGTCCGCCAGGGCTTTACCGCGGCTTTTCACTTCCTCGCGCAAATCCGGATAATCGGCGCTGACCAGAACCAGACCGCCGGGCTGGACGTAGTCGAGCAGCAGGGCCTTGTTGGCGGCCACGCCCCGCCCGCCAAGGCCGCTCAGATGGCCTTCGCCCACGTTGAGGATTAATCCCGCGTCCGGCCGCAAAATCTGGCCGAGTTCGTCCATGTCGCGCTCTTCGCTTATGCCCGCTTCCATAACCCAGAACAGGGCCTCGGCCGAGGCGTTGAGCATGCTTAAGGGCAGGCCGATCTGGTTGTTCAGGTTCATGGGGTTGCGCTCCGTGTGGCCGCGCAGGGCCAGCACCTGGGCCAGGACTTCCTTGACCGAGGTCTTGCCGGCGGTTCCGGTAATGCCGATAACCCTGGCCATGGCGGTGTCACGGTGGCACACGGCCGCCCGCCACAAGGCCTTCTGCACGTCCTGAACCAGAAAGACCGGCGGGAGTTCCTCCCCGTCTGATACGTCCGCGTCCCAAAAGGGGTTGCGGTTGGCGACAATGGCGCAGGCCCCGGCCCTGGCCGCGGCAAGGGCGAAGTCATGGCCGTCCACGCGCTCGCCCGGCAGGCAGAAAAAGATGTCGCCGGGGCGGATTGTGCGGCTGTCCATGCCGGCCCCCACGGGCGCCACAGCGGCCCAGGACGCGCGGGCGACAAGCTCGGCGTAGCGCGCTTCAAAAGAAAGGGCGGCTGTCGCGCAGGCCGCTCCCAGCGGCGGGGTCGGGGCGAGGCCGCATTCGCCGGCGGTTGTTGCCCCGGGGTTTTGCCAGGGGCCGCCGTTCCGCCAGACAATGCTTTCCGGAGTGCAGCCCAGGCTCAGGGCGACTTCGGCGAGATTCATCCTCATGACAGATACTCCCGCAAGATCGCCTGATCGCTGAACGGATACTTGACGCCCTTGATAAGCTGGTAGGTTTCGTGCCCTTTGCCGGCCACGAGCAGGGCGTCGTCCGGGGAAAGCATGGCCACGGCCAGGGCCAGGGCCTTGCGCCGGTCCGGCTCTACCACCACTTCGGGGCAGCGGGCCAGGCCGGGCATAACGTCGGCAATGATCGCTTCCGGCTCTTCGTCCCTGGGGTTGTCCGAGGTGAGTACGGCCACGTCGCTCAGAGAAGCCACTGCCTCGCCCATGAGCGGGCGCTTGGTGCGGTCGCGGTTGCCGCCGCAGCCGAACACCGTGACCACACGGGCGAACCCGGCCGAGCGCAGGGCGTCGATGGCCTTGATCAGGGCGTCGGGCGTGTGGGCGTAATCCACGAACACGTTGAGCCCGGCCTTGCCGTTGATCCGCTCCAGACGGCCGGACACGCCGGTAAACGACGTCAGAGCGGCAAAATCCTCGGGCCGCATGCCCATGGCCAGGCCCAGGGCCTGGGCGCCGAGCAGGTTCATGACGTTGAAGCCGCCCACCAGAGGGGAGCGCAGCTGCCAGGTCCGGCCTTCAAAAGACATGGACAGCTCCACGCCGGCCGGGCTCATGGACAGGACGCGGCCGCGCAGATGGCGCTTGACGGCTCCCGGGGGCTCGTTCAGGCCGTAGCCGATCATATCGTCCCGCAGAGCCAGCACGCGCGGGCCGTAGGGGTCGTCGGCGTTGACGGCGCAGACCTTGTTGTCAAGGGGAACGCCGCCCCGATTTTCCGGCAGGAACAGGCGGAGCTTGGCCGCGAAATACTCGTCCATGGTCTTGTGATAATCCAGGTGATCCTGGGTCACGTTGGTCAGAAGAGCGGCGGAAAAATCAATGCCGGCCACCCGTTCCTGGTCCAGGGCGTGGGAGGAAACCTCCATGAAGGCCACATCGGCCCCGGCCGCGCTCATTTGCGCCAGCATGGCATGCAGGGCCAGGCAGCCGGGCGTGGTCAGGGGCGCGTCTTCCTCATGACCGGGCCAGCGGTAGCTCACCGTGCCCACCACGCCGACCTTGCGGCCAAGGGCGCGGAACAGGGCTTCCAGCAGATAGGTTTCGGTCGTTTTGCCGTTGGTGCCGGTAATGGCCACCACCTGGGGGTAGCCCTTGCCGCCGTAATAAGCGCGGGCCAGCGCGCCAAGGGCGGCCCGGACGTTTTCCGTTACGGCCACGGCGCAATCTGCCCCGAGTTCCTTGAGCAGAGGCAGGAGTTCCGGCCGACAGAGCACGGCCCCCGGCTTTGCGGCCAGCACCTGGCGCAGATGAATCTCGCCGCCCGGACGGCCGTCTTCCTGCCCGCGAGGCACGGAAGGCGGCATGACGACAAAAACGCCCCCTTCGCGGACCTCGCCGGAATGGACCGACACCGGCAGGCGCTGTTGCGCCACGCGGGCGGTAAGTTCGTCAAGGGAAATCCGGGTAATCATGAGGCGCTCTCCTCAAGCCAGAGTATGCACTCCCTGCCGCCGTCGGGCCAGGGCATTCCGGGCTCGGGCGTCTGCCGCACGACAAGACCGCCCTTGCCCTTGATAACGGGAACAATGCCTTCGGCGGCGAACACTTCCACCGCGTTTCTCATGCCCAGGCCCACAACCGAGGGCACCACGGGCGAGGGCTGCCCGGAGCGCCGGGCAACCGCGCGTTCGGCAGGCGGGGCGTTCCGGGTTGGCGTTCCGGCGGCCGTTTGCGCGCCGGTCTGGCCGTTGGAGGGTTTTCCGGCCGGGGAGGCGCCGTTGCGCGCCGGTTCGGGGGTGCCGGCGGTTGTGGCGCGCGCCGGCTTTTTGCCTTTGCCGTCGGCTCTGGCCTTGCGTTCCTCGGCCTTGCGCATGGCCTCGCGCACCTGGGGGTCGTCCGTGTCGGGCAGTTGCCCCTGGTAGGCCAGGGTGTTCAGGGCCACGTGCTTGAACACCGGGGCCGCGATAACGCCGCCGTACTGGACGGTGGTGGGCTCGTCCAGAAGCACCAGAATCAGGTAGCGGGGGTCTTCGGCGGGCACTATGCCCACAAAGGAGCCCACGCGCCCCTTGCCGTAGCCGCCCGTTCTGGCGGCCTTCTGGGCCGTGCCGGTCTTGCCGCCCACGTCCATGCCGGCAATGCGGGCTTCCTTGCCGGTGCCGCCGTCTTCCTCCACCACGTCGCGCATCATGGAGCGCACCTGCTTGGCCGTGCCCGGTGAAAAAATCCGCTCTCCGCCGGCCGACGCCGTTCTGGTGGAGGCAAAGGCCAGGCCGGCGGACAGTTGCGCCGGGGGCGCTTCCGCGGTCGCGGCCAGGGGTGCTGCCGGACTGACGCCTGGCTGACCGTCTTGCTGCCCGGCGGGCTGGTCCGCATTCTGCTCCCGGTCATCGATCACCAGGCGCAACGCCCGTTTTTCCCCGCCGTTGGCAATGCAAAGGTAGGCCCCGGCCATCTGGGCCAGGGTGGCGGAAAAGCTCTGCCCGAAGGAGGCGTTGGCCAGATCGATGTCCGACCACTTTTTGGTGGTGCGCAGAATTCCCTTGGCCTCGCCGGACAGGGGCAGGCCGGTGCGTTCGCCGAAACCCAGGCGGGACAGGTAGTCGCGGTACTTGGTGGCGCCCAGTTTCAGGCCGATCTTGGCCGCGCCGATGTTGCTGGACACATGCAGGATCTTGGCCACGCTCAGGTTGGTGTAGGCGTGGGTGTCGTGCAGGATGATGTTGCGCAGTTTCCAGACACCCTTTTCGCAGTTGATTTCCGTGGACGGGCTGACCACCTTTTCCTCAAGGGCGGCGGCGATGAGAAACGACTTGATGGTGGAACCCTGTTCCAGCATGTCCATGGCCAGGCGGTTGCGCCGCTCGGCCACGGCCGTGCCCGTAACGTTGTTGGGATCGAAAAAGGGGTATTGGGCCCAGGCCAGGATATCGCCGCTGGGCACGTCCACCACGATGCAGCCGCCCCATTTAGCCCCGAATTTGCTTACGCTTTCGGCCAGGGCCTCCTCGGCGAAAAACTGCACCTGAAGATCGATGCTCAGGCGTACGTCATGGCCGCGCAGTTCGCTTATGTCCCCGGCTTCCCTGGTCATCATACGCCTGCCGGCGGCGTCGCGCTCCACCAGTTGAGTTACTTTACGGCCGGCCAGTTTGTCTTCAAAGGACTTTTCCAACCCTTCCAAACCTTTATCATCAATATTCACAAAACCGAGCAGCTGCCCGGCAAGATGTTTGTAAGGATACACCCGTTCGAATTCCGATTCCAGAGAAACTCCGGGCAGATTCAAAGCTTTTATTTTTTCCGCCGCGTGGTAATCGAGCTTGCGCGCAACCCAGACAAACTGCTTTTTTTCGTTCAGCAGGCCGAGAATGCGCCCCGGCGGCTCGTTGAGCGCCTGGGCCAGCTTGACGGCCGCGGCCTGTTTGTCCTGCACCAGGGCCGGGTTGACCCATGCGGAGCGGCAGTCCACGCTTTTGGCCAGGATATTGCCATTTCTGTCCATTATGTTGCCGCGCACGCCCGCGACCACTTCCCTGGCCGTATGCTGGCGGCGGGCCCGATCGGCGTATTCCGGCCCCATGACGATTTGCAGGTAATAGGCGCGCGCCCACAGGGCCATCCAGAGCAGGGAAAAGACGATGCCCACCACCCACAGCCGCACCCGCCCCCAGTCCCACCTGGAGAAGAAGCCCGGACGCGCCGGCTTGTCGGCCTTGGCCGGCCGCTGGGACGCGCGGGCATTTTTTACGGGCTGGCGGCGGGAAAACAGACTTCCGCGTTCTTTGGCCGCGGCGCGAGACGGCCTGGCGGAATGCTGCCTGCCCGATCGCGAACCGTAGGTGCGCGCGCCGTCGTCTTTGCGTCGTCCAAACACGATTAGTTCCTGATTTCCGGAGCCGCCTGCCGGGCGCCCTGGGCGCCGGCGGCGGGGTTGTTTTCCGTTTGCGTGTCCAGGCGGCGGATCTGCCCTGTCCTGGCCGGGCCAAGGCCCATAAGCTCCGCCTTTTTGCCGAGTTCGCGCGGGGAGAGCAGATGCTCGCGCTCCACGCTGAGCTTGGCGTTCAAATCAATCCGTTCATCCACCTCGTGCTGCAAAACGCGCATCCGGTAGGCCAGTTTGGTGCGCTCGATGTTCAGCCAGACCAGGGTCAGGGCGAGGGCCGCCAGGGTGGTGACGCTGATGATCAAGGCCAGCACCAGGTTCTGGCCCCACCCCTGGGCCGGTTCCTCGCCGGGGCGTCCCGGGCGGTTGCTGCCGTTTTCCTCAGCCATGGCGCACCTTTTCCGCCACCCGCAACTTGGCGCTGCCGGCGCGCGGGTTGGCCGCCATTTCCTCTCCGGAAGCGCACAGCGGTTTGCGGGTCAGCACGGACAGCGCCGCCGTGTGGCCGCACACGCATACGGGCACATGGCGGGGGCAGCGGCAGCCCGTGGCTTCTTCGCGGAAAAAATGTTTCACCATGCGGTCTTCCAGGGAATGAAACGTGATGACGGCCACCCGGCCGCCCGGCCGCAGCAGGCCCACGATTTTCTTCAAAAACGTCTCAAGTTCGTCCAGTTCGCCGTTCACCGCCATGCGCAGGGCCTGAAAGGTGCGCGTGGCCGGGTGGTTGCGCGAGGTGGCCCGCCACTTGGCCGGGTAGGCGCGTTCCACAATCCGGGCCAGTTCCAGGGTGCTTTCGATGCGCTTTTCGGCCCTGGCGTCGTCAATGGCCCTGGCAATGCGTCCGGCCATGGGGTCTTCGCCGTAAATCCTGATGATGTCCATCAGCCTGGGCACCGGCAGGCTGTTCACCAGCGCGGAGGCCGGCTGCCCCTGGCCGGGGTCCATGCGCATGTCCAGGGGGCCGTCGGCGGAAAAGCTGAAGCCGCGTTCCGGCAGATCAAGCTGCATGGAAGACACGCCTATGTCCGCCAGGGCGAAGTCGACTGTCGACCAGCCGTGTTCGGCAAGAGCGGCGTCGCAATCGGAAAAACGGCAGTGGCTGGTGAGCGCGGCCGGGCCGAAAGGGATCAAGCGCTCGCGGGCCAGCGAGAGGGCGGCGGTGTCGCGGTCCAGCCCGAGCAGCCGGACGTCGGCCGCGCCGGCTTGGGCCGCCTTTCGCAGCATGGCCTCGCTGTGCCCGCCAAGGCCGAGGGTGGCGTCCAGGTAGCGTTGTCCGTCCGCCGGTTCAAGAAAGGAAAGCACCTCTTGCAGCAGCACCGGCGCGTGCAGGGCTGCCGGAGAGCCGGGCGCGGCCCCGCCCGAGCCGCCCTGTTCCTGAAACCGGCATTCGTTTCCGCCGGCTGGGGCGGCCTTTGAGGGTGCGATGCGATCCGGGAACTCCGGACCGCGTTTCTTTGACGCGGCGCCCGAATGCCGCTTTTCGCTCCGGAAAGCGCCGGCCCCTCGCCCCTTGCCTCTCGCCGGCTTCATGGCTAGAACCCGAAGTCCAGCCCGGTGTCGGCTATGGCCTGGGCCACGTCGTCATAATTCTTTTCCAGCACGGGGTTGAGCCGCTCCGGGGACCAAACTTCGAAGCGCGGCCCCTGGCCGACCAGGACGGCTTCGCCGTCAATGGCGGCATAGCTCATGTGCTCGCGGGACAGGCGCACCCGGCCCTGGGCGTCCGGCGCCATTTCTTCCGCCCCGCCGATGACCAGGCGCCGGAAGTCGCGCACGTTGCGCGGCGGGTTTTTGATGCTGTTGATCTTCTGCTCGAATTCTTCCCAGTCGGGCAGCGGGAAGGCCACGATGCAGCCGTCGTAGGTGGTGAGCACCGCCTTGCTTTCCACACTGCGCGAGAGCAGAACCTCCCGGAACTCCGGGGGGAGCATGACCCGGCCCTTGGGGTCCGGGGAGCGAAAGATGCGGCCTCGAAAAAACATGATTGCGCCTGGAGGGGTTAAATGCGGACTAACTTTCCCACTTTTTCCCACTTTTTTCCACTAATTCCCCATATCGCTCATTCTGTCAAGGCCCGCTCCTCAAAAGCCCCCGTTGCCATCACCCGTCTTTTTATCAAAATAAACAAGCAAATCCGCCGTATTAAAAAAGATACGGCGGACAGAAATCGCAACGCGCGGAAAAAATATTCCGCATTGTTTCACTAAACTTATATAGGGAAGACCGTCACAGGTAACCGCCGAGTTTTCCGCTTGGCAGGTGCGGGCCAGTTATTCCATCTACCCCCTTAAAAATAGAGGGGGTAAGCACCACCTGGTAAACGCTGAGTTTTTTCGTTTGGATAGGCGCGAGTCTTTTTTGAAGCGGGGCTGGACTCTTTTGTCCTGCCCCGCTTCAAAAAAGGCGAGCAACGACGCCCAACGGAAAAAATCAGCGTTTACAAAAAAAGCCGGCGCCGATCCTGTGCCGTCAGGATCGGCGCCGAGGTCCGGCCGCGGCCCTTCCCCGCGCGCGGCTTTTCGAGTCCGTTACCGCGACAACCCCCTGCCGCCGGACTCGATTGGAACGCCTGGACTACTTCGCCGCGGGCCGCTTTTTCGGCACCAACTCGAGATCGAGTTCCCGGGCGATGTGTTCCATGGGCGAAATATCTCCTGTTGCCTTGACAAGCTGCACAAAGGTCTCCACGCCAAGCTTGGCCCTTTCATCGTACGGATTGGCTTCGCGCAGCAGGGTCGAATACGGCTTTCCCACCCGCAGGGCCAGTTCCTTCACCGGAACGGCGCTTTCGACCACCATGGCGTGAATGATTTTTGCGAACTCGGTGGCCATACCTTCCTCTTGCAGCTCGGCTACAACCAAAAATCATTACAAAGTTCATGCCAAGGCCGCAAATTCGGATAATCGCGCTCTCAATTATGGTTTTTTGCGAAAAACCGCCTGGTCGACGGGCACTTTTTTTGCGCGATGCGTCATTTTTTTCAATATTATATCAATTGTTAATTGACATAATGTTACTATTAACGACACACGAACGCACAAAGAAATGCGCGTCGGCCGCGCTTCCTTCTTGCCTGCCACGCCGTTCAAGCGTATTTCCCCAGAGATGCCGTTTCGCGCGTGCGAATCGGGAGCTATTTTCTCCGGGAGGAAAGAACATGGCAAAATACCTTGTTACCGGCGTGGCCGGATTCATCGGCGTGGCCGTGGCCGCCGCCCTGCTGCGGAGCGGGCATGACGTGACCGGCGTGGACAACTTGAGCACGGGATTTCTGGCCAGCGTCCCCCAGGGAGTCGAATTTTTCGAAGGCCACTGCCAGGACGAAACGCTCTATGCGGACCGCCTGGCCGGCCGGCGCTTTGACGCCATCTTCCACATTGCCGGGCAGAGCAGCGGCGAAATAAGCTTTGACGATCCGGTGTACGACCTGCGCACCAACGCGGAATCCACCCTGCACCTGCTCAAGTTCGCCCTGAAAACGGGCTGCCGCCGCTTTCTTTACGCCAGCAGCATGTCCGTGTACGGCGCCCAGCCCGACGAGCCGGTGCGCGAAAGCGCCCCGACCGCGCCGCTTTCCTTCTACGGTGTGGGCAAGCTGGCCAGCGAGCACTACCTGCGCCTGTACGAGCAGTACGGCATAACCTCCGCCTGCCTGCGGCTTTTCAACGTGTACGGGCCGGGCCAGAACATGGCCAACCTGCGCCAGGGCATGGTGAGCATCTTCATGGCCATGATGCTCAAGGACGGCCACATACACGTCAAGGGAAGCCCCAACCGCTTTCGCGATTTCGTCTATATAGATGATGTGGTGGATGCCTTTCTCGCCTGCCTGGCCCTGCCGGAAGGCCGCGGCGGCGTATTCAACATCGGGGGCAGCGGCAAGGTTCGGGTGGGCGATCTGGTGGACAAGCTGTGCAGCCTGTCCGCCGCGCCGACAACAGTGGAATATTCCGGCTCCACCGCCGGGGACATGCACGGCATTTGCGCCGACTGCACCCTGGCCGGCCGGATTTTCGGCTACGAGCCCAGGGTGTCCATGGACGACGGGCTTGCCCGCATGTACGCCTGGTGCGCGGGGGGGAAAGCCTGATGCGCCCGACGGACCGCCCCGGAGAACTGTTCGCGGCCTTTTCGCGCGTTGTCGGCTCCGCCTTTCTGAGCGAGCGCCTTATTTCCTGCCCCACCCTGTCCAAGGCCCCCAACTACGGCCATGTGCTGCGCCGCTTTCTGCTCAACTCCCCTGCCCGGCCTTTGGGACGCTCCGGCTTTTTCCGGATCGCCCTGCGCTACCTTGTGACCAACGGCCTGCACCTGGCGTTCATGCTTCTGGGCGCGCTCTGCCTGCGCCTGCTCCGCTGGAAGCTTCCCCGCTGCCTGGAGCCGGACGCCTTAAGCGCCCCGGCAAAACCCCTGTTTATTGTCGATACCTTTGCCGTGCTGCCCAAAGTGGCCCGGGACCGCGTCTTTCAGGATCTGTACCTGCCCGGCCTGGCCGAAGAAGCGGCCCGTTGCGGCCGCGAGGTCGTGCGCTTGTACCGCCTTTACGGCAGCCGCCACCCCTGGCAGCTCTGGCAGTCGTTCCGGGCGCTCAAGGCCGGGGGCAACGGCCTGACCGAACTGCATCTGCTGGCCTGGAGCGACTGGCCGCGCCTTGTCCTGCACTACCTGCTCTATCCCCTGTCCCTGCTCGGCCTGATCCGCTCCCTGCGGCACTATCCGGCCGGTTCGCCGGAAAGCTTCATTCGCGATGCCCTGATCCGCACGGCCGGGCAGTGCGTGCTGATCGGCGAAGCCAGACGCCTGGCCGCGCGCCGGCTCGGGCTGCGCCTGGCCGCCCTGCCCCGGCAAACCAACGCCGCGCCGGAACAGGACACCCGGCCGGTAACGTGCGTGCCCCCGGTGATCATCGCCTCCTGGTACGAGAACCAGACCCTGAACAAAACCTTCCAGCGCGGCCTGGCCCAGGCCGAAAACCAGACCGGATTCCATGTGCCCGTGATCGGCGCCCAGCTGTTCATCTGGCCGGACGTGCTTTTGAACAACCACCCGGACGATGTGGAAGAAGGCTTTCGCCTGACCCCGGACAAGGTGCTGGTGAACGGCCCGCATTTTCTGCCTGAAAATACCCGGCAAACCTACGCCGTGGGGCCGTCCCTGCGCTACGGCTACCTCTTCGCCCAAGCCGCCGCGCCGCAAAGCGCGGCCATTGACGCCAAACCCCTGCTGGTGCTTTTGTCCTACCACCCGGAGGAAGTCCGGCGCGTGCTGCAACTGGTGCTGCCCCTGGCCCTGAACGGGCAAAACATCGCCTACAAGTTCCACCCGGCCACCAAGCCGGACGATTTCGTCGGCCTGCTGCCCATGCGACCAATCATGGCCGCCCCGTCGCTGAAAGATGCCCTGCGCGAGGCCGGGGCGGTGCTCGGTTCCGGGTCCGGCTCCCTGGCCGAAGCCGTGACCCAGGGCGTCTTCGTGCTCAACGTGGACGACCCCGCCGGCGTGCCCGGACTGGGCCTCAACTACCTGCCCGAATACGGCCGCGGCCTCCTCTGGGCCTCGGTGCGCCAGAGCGAAGACGTGGAAACCGCCCTGGAAGCGGCCAAAGCCGCCCGGGCCCAAATGGACGCCGAAACCCTGCAAAAACACGTCGCAACCTTCCGCGACCTGCTCTTCACCGAACCCACGCCGGAGCGGATACGCGAAGCGTTTGAGCTGTAAGGGGGGGGGAGCGGAAAGAATGCCTCCGGCGGCCGGAGGCATCCAAACATCACCCTACCTGCCGAGCAGGCTAAGGGCCACGCCGGCGAGAATGGGGAGGATGGCGACACTTTGCATGAGGGTCAGGCTGTCGCCCAGGAACAGGATGCCCATGATCAGGGTCAGGGCGGGGATAAGGTTTGTCCAGGCGGCGGCCCGGCCGGCGGACAGGCGGGCCACCCCGATATTATACAGACCGTAAGCCACGATGGTGGCTATGGAGAGGAAGCCCAGGGCCAGAAGCGGGGCCAGAGGTGGAAACTCGTCCGGCAGGGGAAGGCCTATAACCACGAGCATGATGCCGAAAAAGATCATGCCTGCCACTGCCTGGGCGGCGGAGATGAGAAAGGGCGGGTAGCGCATGAGTTTGCGCACGCACAGGGTATAGGAGCAGGCCATGACCATGGCGCAGAATTCGAGAGCGTTGCCTAAAAGGGCGTTGGGTGCGGTTTCCGTGTTCTCGCCGGCCAGGGTGAGCCAGACCACGCCGCTGATGGCCAGGAAAAAACCCGCCCAGGCGGACAGGGGCAGACGCTCTTTCAGGATGAAGAACGCGCCCACCCCCACCAGCAGCGGCAGCAGCGAGGTTATTATGCCGGCCTGGGAAGCGGTTGTATTTTTGAGGGCGTAGGCCTCGAACATAAAATACAGGCAGGGCTCGCTCAGCACCAGCAGGGCGAAGATGCGCCAGTCGCCCTTGGAATAGGGCGCGGAGCGCGTCATGCGCCAAAGGAAGGGGCTGAGCAAAAGCACGCTGCCCGCCATGCGCACAAAGACCATGAACACCGGATGGAATACGGCCAGGGCGACCTTCATGGCGATAAAGGTGCCGCTCCATAAAAACATGGCTCCGGCGAGGGCGCCAAGAGCCATTATATCCGGCCCTGGCCGGGGGCTTCCCGAAAGGGGCGGGCGAGTTGTCGCGGAAGGGGCTATTCCGTTGTGTGCTTGCGCCGTTTCTCCCACAGTTTCATGTCCTTCATTTTCTTGCGGCGCTCGCGCTGCAGGCTCTTGCAGACCAGGGGGGCATCTTTGGCATAGCCCCACTTTTCCCGGTATCCATCCGCGGTAAGCCCGTGCGACATAAGGTGCCGGTGCGTAAGCAGCTTAAAGCTTTTTCCGCACTCAAGGCAAGCGATGGATTTTTCGGTGATTTGCTTCAGGGTCGCATCCGGAAGCACGCCCAGAGCAACGCCTTCTCCGGACATCAACTGCCGGATGACTGTTGAAAGAGAACGCACCATGGAGCTGATCTCTTCTTCGGACATGGTTCGGAAACCAGCTTGGGCCTTAACTATTTCGAGAGCTTGTTTGATATGTTCGTCCATGGGGGAATCTCCTTATCGCAAAAAGTAACTGCCTTCCGGCGGAATCTGCCACTGGGCCGCATACTCTGAGTAACGACGCTGTGGCGGCTCAAGATGATAAGGCCATCGCTTTTTTCAAGACAACAGAACGTTGTTGCGTAACGAAACAGGCGTTTTGTTGTTTTTCCCAATCATCAAGTGTTTTAAGGAACCTGAAGGCGTTTCGCCGTTATATGCTCATATAGTATATGAATCAATAGATCATCGTAAAAATATTTCGTGAAAGAATACTACGATAAAAACTTTTATATGACAAGGCGCACCCACGTCAGTTCATGCTTGTTAGCGGACAAATGCAAGGCGAAAGAACCCTGAACCTGCAAAAAAAAGTCTAAAGCGGTAAAATCTGTTTTGCCAGCAAACTTTATTGTGCAGACCATATTTGCCTTAACGCCCGCATCAAGCCATTTTTTTACCATTGCGTAAAGCTTTTCGGGATAGCACGCCACATCGGAAAACAGCCACGTTATATTTCCCGTCAGGTCGGGATCCATGGCAAAGGCGCTGCCCAGACAGTGCTCCACATGGCTGTGCCCGGCAACGTGCGGCGCCAGCGGCGCCTTGTCCAGGCTGAAGACCCTGGCTCCCAGGCCGGCCAGGACGTAAGTCCAGCCGCCGGGAGCGCTGCCGAGATCCAGGCAGAGATCCCCGGGGCCGGGGTGGCGCCCGATTCTGGCGAACAGTTCCCAGAGCTTCAAATAGGCGCGGTTGGGGGGGCCGGTCTTATCCTCGACAAAGCGGGCCTCGCCGTGGACAAAGGGGCTGCTGCACCTGGCCGAGGCCAGAATCCACTCCCGCGACCACATGGTCCAGGAACCGAGCGGCGCGGACGGGGGCGCTTCGCCAAAAACAAGGGGCTTTGCCGACACTTTGGGCAGCGCGGCCTCGATCAGGGCGGCCCGCCGGTGCTCCGTGGTGGAATACAAGGCCCAGTTGCGCTGTATGCCCTTAAGCCGCGCCGCCGCGCCGCTGATGGAGCCGGCCGGCAGAAAACGCGGCTCAAGCCAGACGTTCCGGGCCCAGGCCGCGGCCAGGGGCTCGCCTTCGGCCCCGATCAGGCGTTCGCGCCGGAAGACGATCGTGCGCCTGTTGCGCACGAGTTCTTCTTCCAACTCAGCCTCAAAACCCCGCGGCGCAAGATACACAGTCCCCGGCAGCGGGCCGGGGTCGCTGCCGGAGTTCCCGTCCGGCTCGTGGCCGCCGGCGGGCCGGGGCAAATGTTCGTCTGTCTCTGTCATGCCGCTCTTTGTTCCTGTTCGCGAATCAGCGCCGTCCATATCGAAAAATCGAAAAGCGCCGTACCCTCAATCATGGAACGGCCGGAAAAGTCAAGCCATGCCGGCCGAAACGTCGCCCGTCACGCGAGCCGGCCCGAACGGATTTGCCGGCCGGCATGATGGACGGAAACGGCAAAAGAGCGTACAGGAACTTTCCCGACCCGCATTTTTGCCGTCAACGGCAACGCGCGGGCGATATGTTTTTGGCCTGCCAAAAAGGATTGCCCGCATGTCCGCAGATACCGCTTCCGCCGAGCCCGCCCCGGGCCTGCTCGGCAAGACGCACTATACAATTCTCGGCCTGACCGGAGCGGCGCATTTTCTCAACGACGCCACACAATCCCTGCTTGTGCCTCTCTATCCTCTGTTCAAAGACGCCTTTTCTCTTTCCTTCACCAAGGTGGGCCTCATCACCCTGACCTATCAGCTTACGGCTTCGTTGCTGCAGCCGGCCGTGGGAAGATTCACGGACAAACATCCCCTGCCCTTTTCCCTGCCCGTGGGCATGACCTTCAGCCTGTGCGGGCTGCTGCTTCTTGCCGTCGCCCCCACCTACCCTCTGCTGCTTGTGGCCGCCGCGCTGCTGGGCATAGGATCCTCCGTGTTTCATCCGGAATCCTCGCGCGTGGCCCGGCTGGCCTCGGGCGGGCGGTTCGGCCTGGCCCAGTCCATGTTCCAGGTGGGGGGCAACGCGGGGTCTTCCGTCGGCCCTCTGCTCGCGGCCGCCGTCATCATCCCTTTCGGGCGGGGGAGCATTTCCTGGTTCGCCGTGCTGCCGCTGGCGGGCATCCTCCTGTTGATCCGCATAAGCCTCTGGGCCAGCGGCCAGACGCGGCTCAACAAGGTTCTGGCCGCGCCCTCCGGCGTTCCGCCCGTGCCCCGGAACATTGTGACCCGCACCATGGCGGTGCTGCTGATCCTCATCTTTTCCAAGTACTTTTACCTGGCCAGCATCACCAGCTACCTGATTTTTTATCTGACGTCGACCTTCGGCATTTCCGATCAGGCCGCCCAGATACATCTGTTCGTTTTTCTCTTTGCCGTGGCCGCGGGCACCCTTGTCGGCGGCCCGATAGGCGACCGCATCGGCAGAAAATACGTCATCTGGGTGTCCATTCTCGGCATCACCCCGTTCACCCTGGCCCTGCCTTACGCCGACCTTTTCTGGACGACCGTGCTCATTTTTGTCATCGGCTTTACCCTGGCTTCGGCCTTTCCGTCCATGGTGGTGTTCGCCCAGGAACTCATGCCCGGGCACGTGGGCGCGGTATCCGGACTTTTTTTCGGGCTGTCGTTCGGCATCGCGGGCATCGGGGCGGCCGTGCTCGGCAAGGTGGCGGACGTATACGGCATTGCCACGGTCTACCACCTGTGCTCTTACCTGCCCCTTTTAGGGTTGGCGGCGGTGTTTTTGCCCAATCTCAGGGAAAAGCGGGGCTGAGGTATTTCCGCCGGCCTTCGGAACCTTCTTGTCAAGCGGGCGGACCATATTTATAATAATAAATTGCACACCTGAACAGGACATTCCCCATGCTTTCCAAAGGCCCGCACATTTCCATCGAAGCCGCCTCGCTGGTGCCGCGCATTCTGCATATTGACGAGCGCGAGTTTTCCGGCTGGCCCGAGGCCGTGCGCCGCCTGGCCATGGAAATCGCGTCGGAACTGTTCCTGGTGCGCTACAACCCCTTTATTTCGGCCGAAACCGTGAAAAAAAGCGTGCAGGAACATTTTGAAGCCTCGCGCCGGGCGCTCGCCCACCATTACAGCACCACCATCGGCGAAGGCATTACCATGTTCTGGAGCGCCCACGAGGGCGACATGGCCTTTCGCAAGGAACTCATAACGCGCCTGTCCGCCGTTCTGCCGCCGGAAAGCATCGACACCCGGCGCCATTCCCTGGTGGAAAACGCAACGGACGCAACAGACCTGCGCCTGGAACTGCCCCTGCTGGTGGTCACCCCGCGGGATACCAAGCAGGTCAGCGACGTGGTGCGCCTGGCCAATGAAATGCATTTCGCCCTGGTGCCGCGCGGCAGCGGCACCGGCCTGACCGGCGGGGCCGTGCCGGCGCGCAAGCGCTCGGTCATCCTTTCCCTGACCAAGCTCACGACCATAGGCCCGGTTGATGAGAAGAACAAATCCATTACCGTGGGCGCCGGGGCCATTACCATTGACGTGCACGACGCGGCCGCGAAAAAGAAGTTGCTGTTCAGCATCGACCCGGCCTCCAAGAGCGCCTCGAGCATTGGCGGCAACATAGCGGAAAACGCCGGCGGGCCGCTCTGCTTCGAATACGGCACCACCATCGACAACCTGCTCTCCTACCGCATGGTCACGCCAACTGGCGAAATCATCGAGGTTATCCGCCGGGATCACCCTCGGCACAAAATTCTGCCCGACGAAGAGGTCATTTTCGAGGTCCGGGATCTGTCCGGCGGCCTGCGCAACCTGATCAAGCTCTCCGGCGGGGATCTGCGCACGCCCGGCCTTGGCAAGGACGTGACCAACAAAACCCTGTCCGGCCTGCCCGGCGTGCAGAAGGAAGGCACCGACGGCGTGATTGTGGACGCCACCTTCATTCTGCACAAAAAGCTCGACCACTACCGCGTGGTGGTGCTGGAATTTTTCGGCCGCAGCATGGAAAACTGCATGCTGGTGGTCAACGACGTGGTGGCCCTGCGCAACGACATCCGCCGCCGGGGCGATCTGGTCAAGATCACCGCTCTGGAGGAATTCGGCGTCAAATACGTGCAGGCCATCAATTACGTCAAAAAGTCCTCGCGTTACGAGGGCGACCCCATTTCCGTGCTCATTCTCCAGTTGGACAGCGATTACGAGCCGGCCCTCAACGAGGCGGTCCAGCACGTGGTTTCCATCTGCGACTCCTACGACGGCGTGGATTCCTTCGTGGCCAAAGACGCCAGGGAGGCGGAGGTGTTCTGGGAGGACCGGCACCGCCTTTCGGCCATCGCCAAGCGCACCTCGGGCTTCAAGATAAACGAGGACGTGGTCATTCCCGTGCAGGCCATTCCGGAGTTCGCCCTCTACCTGGAGGCCCTGAACCTGGAATACATGGGCCGCGCCTACCGCACCGCCCTGCGGACCATCGGAACCCTGCCCGGCCTGCCCGAGGACGACAACCGCGTTACCGACGAACTGGCTTACGTGGGCCGCATAGTCAAAGGGGAAATCTCCTCGCGCGATCTTTCGGATCAGGAACTGCAAATGCACGCCCTGCTTTTTTTCCGCGACTTTGCCGAAAGCTGCCCGCACCTGGAACCCAGGGTCAAGGAACTCACCGAAGCCTTTGTCAACACCAGCATCTGCGTGGCCAGCCACATGCACGCCGGCGACGGCAACTGGCACGTCAACATCCCGGTCAACTCCAACGATCCGGACATGCTGGCCAATGCGGAAAAGGTGGCCCATCTGGTCATGGGCAAGGCCCAGGAAGTGGGCGGCGAGGTTTCGGGCGAGCATGGCATAGGCATTACCAAAATCGCCTTTCTCACTCCGGAAAAGATGGCGGCCTTCACCGAGTTCAAGCAGCTTGTTGACCCGCGCAACATTTTCAACCCGGCCAAGCTCACCCAGCGCGAGCTGCCGGTGTCGCCCTTCACCTTTTCCTTCAACCGCCTGATCCAGGATATCCGGCAGAGCGGCCTGGCGGACAAGGAACGCCTGATCACCCTGCTCACCAACGTGCAGATCTGCACCCGCTGCGGCAAATGTCGCCAGCACTGCCCCATGCACTACCCGGAGCAGTCCATGCTCTTTCACCCGCGCAACAAGAACCTGGTTCTGGGCGCGCTCATAGAGGCCATTTACTATTCGCAGGTGAACGACGGCCGGCCCGATCCCTTTCTGCTCACGGAACTGCGCGGCCTGGTGGAACACTGCACCGGCTGCGGCAAGTGCACGGCCGTCTGCCCGGTGAAAATAGCCTCGCCCGAGGTGGCCCTTTCCCTGCGCGGCTTTCTGGAAGAGGAAGGCGCCGGCGGCCACCCAATCAAATCAAAGGCCCTGCACTACCTGGCCAAAGACCCGGCCAGGCGCGTGCCCAAGGCGGCCAAGTTGGCCTCGGTGGGCCAGACCGTGCAGAACAAGCTTCTGCCCCTGCTGCCGTCCGCCTGGCGCAACCGCTTCGCCAATCCTCTGTTCAGCAATAAAGGACCGCGTCCGGGCTTCAAGAACCTCATGGAAACCCTGCACCTGGAGCGCGGCTCCATTTTCGTGCCCCAGGGCGAGGTGCGCGGCACTGTTCTGTATTTTCCCGGCTGCGGCGGCGGCGTTTTTTACCGCAACATCGGCCTGGCCGGACTGACCATGCTCCTGAACGCCGGCTATGCCGTGGTCCTGCCGGAAAAACACCTGTGCTGCGGCTATCCCCTGCTGGCCGCCGGCGCCCAGGACGCCTTTGCCGAAAACCAGGACCGCAACATCCGCCACCTGCGCGCCCTGGCCCAGAAAGCAACGGAACTCGGCCTGCCGATCTCCCACGTGCTCACGGCCTGCGGCTCGTGCCGCGACGGCATGGAACGCCACTTCATTCCCGAGGTCTTTCCCAGGGCCGAGGGCAAAAGCGTCCGGCTTTCCGACGTGGCCCACTTTCTGTTCTCAATCATCCCGGCCCTGCCCCCTCAGCCCGCCCCGGCCGAGGAAAAGCGCAACGGCCGCAAGGATGCCGCCAACGGCCAGGCCTTTGCCGATTCGTCCCGGCGCATCCTGTACCACTCGCCCTGCCACGCCGAAGTCCCTGGCGTGCACAAGGCCAAGGCCGCCGGCATCTACGCCAGGGAACTGGCCGAGCACACCGGCGCGGAAGTGAGCATCAGCCCCGGCTGTTGCGGCGAATCCGGCATGGGGGCCATGACCTCCCCGGCCATCTACAACAAGCTGCGCGCCAAAAAAACGGCCCAGCTTGAACGCGATCTGGCGGGCATGCCCGATGACGCGCCGGTGATCGTGGGCTGCCCTTCCTGTAAAATGGGCCTGTGCCGCATTTTTCTGCAACAGGGACAAAAACGCCGGGTGCTGCATACCCTGGAATTCCTGGCCGAACAACTTGCCGGCCCGCGCTGGAGCCGCAAATTCAAAAAGCTGCTGCGCGCCGGAACCGTCCAGGGCGAACTGCGGCTGGTGGACATGGCCGCCCTGCCCGACGTGCAGCTCACCGACGCCGAAGCCCTGGAAGACGACGACGCGCAGGAATAGAGCACAACACGCCGACAGTCGGGAAAGACTTTGAGGATGAAGCCAGATTGGTAGTCGAAGTGGGGCTCCGCCCCACGCCCCGCAAGGGGGCACACCCCCTTGACCCCGGATTAGGGGTACGGTGAGTGGTGCTGCCGCGTGACGCGCCAAAATATCGCCACGCTACGGTCACCCAAACGGGGATTCCAAAGGGGGTCACCCCCTTTGGCGGGGTCCGGGGCAGAGCCCCGGCCGCCGGAGGCACCGCTACTCCTGAACAACTTCAAAATACCCTGCGTTACCGGACCATAGGACATCACGTGCCGATG
>JAVBOI010000088.1:0-16290 GCA_031550695.1 Desulfovibrio sp. | reverse complement strand
GCAATTAACGCTTGAAAGAGTCGCTTAAAGGCGGGCAAGGCCCGCCTACCCCAAGGTAGCGGCAAGGAGTTGTGGACAAATACTTGCAGAGCAATTCACACATTTCATTCGTGAAATGCTCGAAAAGGGGTTTACAATGGGGGTCACCCCCTTTGGCCGCCGGAGGCAATACGACTCTTGGACAACTTCAAAATCACAATGCCTAGTATCTGTTCTGGGGCTTGATGCGCGCGGCTTTGCCCTTGAGAGCGCGCAGGTAGAAGAGGCGGCTGCGGCGCACGCGGCCTTCGGTCACCACTTCAATGGTTTCGATGAAGGGGGAGTGCAGGGGGAAAACGCGTTCCACGCCGACGCCGCCGGACATCTTGCGCACGGTGAAGGTGCTGTCGGTGGTGCCTTTGCGCAGACGGATAACGTTGCCCTGGAAGACCTGGACGCGTTCCTTCTCGCCTTCGACGATGCGCATGTGCACCTTGACGGTATCCCCGGACTTGAAGCGGGGAAGATCCATGCGCAGTTGTTCCTGTTCTATCTTTTTGATGATGTTCATGTGCTTGTCTCCTTGCCCCTGTGAACCGGGGCGCGCTGTGATCTTTTGTTCCCGCCGGCGCGGCGCGGGCGGATGTAGCCCCGGCTACCGCCAGTCACCGAGGATCCGGTCAAAAATTATGGCCGCGGCCGAGCGCACGGATAAATGGTTATAGGCCCCGTGCCAGCGCAACGGCGGCGCAACGGCGCGGCACAGGCGAAGCGCTTCGGGCGCAAGCCCGTGCCCTGTGCCGAACAGCAGAAGCACCGGCCGTTCCCGCAGTACTTCCGCTATCCGCAAAAAACTCATGCCTTCCGGGCCGGCGTCCGCCGTGCCGGCGCTGGTGCCGACAATCAGCGGCTCCTGCCCGGTGCGGGCGGCGACGTCGGCAGCGGCTTCTTCCACCGTTGCCCCGGCGCGGACCAATCCGAGAGCGGCGTCCCTGTCCGGGTTGCCGCGTTTTCCCGCCCCTTTGGTCCAGTGGTCCAGGATGGCTGAGAGCAGCTCCCGCTGGTCATTTAAGGGCGTGAGCACGTAGTAGCCGCCAAGCCCATACGTGCACGAACTGCGGGCTATATCGTGAATATCAAGATTTGTCAAAGATACAGCCACGGAATTTTTCTCTTTGTCCAGAACCGGGTGATGCACCAGGGCGCAGTAAAGATTTCTGCCGTCGCGCCGGAGCGGGATGTCGCGCAGAAAGTCCCGGTCAGCGGCCGTCAGGGGAGCGTCGGCCAGGAGCTCGGGCCGGTTTTCCAGGGTCAGGGCAAGGGAGGCACGGCGGCGCCAAAGGGCGATGCGGGCGTGGTCGCCCGAGCGTAGAATATCGGGCACGGACAGGTCTTCGAACTCCTCCGGCCTGGTGTAGTGCGGGTATTCCAGCAACCCGCGGGAAAAACTTTCGTCCTCGCCCGATTCCTCATGGCCCATAAAGCCGGGCAGCAGCCGGGCCACGGATTCGATCAGGCACAGGGCCGCGGCCTCGCCGCCGTTCAGGACAAAATCGCCCACGGAAACGCTCTCCACGGGAAAATGGGCTTCAACGCGCGCGTCCATGCCTTCGTAGCGGCCGCAGATCAGGGTGATATCCGGCGCTTGCTCGGCCGCGTTGTCGGCGGCAGAAGCCAAATTTTCCCCCGCGCCCAAGGCCAGTTCGCGGGCGAGGCGCTGGTCCAGGGGCCTGCCCTTGGGCGACAGGTAAATCAGCCTGCCCGGCTGCTTTTGCCCGCGCGGCCCGAAGCCCAGAGAGCGCAGCACCGAGGCCATGGGGCCCGGCAGCATGACCATGCCCGGGCCGCCGCCGTAGGGGCGGTCGTCCACGCTGCGGTGACGGTCCGTGGCCGCGTCGCGCGGGTTATGGAAGCTGAAATCAACGATGCCGGCCCCCCTGGCGCGCTGCATGAGGGCGCTGGTCAGGGGGCCGGTGAAAAATTCCGGGAACAGGGTGACGATGTTAAAGCGCACGGCGGTCAGAGTATTTTAGTTGCGTTAATTGGCGAAATCCGCGTTTGAGAACATCAGCTTGGATCATCTCTGCCCCATGCCTCCGCGTGTGGGGTTTCCAAAGGGGTTCAACCCCTTTGGCCGCCGGAGGCAATACAACGCTTGGGCAACTTCAAAATGAATTTGCTCTACGAGCCCGAGTCGGACAAATAGAGTTCCAGAAGGCCGGGCGGCGGGGCGATGAGGGCCTTGCCCCCGTCCAGATCAATGGAAAGCACAAGGGGATCGGCGGCGGGGAAGAGTATTTCCTTGCCGTCGGGCGTGGCGATGGTCCAGAGCTCCTGCCCGGCCGGGGAGTCCACCGAGGCGATGACGCCTATTTCGCGGCCTTCCGGCAGCGGGTCGTCATTGTTCGCGGGAAGGTCGTCGGCCTCCACGGCAAAAACGCGCAGGCCCGGCAGATCGGAAAGGTAGATCTCGTCGTCCTCAAGGGTGGGCAGCCTGTCCCGGGGCACGAACACCTCGTGGCGGCACAGCAGTTCCGCTTCGTTGCGCGTGGTCACGCCCTTGAAGGCCACAAGCAGTTTGCCGTGATGGGCGCGGACCCGCTCCACCTCAAGCCGGCGTTCCGGGCCTCGCCCCTGGGGTTTGAGAACGACTTCCCCGTGCAGAAGGTCCGGCGAATCGGCCTTGAAGGCGAGCGCAAGTTCCCCGCGAATGCCGTGGGCTTTGCTCAGATGCCCCACTGGCACCAAAGAGGATGGGTTGTCGCGTACTGCCGGCACGGAGTATGAAACGGGTTGCAATAGCCGGGCTATTCCAGAATTTCCAGCACGGCCCGCTTTTTCAGCTTGGCCGAGGCCGCGCCCAGAATGGTCCGAATGGCTCTGGCAGTGCGGCCCTGCTTGCCGATGACCTTGCCGAGATCATCCTTGGCGACCCGCAGTTCATAGACAATGGTCTGCTCGCCGCCAACCTCCGCGACTTGAACCTCTTCGGGTTTGTCCACCAGGGATTTCGCCAAGTATTCGACCAGTTCTTTCAGCATGAGGAACCTCGTGTGGGGTTGGCCTGCGTGATCCGGCGCCGGGTGAATGAAGGGGAGTGGCGATTGGTGGATGAAGCACCGTACGGCAAGTGTCGGATGCCGTGCCCGGGTTTCCCGCGCCAGTGTTTCGCCGCGTCGCCAAGGACGCGGCACGGTCAAAGCGCGAGAACCGTCGCCTTGCGGGGCGGGCGGGTTCGGCGTGACGACCGGAGCGTTCAGCCGCGTGAAACGGCTGTGGATACGGCGCTCCGGCCGCCGCCCTTTCAGGCCGGACTACTTGCCGGCCTTGAGCAGATTGCGCACGGTGTCAGAGGCTTCCGCACCCTTGTCGAGCCACTTCTGTACCTTTTCCTGGTCGATGACGACCGTGGCCGGGTTGGTCATGGGGTTGTAGTGCCCCAGGAATTCCAGCGGCCGGCCGTCGCGGCGGGTGGTGGAGTCGATGGCCACCACGCGGTAAAAGGGACGTTTTTTGCTCCCGGTGCGGGTGAGTCTCAGTTTAACAGCCATAATTTTCTCCCTGTATGCGAATGTAATTCGTGTTTTGTAAAAGTGCAAGTTGGTCTTTGCCGGAGTTTGCCTTTCTTGGCAACTGAAAAATGCCGTAAAAAAGCCGCGCGTTCCAGGGGAACGACGTTCCCGGCCAAGCTATTTGCGGCTTTTCTTTTTCCGCTTGCGTTCTTCCTTGCGTTTCTGGCGCAGCTTTTTTTGTTCCTCGTCGGAAAAAGCCGCTCCGCCGCCCGCGCCCGGCATGCCCATTCCCGGCATGCCCATGCCGGGCAGGCCGCCCATGGCTTCCGGCGAAAGCCCCGCGCCGCCGAGGCGCGGCATCCGGCCGCCCATGCCGGGCATGCCCTTGGGCATTTTGCCGCCCCCGCCCGTGAGACGCTGCATCATGCCGCGCATGGTGTCAAACTGCTTGAGCAACTGGTTCACCTGGGCCACGGTCACGCCGCTGCCCCTGGCAATGCGTTGCTTGCGGCTGGCGTTAATGATGCCGGGGCTTAAGCGCTCCTTTTTGGTCATGGAGTTGATCATGGCCTCCACCCGGCCCATTTCTTTTTCCGGCACGGACATGTCGCCGATTTTCTGCCTGATGGCGCCCATGCCGGGAATAAGCTTGAGCAGGCCCTCCAGGGAGCCGAGTTTTTTCATGCGCCGCATCTGGGTGCGGAAGTCCTCGAAGTTGAACTCCGCCTTCTGGAACTTGCGGGCAAGCTCTTCGGCCTCCTCGGCCTCAATGGTGGACTGGGCCTTTTCAATCAGGGTGAGCATGTCGCCCATGCCCAGAATGCGGCCGGCCACGCGATCCGGAATAAAGGGCTCAAGTTCGGAAATTCGTTCGCCCATGCCCACGAACTTGACGCTCTTGCCCGTGGCGGACTTGATGGACAAGGCCGCACCGCCGCGCGCGTCGCCGTCCATCTTGGTGAGCACAACGCCCGTGATGTCCAGGGCGTCGTTAAAGGCTTCGGCCACGGTCACGGCGTCCTGGCCGGTCATGGCGTCGGCCACGAACAGAATTTCCGCCGGGGCCACTTTGGCCTTGATGCCCACCAACTCCTGCATCAGGGCTTCGTCAATGTGCAGACGGCCGGCCGTGTCCAGAAGGACCACGTCGCAGCCGGCGGCCACGGCTTCCCTGACGGCCGCCTCGGCGATGTCCACCGGATTCATGAGGGTGGTGGAGGGATAGCAGGGCATGCCGAGCTGGTTGGCCAGCGTGGTCAACTGCTCGATGGCCGCCGGGCGGTATACGTCGGCGGGCACGAAATAGGGCTTGTGGTTTTTCCCGCTCAGCCAGTGGGCCAGTTTGCCCGTGGAGGTGGTTTTACCCGACCCCTGCAGGCCCACCATCATGATGATATGCGGCGCCTTGCCGGACAGGTTCAGGCCGGCGTCCTCGCCGCCGAGCAGCCCGGTGAGCTCCTCGTGGACGATTTTCACCACCTGCTGGACGGGATTCAGGTTTTTCGCCACTTCGCTGCCCAGGCAGCGTTCGCGGACGCGCTCCATGAAATCCCGCACGACCTTGAAGTTGACGTCGGCCTCGAGCAGGGCCAGACGCACCTCGGCCAGGCCTTCCTGGATGTTGCTTTCATTAAGCTGGGCGCGTCCGCTGAATTTGCGGAAAACGCCGCTGAGTCTGTCGGAAAGACTGTCGAACATAAGCGGTCCTGCTGGGTGATCCTGTACGGCGCGCGCCGCTGGCATTACGGGAAAGGCGGCGCAGTGACGGCCGCCAAAGGGAGGCGATGTCCGCGGTTGTCCGCCGGGCGTTCCACGCCGGTGTCAAAGAGGCTGGGAGTTACCCCGCTTTTGCGGAAAAGTCAAGGACCGCCGGGATTCGACGCTGCCTCTGCCGCGGCGGGCGGGCAAAAACGGCGGAAGGGTCGGCAGACGGCGGGCTTTGGCAAAAAAACCTGTTGCTTAAACGGCAAATCAAGATATCGTCGGAGCAGGCGTTCGGCGGTTCAGGCCGTTCGCGAAACAGACCCATATCGTTTTTCCGGAGAAACCATGCTGTCGCAAGAAAAACTGCGCTCCGTTTCCTTAAGTGTGCCCTGGAACCTGTTCCTGCTCACCATAGGCGGGCTGCTGTCGGCCTTTGCCCTCAAGTGCATAGCCCAGCCGCACGGTTTCGTGTCCGGGGGGCTGTTCGGCACGGCCCTGCTCATCGTTTACGGCACCAACACCTTGAGCACCGCCGTCTGGTACGCCATTCTGAACGTGCCGGTGCTGTTCATGGGCTGGTTTTTTCTCAGCCGGCGCTTCATGCTCTACACCATATACTGCATTGCCGTCACCACTGTGGCCACGCAACTGCTGACCTTTGACGCCGGCATCAGCGACAAGACCCTGGCCGCCGTGGCCGTGGGCATTCTCTGCGGGGCCGGTTCCGGCATTGCCATGCGTTCCCTGGGCAGCGACGGCGGCATGAACATCGTCTCCCTGATTTTGAACCAGAAGTATAACTTCAGCGTGGGCGGCTTCAGCATCGTCTACAACGCCTTTCTGTTCGCCGCCGCTTTGCCGATCATCAAGGTGGACAACGTGCTCTACTCCATGATCACCACCTATCTGACCGCCAGCCTGACCAACTATTTTCTGGGCATGTTCGACGAGCGCAAGCTGGTGTTCATCATCTCGCCGGCTTTCCAGAAAATCGCCCAGAGCGTCATGACCAACCTGGGCCGGGGCTGCACCGTGCTGCACGGCCAGGGGGCCTTTACCCGCCAGGAGCGCGAGGTGCTGTTTACGGTTGTATACAACATCCAACTCAAGCGCCTGGAAGAACTCGTGTACGCGGAAGATCCTCAGGCTTTTCTGATCATTGAAAACACCCATCAGGTTCTGGGCAAGGGTTTCTCCCAACGCAAACGCTACTAGGTGTTTAGTCCCTTTGAGTAATGGTGTATACTATGCCACCCTCAGGAGGGAAAAGTTATGGGACATGTGCTCCACGCTCGCGCCCGAACGACTCCGGCAGTGCGTCGAGAGATACAACATAGTCAAGAAAGATGGGGTTTCCAAAGGGGTTCAACCCCTTTGGCCGCCGGAGGCAATACGACTCTTTGGACAATTTCAAAATTGATTTGCTCTAACGCGGCAGGCCCGGCAAGGTCAGCTCCGTCCGCCAGCGCTGCCGCCGGACAACCACCCGTTTGAAAGTGGCGGGTGAAACTCCGAAACGAAAGCTCCACAGGGCACAGTCCTGCCCGGCGTCGCAGTCGCGCACGTCCTGCCGGCTTCCGGCGCAGCCCAGGCAGTACAGCCGAATCCGCCGCACCGGGCGGTCGGCTTCCGGTTGCGCCGGCGCGGTCCCCTCGGACGCTGCGTTCCCCTCGGGAGATGCGGTTCCCTCGCGCCCCTCTTCCGCCTCGTCCCCATGGCGCAGGAGGTAGAGAACGCAAGCAGCGTCCGCGCAGACCCGCACGGAAAGAACGTGCCCGCCCTGGCAATCCAGGCAGAACCGACGAATCGCCTTGCTGGCCTTGTGGGACATGCTCTTTCTCCCGTCATCCGGCGGGTTGTCGGCCCGGAGGCCTCAGGACTGTTGACGCTGCCGCGTCACACGGGGTTTATTTTCCGCAGCACTTCTTGAACTTCTTGCCGCTGCCGCAGGGACAGGGCTCATTGCGTCCGATGCGCGGCTGTTCCCGCACATAGGGATCCTGCCCGTACACATGGCCGTCCACATAATACCATTTGCCGTCAAGCCGGGCAAAGGTGGCGTCCTCGCGCAATTCCTGGGGCGTGTCCTTGATGGAGAAATGCGCGGTAAACGAAACCGTGCCATGGTCGTCCGTTTCGCCCGGCGCGGCCGCATGGACTTCCAGGTCGGTCCAGGTGACATGGGAAGCCCACTGAGAAATTTCATCCTCGCTGACGTCGCCGCGATGATCCGGATGGGTCGAGTCAACCAGAAAAGCGTAATTTTGCTGGCAGTGGGCCGAAAAACGCGCCCGCATCAGTTCTTCCGGCGTGCGGGCCAAGGCGGAGCCCTGAATAATCGGCTCGCAACAGGCGGAAAATTCTTTACCTGATCCGCAAAAACAAAGTTCGTGATCCATTGGTCCTCCAGGACGCAAGTATACTTCGCAATCAAGGCCGGAGCAGCCTCGCGCATCCGAAAACGCCGTCCGGCATGGCTTGTCTCTGCCAGAAGCAACGCGCCGGGGCAAGCGAAAAGTCAAAAGGGATGAAGCCAACTTGGTCGAAGCGGGGTCGGGGGACACAGGCTCTGTGCCCCACCCCACGCCCCGCAAGGGGGCACACCCCCTTGACCCCAATTAAACGGGGGGTTTCCAAAGGGGTCCACACAGAACCTGTGTCCCCGACCCCCTTTGGCCGCACAGGGCCTGTGTCCGCGACCGGAGGCAATACGACTCTTGGCCAACTCCAAAATTGCCTTGCCCAAATCATCACAACCGATATTTTTCGATTTTCGCCAACAGGGTGGGGCGGGTAAGGCCAAGCATGCGGGCGGCCCGGGAACGGTTGCCGGCGCACAGGGCCAGGGCCTCGCGAATGACCTGGCCGCCCATTTCATCCATAAGGGCGTCAAAGACCTTTTCGCCCGATTTTTGCTCCAGCATCCGGCGAATGTGGGCGGTAAGGGCCGGACCGTCCAGGCCCTTACCGCCCCGGAGCCCTTCCCGGTTGTGAACGGCTTCCTGGTTCTGGGCCCCGCCGGAATTCAGGGACCGGCGCACGTCCTCGGCCGAAATGGCGCTGCCCTGGTTAAAGATGAGGATTTTCCGGATCAGGTTTTTCAGCTCGCGCACGTTGCCCGGCCAGTTGTGGGCCGACAGGCGCTTCATGGCTTCCGGGGTCAGATCCGGGGCCGGGCTGTCCATTTCCCGGCTCAGGCGGGCGATAAAATGGCGGACCAGGTGCGGTATGTCTTCCCGGCGCTCGCGCAGGGGCGGCAGGTGCAGGGAGACGACGTTGAGCCGGTAATAGAGATCCTCGCGAAAGCGGCCGGAAGCCACGGCTTCTTCCAGATCCCGGTTGGTGGCGGCAATGATGCGCACGTCCACGCTGATGGGCTCGCGCCCGCCCAGGCGCTCGATCTGGTTCTCCTGCAGCAGGCGCAGTAACTTGGCCTGTATGCTCAGGGGCATGTCGCCTATTTCGTCCAGAAAAACCGTGCCGCCGCCGGCCTGTTCGATTTTGCCGATACGCCGGACGAAGGCGCCGGTGAAAGCGCCGCGCTCGTAGCCGAACAGCTCGCTTTCCAGCAGGGTGTCGGGAATGGCCACGCAGTTGACGATGGAAAAAGGCTGGGCGCTGCGCGCGCTATACTGGTAGACGGCCCGCGCGGCCAGTTCCTTGCCCGTGCCCGATTCGCCGCGCAGCAGCACCAGGGCGTCCGTGGGGGCCACCCGGCCAATGGCCTTGTAAATTTCGTGCATGGCCCGGCTGACCCCGATCAGGGCTTCCGCGTCGTCGGCCTTTTCGTCCTCCGCATCTTGGGCCGAACCGCTTAAGACGACCCGTTCGCGCATGACCCGGCCGGCCTGGATGGCCTTGGCCAGAAGCTCGAGCACGTCGGGAATTTCAAAGGGCTTGAGTATGTAGTCAAAAGCCCCGAGTTTGGTGGCTTCAATGGCGGAATCCGTGGTGCTGTAGGCGGTCATGATGATCACCGGCAAACGGGGCTCGCGCTCGCGCAAAAGACGCAGGGTGCTCAAGCCGTCCAGACCCGGCATGCGCACATCCATGATCACGGCCTCGGGCAGTTCCTCGTCGGCCATGGCCAGGGCGGCTTCGCCCGACGACGCGGCCCGCACGCTGTAGCCTTCCGCGCTCAGCAGGTTATAGAAACTGCCGCGTAGTTGGTCGTCATCGTCCACAAGCAGGATTTTTCCCATCTCATTCATGGCGGGCCGTTCCTTGGGGGCGGCCGTCCTACGCCCAGGCTATACAGACGGCGGAGTTTATGGCAAAAGAAGAACGTCCGGCAAAGCGCGGGCCGGCCGGCGGCAATGTCGCCAGCTTGCGCGGCCACCCTGTTTTTCGTGCATAGCAAGATCGCCGCGCCTTGGCAATTTCAGCCGGCGCGCCGCTTGCCCGCTTCATCCATCACGCTGATTACAAGGAACAGACGCCATGCATATACCTGTGGAAACCATCCCCCTGGAGGAACTCCAGCGACGTTACGCCCGCGGCCGCCAACTGCTGGCCGAACTGAAGCCCGGAGCCCGCGGCCTGCTGACTTTCAGCCGGATATCCATTTATTATTTTACCGGCACCATGGGCTTCGGGGTGTTCTGGCTGCCTCTGGAAGGGGAACCTCTGCTGATGGTGCGTAAAGGCTTTGAGCGCGCCCGCCTGGAAAGCCCGCATATCGCCATTGCCCCTTTCCGCTCCTTTGGCGACCTGGCCGGCTTGGCGGCCGACCACGGCGTGCCGCTTTCCGGTTCCGTGGCCGCGGAGCAGTCCAGCCTGCCCTGGGCCCTGGCGGACAACCTGAGAAGCAAGTTGACGGACACCGTCTTTTCCGAAGCCGACACGGTGCTTTCCCAGTTGCGCGCCGTCAAGACGCCCTGGGAGCTGGAAAAAATGCGCCGGGCCGGAGCCGGCCACGCCAAAGCCGTGGAAGAGGAACTGCCGCGCAGAATGAGCCCCGGCATGTCGGAGATGGAAATCGCCCAGCTGACCATTGAGGTGTTTTTCTCGCTGGGCAGTTGCGGCCTGACCCGCATGCACAACTACGGGGAGGAAATCGTTCTCGGGCATATCAGCGTGGGCGAGGACGGCAACTTTCCAACCTTTTACAACGGGGCGCTTGGCTGCAAAGGTCTGCACCCGGCCGCGCCCTTTCTCGGCTGCTCCAACACCATCTGGACCCTTGACAGCCTGCTGACGCATGACGCCGGCTTCTGCTACCAGGGCTATAACTCCGACAAGACCCAGACCTTTTTCGCCGGCAGTCCTCAGTCCATACCGCCCAGGGTGAAAAAAGCCTACGACGTCTGCCGCGAGATAGAGGCCGTTGTCGGGGACAGGCTGAAGCCCGGCGCCATTCCTTCGGAACTCTACGCTATGGCCCTGGACATGGCGGACAAGGCCGGCTTTGCCGAGGGCTTTATGGGCCTTGGCGCCGGCAAGGTGCCCTTTCTGGGCCACGGCATCGGCCTGTGCATAGATGAATGGCCCGTGCTGGCCAGGCGTTTCGACAAGCCGCTGCAAGCCGGCATGACCCTTGCCATGGAGCCGAAAATCGGGCTGCCCGGCGTGGGCATGGTGGGTGTGGAAAACACCTGGGAAATCACCGAAAGCGGCGCGGACTGCCTTTCCACCACCGGGAACAGCGACATCATCTGCGTTGAATAGCAAAGGCGCGAACGGCGTGATTACGAGTTCCCGGCGGATTCCTCGGCCGCTATCCGCCGGGCCATCCGGATCACCTCGGGCACGTTCAGGCTGAGGGCCAGACTCGCCTGCGCCCACGCCTCTTCGGAAAACCACCCGGCTTCCAGGGCGTCGTCGCTTCCCGCCGGTTCGCCGGATACCCATTCGCACAGAACCGCCAGCAGGATAAAGTGCTGCTCCAGGCGATTACGTTTCCGGATATCAAAGCAATCGACAGCCGTGAAAACCCGCTTCGCTTTGGCGGTTATGCCGGTTTCCTCGAAAATTTCGCGCACGGCGGCCGTTTCTATTGTTTCGCCCCAGTTGATTTTTCCGCCGGGAAAGCCCCATTGGCCGGCATCCGGCGGGTTGGCGCGCCGGACCAAAAGCACGCGCCCGTCCTTGAAGACCACGCCGATGGTGGCGGGAATGGGTCGTTGTACAAAGATACTCACAGAAGGACTCCTCGGATGTTTTCCGGTTCCCATGGTAGCATGAAAGCCCCGGAAGGACCAGCGGCGGGCGTTGCCAAACTTCAGCGCGGGAAAGGAGGCGGTTTGTGACCATTCCGCATCATATGAAAAACGTTTGCTACACTGGTTGGTGATAGCAATGGCGATATCCGGCGCGGCGGCGATGATTCCCGCCTGCTCCCCAGGTTCGGCAAACTGCCCGGCGGCGAGCGGCTGGAGCGCGTGAAGGCCTCGCCAAACTATGCGAATGGGGAGTTCCGCAACCAGACGCCCACGGAAATGCTCGCCGGCGGCAAACGCCTGTCCGTGATGTGGAAATTTCTGTTCGCCCGCGTGGATTCCGTCCAGCCCCCAACCCTCTGCCCATGCGCAAAGCAGACCTGAAAGCTCTGGACAGAAACCGGGATCTGACGGTCTGTCTCGGCCACTCATCGGTTTACCGGCAGATGGGGGACGAGACTTGGATCTATCGGCCATATCTATGCCTCGGCCCGGCAGTCGTTTTTCGTGGACGTATCGGCGTCGGCACCCCGGGCAGCCGCGCACGGCGGCGCGCGGGGTGGGCTCGGCAAGTCGGGTAAGCTCGGCAGCAAGCGGGGGGAGAGCGAAGTAGCCAAAAACCTCCCGCGCTGGCGCACGGGATGCAGGAGGCGCCCCCGCTCTCCCGAACGGCGGGTCGCGAGGGATGCGAGTGCTGTGCCTTGATCGAAAGGAAGCGGGGGCGCACAGACGAATGCAGACCAGGTGGGAAGAGGCGAATTTGGGAGGACTACACAGGCGGGGGACACACGGGGGACAGTTTCCCCAACAGGAGGAAAAACAAACAGGTTAGCGAAGAATATCTTCTCGCTAACCTGTTGATATTTAACCTGGTGCCGAGGGAGGGACTCGAACCCTCACGCGCGTAACGCACTACCCCCTCAAAGTGGACGTTCTCCAGGGGACAATGAATGCGGCAGGTGTAAAGCCTAACTTACAGAATGGTCTTCGAGGTTTTGAGGAGGCCGATAGCAGAAAGGAATGGTGGGGATATCTGGGCTATTCTGCAACCAGTTGCGGAGCAGTTGCGGAATCGGGTTTTCCCCTCTGTTGATTGGTTTTTTTGGTATGATGCTCAGGTATGAGGTTGGACCACCGAGCCGAATTTCCCCCCTCCAGTACCCCCACTGCCGAATATAAATCTGTCGGCGCAAGGTGGGCGTACCGCATAGTTGTGGTGATGGATTTATGCCCCATCCACTCCTTGACGATAGCCAGAGGAACGCCCCGTTGGATCAGGCGGGAGCAGCATGTGTGACGCAGCATGTAGACAACGAAGTCCGGGTCTTCCACCATATTCATAGCCTTACGGACGTTTTCCCACGGCTGACGCATCCAGGCCTTGTCAGCGCCGGGCCATAGCTGTCCGGTGGGGTGAAGTCCGCAACGGTGCTCAATGATGGCCCGGACCCGTTGAGTCATGGGAATGGTGCGCGGCTTGTCATTCTTCGTTTTCCAGAGGGTGATGGTATTCGCTCTGAGATCAACGTTGTCCGCCGTCAGTCGCCAGAGTTCACTCGGCCGGAAGCCGGTGTCTATGAGGACAATCACAGCCAGGGCGTGATCCGGCTTGTCAAAGTGGTGGAACCATTTGAGAGTTACCTTCTCCTCCTCTTCAGTGAGAAAGCGGATGCGCCCGGCCTCTTCCTTGCGCCGGGGCAGCTTCGGCATGGTGGTGAGGTGCCCCCGGTCATGGGCCAGCCTCAAAATGGTGGACAAAGCGGACATCTTGCGATTTATCGTCCCGTCTGCATTGCGGGCCGCTATGAGGTGTTCCAGGTAGTCGTCAATATCCTCCTGGGTCATGGTGGCGACCAAGCGGTGCTCACCAAAAAATTTCAGGGCAGCATTACTGTTGATCGTGTTTGTGTCCTCAGAGGGAAGCCCACGCCAGCAGAGGGTGAGGGCGCGGTCAAAGGCTTTTTTCAGGGTCCAGCCACCTTTGACGGCCGTTTTAAGTGCTTCCTGGGAATTTCCCCTTTCTGCGATGTGCATATTGGAGAGGAGTAGCGCACGTTTCTCATAAGCATCAGCTTCAGTCCCTTTGACAGTGGTGGTTCGGCGCTTCCCGTTGACTGTAACGTCAATCAGGTAACTAACATCGCCCTTCCGGTTCTCCCGCTTTCGGATGCCCTTTGCTATGGTTGTCTCTTTATAATGAAGTGTCGCCATGGCGTTCTCTCCCAATAAAAAAGGCTTTGCCAAACTGACAAAGCCTTACAAAATGGTGAAGCGGGATTACTCTACACGCTTCAAATTTCCTTAATATTCTTAAGGATTTTCTCACCTCTTTCCGTCAAGTATACATCATTCGCCCGGAAGTCAGATTGGCTTGGTACGACCTTCACCAGCTTGAGCCCATCGGCGCGTTTTCCCTCACGTTTCCGGCCCTCCCCCAACGTCTGCACGATACGTGAAAGGTTGGGGCGTAAAAGGCCTGTGAGGGTTTCTAGTTCCCTTTGAGGTACGCCGGGCCGCTGCGCGACATGAAGAAATACATAAGCCAGGGACAGGGTCATATCAACCTCCAACCCTTCCCCGGCACTTCTAAGGATTTTGAGCGCCATCGCTAACTCGTTTATTTGCATGATGTTTTGCCCATCCTCTCGGTTGAATGATGATAACAATTTCGTGTAATTTTATATACCGAAAGTCATCTTCTTTACAATAGGCAAATATTGGCCGCAAGCATTTATTCGTCTCAGTGGCGAAATCTTCTACAATGTGAAATAGTTTCGCCAAATACAACACCGCTTCAATAGCCGATCGGCCCATACTTCGTCGTCCTTTTCCTTTCTTCTTTCTTTTCTGTGTTTCTAAGTTTCCTATGAGACTTTCCATCTGAAAAATAAGTTGCTTTTTATAAACCGAGGCCGGGGGTAAAGCAAGGCAACGAGCGGAAATGCTTTGCCTTGTAAGGCTTATGGTTATGGGCGGGTGCTTTTTCAAAGGTGTGGGTTCACTGGTGAAATTCCCATCATTTTTATTTGGTTTTATTTGAGGGTGCTTTGTGGGCTAGAGCAATTCACGAATGAAATGAGTGAATTGCTCTGCAAGAATTTGTCCTCAAATCCTTGCCGCGAAAGAGGCGTAGGCGGGCTTTGCCCGCCGTTAAGCGACTCTTTCAAGCGTTAATTGCTCTAAGTCTCTGTGAGCCCAAAGATTGACCACTGACTCCCCTCCCTCTGCCCGCTCACCTCTGGATACCGGCTCGCCAGAAACGAAAGAAACAAGTAATCCCGTCCGTAAAGCTCCTCACGATCCCAGAAGCCCGTGCCGTGGCCGTTGCGGGTGAGGATGAAGTCATGCCCTATCTGCCCCCGGTCCGCCTCCAGCGCCCCCACGCCATAATCCTGGCAGGTTTGCAGGAACGTGGCACACTCGGCGTACAGCTTATGCCAGTCTTCCTTATCAAGGGTCTGGATCGTACAGCCGTTGTCTTCCAGGCTGTAATCGTCGCGTTCGTCGGGGTTGTCGCTTTCCAGCCAGAGAAGGCAGCGAACCGCGCCAAGGGCCATGTCATACACGCCGAAGTCGTTTGCGGTGATCAGCGGGCAATCCTGGGATATGGTAAAGTCTGTGAGCAGGAACCGGGCCACGTTTATCGGGATATTTTCCTCACGTTCCCACCCCCATTTTTCAACGTCCGGGGCATCGGCTGTGTGGTATGCCTTTTCGATATGTGTCCCGTGACGGCGGTACTTCATGCCTTGGGCGGTGGTGACGGTATCGTGTAACAGCATCATGGTTGCGTCCTTTATGGGAAGACCCCGACAAGCCAAGCCTGACGGGGTCTTTATTTGTGGTAAGCATAAAATTTCAATTGATGTTCCACATCTCGTCATAATCCCGCTCCACAACGCGCTGACAATCCGGGGGCAGGTCGTGGAAGCTGATGCGGGTGCCGTGGGTTGGCTTGAAGTGTCGCAACTCGCACTCGCCGTGCTGGCCGATGCCCAAGGCGTGGTAAGGGTTTTCCGACATGCTGATGTAATAGGCGTATCCAGGGCGGCAGCCGGCCCTGTCGGCGCGGGTGTAGATGACGGTAAAGCGGTCGGCCGGGGCGTCTTTGCCCTTGTATTCAAAGCAGCGGATGTGTTTGGGGGAGCCGTCCGGGGTGTAGAAGCGCTCGGAGCGGCGGTTGTTTTGGGTGGTGGTGGTCATGATGTTTACCTCTCTTCCTCAGTCTGAGGTGCGACAGCTTCACAAACAAAGTGCCTGTGCCCGAACGGTCCAGACCCTTGCGCCGCCCTGATGCGCTCATACTGCTCCGCCGTCAGGGGAACGAGGGTGATAAAGCCGGGCTCGGGTGTGCCGCGCTTGTTGAGGTCCATAATGCGGAGGTGATAGCCGCGCATGATTTCTTGAAAGGGTGTTTTCATGGTAGTGTCCCCCTATCAGTTGTGGAACACGGCCACGCCGTCAGAAACATCGTGAGACCAAATATCCCCGTTGATTTCGCAGTCACGGGAAAACCTTTCAAAATCGAAGTAGGAGCGGATGTGTTGGGGCATACCGTCGAGCAGCCCGGAGTTTTCGGCGTAGTCCTCCGCCCAATCTTGCAGAGAGGGGAACGTGCCTTGATAGGCGTCCTCAAACGCTTCAACAGCTTCGGCCACGTCGCTGCTGCCGTATGAAAAGCGGTAATCCCAGAAGGCCGCGAAGGTTTCCCCGTGTTCTTCTATGGCTTCGGCCAGGGCACAGAGCTTTTCAATGTCTGTGCAATGCTCGCTGATAGTCACGCCCTCAAATTCATGGTCATGGACGGCCCATTCCTCCGCCGGAATGCCGGTTTCCTTTGCTGTCGGGCTTGAGGCGAGCATGGAGTCAATATCGGCCTGAACGGATTCCGGGCCGTCAAGGCAATCAATCCAGCGGCCATGATGGCGGCCGGCGCT
>JAVBOI010000098.1:0-10462 GCA_031550695.1 Desulfovibrio sp. | reverse complement strand
CACCCCCCCCCCCCCCCCCCCCCCCCCCCCCCCCCCCCCCCCCCCCCCCCCCCCCCCCCCCCCCCCCCCCCCCCCCCCACTCTGAGCAAATAAACTTCATTTCAAAAAGGACGATCCATGAACAAGCATATTGTGCTGCTGCCGGGTGACGGCATTGGGCCCGAGGTTGTGGCCCAGGCGGTGAAGATTCTGCGGGCTGTCGAGAAGCGTTTCGGCGTTACGTTCAGCACCGAGGAAGCCCTGATGGGCGGGGCGGCCATTGACGCCACGGGCGGGCCGCTGCCGGCGGCCACGGTGGCTGCCTGCAAAAAGGCCGACGCCGTGATTCTGGGCGCGGTGGGCGGCCCCAAGTGGGACAAGCTGCCGAACAACGTCCGGCCCGAGGCCGGGCTGCTGGGCATCCGCAAGGAGCTGGGACTGTTCGCCAATCTGCGGCCGTCCACGGTTTTTCCTGAACTGGCCTCGCTGTCCTGCCTGCGGCCGGATCTGGTGGAAAAGGGCGTGGATATTCTGGTGGTGCGCGAACTGACCGGCGACGTGTACTTTGGTCAGCCGGCCGGGGAAGAAGTGCGCGGCGGCCTGCGCTATGCGTTCAACAACATGATTTACAACGAAGAAGAAATCCGCCGTATCGCCCGCGTGGCTTTTGACGCGGCCCGCAAGCGCGGCAAGCGCCTGTGCTCGGTGGACAAGGCCAACGTGCTTGTGGTGGGCCGTCTGTGGCGGGCCGTGGTTGAAGAAGTGCACAGGGACTTTAGCGACGTGCAGTTGTCGCACATGTACGTGGACAACTGCGCCATGCAGCTTATTCTGAACCCCGGCCAGTTTGACGTGATTGTGACGGGCAATATCTTCGGCGACATTTTGTCGGACGAATCCGCGGCCGTGGCCGGTTCCCTGGGCATGCTGCCTTCGGCCTCCTTAAGCGGCACGGCCGACGAGGGCGGCGTGGGCCTGTACGAGCCGGTGCACGGTTCCGCTCCGGACATTGCCGGTCAGGACAAGGCCAACCCTCTGGCCACCATTCTGTCCGTGGGCATGATGCTGCGCCTGACCCTGGGCATGGCCGAAGCCGCCGACGCGGTGGAAAAGGCCGTGCGCGACGTGCTGCGCGAAGGCTGGCGCACCGGCGACATCGCCGCGGCCGGCCGCAGGGGCGACGTGATCGGCTGCGTGAAGATGGGCGATCTGGTGGCGGCTAAGATCTGAGGCTTGCTGCCCTGAAAACATGTAAAAGGCTCCGGCGGCGAAAATCGCTGCCGGAGCCTTTTACATGTTCTATTTATAATGCCAGCGACTCGCCGAGCCTGACCTATAGAATGGGGTTTCCAAAGGGGGGGGCACACAGAGCCTGTGCCCCCGGCCCCCTTTGGCCGCCGGAGGCAATACTGCACTTGGGCAACTTCAAAATAAATCCGCTCTGGCGATGGCTCTACGCCATTGACTCCATCAGAGCGGCCAGCTCTTCGCGGATCACTCTGGCCGCGGTTTCGGCGGCGAGCTTGTCCATGTTGGCGAGCAAATCCGCGACCTGTGTTTCCAGGACCTGGCATCTGGCGTTCTGTTCGACCAGTTGGTCTTCCAGTTGTTGGATTCTGTCATTGAGGGCGTCCGGTTCCGCCGTTTCCTGCGCGGCCGGGCCGGCGTTGCCCGGAGCGGCGGCAAGGGTATCCAGGCGTTGTTCCAGCGCCTGGATCTGATCGCAGGAGGCGGAGAAGCGTTGCACCAGATCCTGCATTTCCGCCACATGCTCGGACAGGGTGTTTTCCAGGCTTTGCACCTTGTCGCTGGAGTTGGAAAAGCGCTGCACCAGTTCCTGGACTTCGGCGCTGTATTCGGCCAGTCGGTCTTCGTCTTGGGCCGGCGCTTCGGCCGGCGTTTCCTCCGGCGCGTCGTTTCCTTGCTGCTCAAGAGTTTGCAGCCTGTCGCCGCATTCGGCCAGGCGTTGCGCCAAATCCCGCACCTCTGCTTCGCAGCCGGCGCACTGTTCCCGCTGTTCTCCCAGTCCGGTTGACAGCGCGGCAAATTCATCCTGCAATCCCTGGATCTTGTCCCCTTGTTCCTTGAGGGCGGCGTCCTGGCCGGCCAGTTGAACCCGCATTTCCTGCATGGCGTGCTCCTGGCCTTCCAGGTGATCCCGCATGGCCTCCGCCACATCCGGCTGCATTGCCGTGGCGGCTGATCCGGGCATGTAGGCATCGGCGGGTCGCGGCCCCGTGGGGGAATCCGGCGCGGGTTGTCCGTTGGCGGGTTGTCCGTTGGCCGCGGCGGCGGACGCCGGGCCGGGACCCGAAACCGGGGCCGTGGCCAGCATGTCGTCCAGCAGCGCGTCCAGTTCGTTCAAATCCACCTCGTCAAAGCGCGAAGAAGATGCTTCCCCGTTGACCGGCGACGGAGCCGCCGTCTGATCCGGTTCGGGCTGAAGTTGCTCCTCGGGCTCGCTTGCGGCCGTTTCCGGCAAAGTCGGGTCTCTGTCTTCGAGATCCAGGCCGTCGTCATCGTCGGCCGCGAGCGCGGCGGCCGGCGCAGGCGCGGCGGCAAGTTCCTCGAACGCGTCAGGATCGGGGAAATCGAACGTCTCCGGCCCCGGCGCATGCTCCCCGCTTTCCAGGGGCGGCAGATCGTCCAGATCCGGAAGGTCCGAAAGGTCAGGGGCCGGCATGGCAGCGGCGGGAGCGGCGGAATCAAGGGCTGCCTTTTTGTCCGCGAACGCTTCCAGCGCGGCGGCAATGGCGGCATCGTCATCAAGGGCCGGTTCACCGCTGCCGGAAAGCTCCGAATCAAGGTCGGCGAGGGCATCCAGGTTCAGGTCGTCAATGTCGGGGGCGGCGGGTTGCCCATGTTCGGCGGCGGCAAGGAGATCGTCGTCAAGGGAGAAAGAATCGGCTTTGTCGTCCGCGCCAAGGGCGAGGTCGAGTTCGGCAAAAAGATCGTCGTCCGGGTCCGGGGCGGGGGCGGACGCTGGTTTGCCGATTTTTTCGGCTGGCGGCCGCGTATCCGCCAGCAGGGAGGCGAGCAGGTCATCGTCGTCCGAGGCCGGAGGGGCCGCTTTGGCGGCGGGTTTTTTTTCGGCCGCCGGGGGCGGAACCGGGGCGGCGGTTTTTGGGGATGCGGCCGGAGGAACCGGCAGGGCGTCCAGGTCCGGCATGTCCAGATCGGCGGAGTCGATATCCGGGATATCCGCTTCCTGTTCCGCGTCGTCGCCCGCGCCGGAATCGCCAAGGGACTTCAGCAGACCGTCGAGGTCGTCCATGCCGGGCAGATCGAGGGTTTCGTTGTGGTCCACCTTGTGATCCACCGGGGTCGGATCCGGAAACGGCGCCGGCTCATCGGATATATGCGGCGAGGAGGAGTTCTCGCCGGCTTCCGAAAGGCCGTCGAGCATGGCGTCGAGATCCGCGCCAAAGTCTCTATCATCGTTGTCGGCGTCCTGCTTTACCCTGCGTCCGGGCTTGACGACTTCGAGAAGATCAATGACTTCATCATCGGCGTCATCTATCGCAAGAGTCGGGGCCGGGGCTTTGCGCGGCTTGCTGATATCGTCTTTTGGCATGGGCTGATCCGAAAATGGGGGTTACGACGGACACGAAACGTTGCGCACGCGACGGCTTCTATTGCCAACATGCACGGGCCGTTATCGCCAGCAGCATAATCATACCTTGCCGTTTATGGCAAGTGCGGGATTGGCGGGCAATTCGGGCGGGAATCAACATTTGTCGCAGTTCTCGCAAACGCCGCCGTCTTCTCCTTTTTTAAAGAGTATCAACGGGCAGTTCTTGCAAATGTCGGCGCCGGGGAAGGGATCTCCCGGCCGGGTGAGGGATGCGGACCCGGTTTTGCCAAGGCGTCGCGCCAGCCGGTCGACCGTGGCTTCCAGATGATCGCCGGGAATAAAAGCATTGACCTCGCCCCGTTCGGTTTTGCCGGCATTGTAGCTGCCGGAGCAGCACGGGCAAAGATTGAAGGTTTTTTCCTGCCAGCAGAACACCGTGCCGCCGCAGGCCGAGGAACTCATGCTCACCATGGGCCGCAGGGGGTGGGTGTCCGTGGCCGCCATGTAATCCACGGCCAGGTGGTAGGATTGCATGTTGTCGCAATAAAAATGCACAACGTGCGGCTTGATCGCGGCCTTGCCGAGGGGCCCCACTGCCACGGCCTTGAGGGAATCCATGGGCATGCGCGGTTTTGAACGTAAAAAGCGCTCGGCCTGGGCAAGATCGACGCAGTATTTGGCCTGGCTTTTTATCTCGGTATCGTCAATGTCTTTCCAGCCGAAGCTCACTCTGGCGTTGGAGCAGCCCAGATCCTCCTTGCCGCCGACAACGGTCTTTGCCTGCATGCGGGCGGCAATTTCCCACTGACAGTAAGTGAGGGGCTTTACCGGCGTTACGTGGGCGGTTTTGTTTTTGAAGTTTTCCACGTCGTCGTCGGTAAACAGCCAGGTGACGGCAATGGGGTGATGATACAGGCGCAGTTCCTTCATCAGAAGGTCTTCCATTTCACGGTAGCTGAGCGACATAGATTTCTCCCATATCAATGCGGCATAATTGCGGTTTACGCAGAGTACTTTTTGAGTTTACCCATCATATGGTTTGGCCAACACAATGGGGTTTCCAAAGGGGGGCACACAGAGCCTGTGCCCCCGGCCCCCTTTGGTCGCCGGAGGCGATAAAGCTCTTGGCAAATCAAAATGAATTTGTCCCGGCGCGTCCGGGCGGCGTTCAGAGATCAAAGGGAACGCCCGCGAAGATTTTCAGATCGTGCTCGTCCTGAAAGGCGTTTTTATAGGTGGCCCAGCTTGGCTGGGAAGACCCGTTCTTGTACTCCGTATAATGCACTTTGACAAAGGCCCCTTTGAAGGGCGCGTCCGGCTTGGTGTAGCCCACGTCAAAATTGAAGGCCCATTCTTTCAGGTGTTCCGAATGGCCGTAGGCTTCGCCGTCCCAGCCCATGGCCGCGCCCAGCCCGACCGAGAACCCGGGCAGGGGCAGCAGATCGTCCAGGCGGCGCTCCAGGCCAAGGTACGCGGCCATTTCGTTGTGGGCGTTCCAGTCGGAGCGCGCGTCCCACCAGGCTTCGTACGCGCCTTTGGAACTGCCGTTTCTGTCCGTGAGCCGGTAGGCGAAGTAGCCCACCTGATAGGGGCTGTCTATCGGAGCGCGGGTGTAGGTGCCCTCCAGCTTCACGGTCCAGAGATCCGTTTCAAAATGGCCGAACAGGTAATGCTGGGTGGCGATGCCGGCAAAGTTGTCGTTGACGCTGGCGTCGGAGTCGTCGCTGTCGTCCATGGCGTATAGGTGGTAGCCCAGGGTCAGTTTGCGCTTGCCCTTGCCCGAGGCGAAATCTTTCTCGTAGCGGCTTTTGAAGTGGGCGTTTTTCAGGTGATCCTTGGATTCCCCATAAGCCGTCTCCAGATTGAGGCCGTTTTCGAAATCGTAGCGCGCGCCCGCGCTCCAGAGCCAGGGCACGCGGCTCTGGCCGTCGTTTTTGCGAAAGGCGTTGGTGTTTTCGTACCAGGGGGCCTTGTATTCGTCGGCCCAGGCCAGGGCCACGGACAGGCGGCCGAAATCCGCGCCCATGTTCACGCCCCGGTAAGTTCCCGGCATGATCGACCAGTTCACGCCAAGCACGCCCGGCCCCGCGGGCTGAAAATAGCCCGCCTTGGCCCATACCGGGCCGGTTTTGGTCTTGACGGCGGCCTTGTAGATGGAAACGCCGTCCCTGGTTTTGGTTTTGCTCCAGTCCATGTGCCAGGGGTCGCTCCAGGGCACGAAGTTCATCTCGTGATCCACGGCGCCGTTGTTGTGGACGTCCATGGAACCGAACACGGCGAAATCAAGGCCGACAATGCCCCCCAGAAAGCCGGAGCTGAAATCCACATTGCCCTGAAGCGTGGTGTGTTCGAGGTTGGTGGCGTACGTGTCCTGGGCCATGTCGTACCGCCGGCGATCCCGCTGGAAGTAGTACACCCCGCCGCTCAAGGCCGCATCGTCAAAAAAATCCGTGCCGGTGGAAAAACTGCGTTTTTTGCTCTCTTCCGCCCCGGCCGTGGCCGGCGCCGTATCTTCCTCGGCCCTGGACGGACAGGGCGACAGAAGCGCCAGTAAACAGAAAAACGCCGGCAGAAACGACGCAAGACGCCGCCAAAGCGGTCTCGGCCGGAAAAGGGCAAAAGAAAAAGCCTCAACAACAAATAGAGCCGCGGCAGGCACGGTTTCCTCGGATGCAAGGGGCAGGATGTGGTATTTTTTGATCGTTTTTCTGCACGGCACAATACGGATAAATGCGTCCGTGGGCAACGGAAAGAATTTTTTTCCGCATTTTTACGCAATGCGTTCTCTTCGGCGCGTTGCGGATATTGACCTTTGCCGGAAGTTACGCTAATTAGTTTATAAATATAAACACCGCATGCGCTCCTTGCCCGGAGTGTATGTGGCAACAGCGGGTTCCCGACATGAACGAAAGCATCCTCGCCAAGCTCCGCATTCTGGCGGAATCAGCCAAGTACGACGTGTCCTGCTCCTCCAGCGGCACCAGCAGGCGCAACGTGCCGGGCGGCATAGGCAGCGCCGCCTCGGCCGGCATCTGCCATTCCTTTACCGACGACGGCCGCTGCGTGTCCCTGCTGAAAATTCTTTACACCAACCACTGCCTGTACGATTGCGCCTACTGCGTGAACCGCCGGAGCAACGACTTTCCGCGCGCCTCGTTCACGGTGCGCGAGTTGGTGGAGCTGACCCTTGAATTTTACCGCCGCAACTACATTGAAGGCCTGTTTTTAAGCTCGGCCGTGGTAGGCAGCCCGGATCACACCATGGAGCGCATGGTCCGGGTGGTCCAGCTCTTGCGCACGGTCCACAAGTTCAACGGCTACATCCACATGAAAAGCATCCCGGGCGCGAGCCGGGAACTGGTGCTCCGGGCCGGGCTTTACGCCGACCGCTTGAGCGTGAACATAGAAATTCCCTCGGAACGCAACTTGAAACACCTGGCCCCGGAAAAAGATCACCAGAGCGTTTACGCGCCCATGCGCCACATTCAGCAGGGGGTGCTGGAAAATCTCGAGGCGCGCAGAAAATTCCGCCATGCCCCGCGCTTTGCCCCGGCCGGCCAGAGCACGCAGATGATCATCGGGGCCAGCGACGAGCGCGACCGGGATATCCTGAAGCTGTCCTCGCTGCTGTACAGCGGCCCCGCCCTGAAACGGGTGTATTATTCCGGTTTTGTGCCGGTCAACGGCCACGATACGCGCCTGCCCGCCCTGACCGCCGTCCCCCTGACGCGGGAAAACCGGCTGTACCAGGCCGACTGGCTGATGCGGCTGTATTACTTTGACGCCGCCGAACTTACCGATGACCGCCACCCGGACCTGGACCAGGAAATCGATCCCAAGCTGGCCTGGGCCCTGCGCCATCCGGAATATTTTCCCCTGGACGTCAACAGGGCCGACTACGCCCAAATTCTGCGCGTGCCCGGCATCGGCCTGAAGTCGGCGGAACGCATTGTGGCCGCGCGGCGGCATTGCCGGCTGACGGCCCGGGATCTCACGCGCATGGGCGTGGTGATGAAACGGGCCAAATATTTTCTGAGCTGCCGGGACGCGGATGCCCCGAGCATTCAGGAAGCCGGACCGGAAAACGTCCGCAACGCCCTGTGCGGACGGCGTAACGACTTGAAACGGCCGTACCAGTTGTCGCTGTTTTCCATCGGTTCGTGAGGGCGGGCCGTCCAGGGGCTGTTTAACGTTAAAACTATTGGCTTGAGTCTGCCGCACAAAATGGGGTTTCCAAAGGGATTCAATCCCTTTGGCCGCCGGAGGCAATCTATACTCTTGGACAAATCAAAATCAATTTACCTTGGCTGCACAGGGACGCCATGAATGTTTTCTACTACGACAAAAGCTTTGACGGCCTGCTGAGCGCGGTGTTCGACGCTTACCGGGACAAGAATTTTCCCGACGTCCTCCTGGCCTTGGACGATGTGCCGCCCCTGCTGACCACGCGGGCCCACACGGTGATCACCGGCCCGGACAAATCCGGCCGTGTGTTCCGGGGCTTGCGAAAACGCCTGACGCGCCGGGCCGGCAGCGCCCTGATGCTGGCCTGGATGTCGGAACAGCCCGGTAGCGATCTGCTGCTGTTCCGCTACATGCGCAAGGTATTCGACTCCTCCGGCCCGGTGGACCTGGACTATGCCGACAGTGACGTGTTTGCCGTCAGCCGGCTGGCGGAACAGGTCAGCCGCGAGCGCCACCTGCTGCTCGGCTTCGCCCGTTTTCAGAAGACGGCGGAAGGCCTGTACTTTGCCGCCCTGTCGCCGAAATATAACATCCTGCCCCTGATGCTGCCGCACTTTGCCGATCGGTTCGGCCGCCAGCAGTGGATTCTCTATGACGCGGCCAGGGGCTACGGCGCGTTTTTTAACGGCAAGGCCTTTCAGGACGTGACCCTGAACCCGGACAGCCTGCGCGACGGCAAGCTTCAGGACGCCCTGCTGGCCGAGGATGAAAAACTTTTTCAGGAATTGTGGAAAAGCTACTTCAAGGCCATGACCATCAAAGAACGTTTGAACCCGGCCCTGCAACGGCGCTGCATGCCCCGGCGCTATTGGGCCTATCTGACGGAAAAGCAGGAATAGGGGCAGTCTTTCGGGGCACAGGCGGCGGAAAAAAGGCGGCTTTGCAAGATCCGGTTTTTTTAGTATGCTAATCCGGCTTTTGCCGGAAGCGCGCGTGTTGGACAAGCGCCGCGCCCACGTCAAGAACTTCCTGAAGCGATGTTTCCGCGAAAATTCCGGCCAGGCCGCTTGAATTTCCCGTCCTTCATGATACATGATAAGGAGTCGATTATGCGCGCCGTTATATCCGGCTCCGGCATCATACCGGCGGCAAGGGCGCTTGCCCTGGCATGCGCGTTGTTGTTTCACGCTGGCCCGGCTCCGGCCCTGGCGGGGCCCGGGGCCGGCCATCAGGAGTGGCGCGGCGATGCGGACAAAGCGCGCCCTTTTGTTCTTTCGGCTGAAGAAACGGTTTTTGGGGCCTCCCTGCCCGGGGACGGCCTGCTGGCCATGGGCGGAAAACGCCACGAGCCTGGCTCGATCGCGGAAGAAACCGCCAGGGCCGACAACAATGGGGATTCCGCCGGCTCGCTGTTCAGCTCCGTCTTTAAAGGCAGCTTTGTCGGCGCGCTTGTTTTCGGTTACCCGTATCAGGAACTCGGCATTGTCGATCTGGCTGCCCTCGCCCTGATTGGTTTTCTGGTTGTGTGGCGCTTTATGCCGGCCCCCCGGAAAACGCCTGAGCGAAAGGACGACCCGTTTACCGCCAACCGTCGGAAGGGGCCTTCCGGGCAGCGCGACAACGGGCGGACAACGCCGGATGCTTCCGGCCTTCCGAACCGCGACAGCCCGCGCCCGGACAGTCCGCGTCCGGACAAGGCGGGCGGCGCTTCCGGCCGGTGGCCCGTGCGTGAGCGGGCCGAGCAGCAGGCCAAACAGCGGGATGGACAGGGGGAAGGCTCCGATCGGGGCTGGGGAGCCGCCGCTTCGGAAGCGGCACCAGAGCCGTTGGCCGCCTCCCGTGGCGCCGGCCCGGCTGAGGAATTTGATTCGGACGATTTTCTCGAGGGCGCGCGCGTTCTCTACATTCGGATGCAGGAGGCCTGGGCCGCGCGCGATACGGAGAGCCTGGCGCCCTTCATGACCGCGGACATGATGCTTCTTTTGCGCGAGCGGGCCGCCGCTGATCCGCATCCGGCCGACGTGAACATCCTGCTGCTCAACGCGGTTCTGCTCGGCCAGGAAGGGCGGGGCGGCGAGGAACGGGCGGACGTGGAGTTTTCTGTGCTTATGCGCACGGATCGCGATGTGCCGATGGAAGTCCACGAAATGTGGCGCTTTGTGCGCGGGCGGGATACAGACGGCATGTGGCGCCTTGCCGGCATAGAACCGCGCGGGGAAAGACAATGAGCCCGGACACGGGGGCACGGGCAGCGGCAAAAACGCGCAAACGCGTGCTGCACGTGGGGTGCGGCCCCCTGGCGGCGGAAAAGCTGCACGAGAGCTTTCGCGGCGACGACTGGATCGAGGTGCGCCTGGACATCAATCCCGGCGCGAATCCGGACATAGTGGCTTCCATAACCGACATGTCCGTGATCCCTTCGGGATCCTTTGACGCCCTGTATTCCTCGCACAACCTGGAGCACCTGGCCCCCCACGAATTGCCGGCCGCTCTGGAAGAATTTTGCCGGGTGCTCAAACCCGCCGGCTTTGCCCTGATCACCCTGCCGGATCTGCAGCAGGCCGCGGAATACATTGCCGCCGGCAGGGCGGAAGAAACAGTGTTCATGACCAACAAGGGGCCCATTACTCCCTTGGACATGCTGTACGGTTTCCGGCCTTTTCTCGCCGCCAATCCTTTTATGGCCCATCGGTTCGGCTACACGGCCGCCACCCTGGAAAAGGC
>JAVBOI010000031.1:0-5370 GCA_031550695.1 Desulfovibrio sp. | reverse complement strand
CCCCACAATATCAGCGATTTGTTGTCGTGAAATGCCAGCGGCATAGGCCTTGACCGCAATTGCGCGTATTTCAGAACTTGCTGTTTTCATGCTCAAAGTTTAAACAAATTTTAGACAATTTAAAAGTTGAAATGCTCTAGGTCCGCCCGCAAGCGAGCAGCGTAGCGTGCCTTTAGCTGGGGGCGCTTCGCCCCCAGCGTATCCGATAGAAATCGTGCTTTTGCCTCTTCAGCAGCGAAGTAATTGCGCGAGTTATAATTAACTCGCTTTCAATTTAGAAATGGAATCACAGGGGCGGAAGCACGGCCCGCCTGCCCTTGACCACAAGCCTGCACAGGGGCAATCCGCGAAAGTACAGCCCCAGTTCCGGACCGGGGGCGTCCACGGACAGGCTTTGTCCGGCAAGCAGGGCCAGAACCGGGGTGGGGTCGTCCACATCCAGGCAGGGTAGCCCCTGTTGTCGCAGGGCGTCCGCCGGGGGCATGAGACCGCGTAAATGGGGACTCAGGCGTTGCCCCGGCCCCAACCGGCCAAGGGGAAAACCCTTCCAGGCGAAACCTTGCTTTGGCAGCGCCCGGCTGTGTTCCGGCAAAAAATGGACCACGGAATTGAAGACGGCCACATCGCCGGGCGGGAGCAGAGCCGGGTCCAGATACGGATCGGCAAGACTGGTCCGATCCAGAAACTCCACAGCCTGGCGGCGGTCGCCCTCCCTTTTGCCCCGGCCGTGGCGATGGCGTTCGCCCACATAACGGCTGTCCTTTTCCCAGGGGCGGACGAAAAATCCCAGCTCCCGACCGCCGGTACGGGAAACGTTTCCGCTATCCCCGCCCAAAGCCGCTGCCGGTCCCGTGCCGGTGCCCGGAGCTTCCCCCCGATCGGAAAGCGTTTCCGGGCAAAGACTCTCCCGTTCCCTATCGGGCTTTTGCAAAAGGGCCACAAAAAAGCCCTGCCCGTCCTCCCCGGTGTTCACGCGCCATACGCCGGCGAATCCGGGCAGTTCGGCATCCGCGAAGCTGAAGCCGGCAAGCGGCCCGAGGGGCAGAAAGTCCAGTCCCAGTTCCTCGCGGGCAAAGTGGAGCTGGGCCTCGTTTTCCTCCGTGTTGGTGGTGCAGGTGGAATACACCAGCCTGCCGCCGGGCCGCAGCAGGCGGGCGGCTTCGGCCAGCAGCCTGCGCTGGAGGCCTATCAGGGGCTTGACCTTGTCGCCCCGCCACAGGCGCAACACTTGCGGGTGCTTTTCCGCCGTGCCCCAGCCGCTGCAGGGCGGGTCCAGCAGGATGCGGTCCCAACCGGCTTCTTCCCCGTCCGCCGGGCGCGGGAAAAGGCTGCCCGGCGCCGAAGGCAGGGGAAGCTTTTCGCCGGGGTACGAGGTTGTGGCGCAGTTGAACAGGTTAAGGCTCTGCAAATTGCGGCGCAGGGTGGCCAGACGGTTGGCGGAAGGCTCGTTGGCCAGCACGAATCCTTGCGCGCCCACAAGCTGCGCCAACAGCCCGGTTTTGCTGCCCGGACTGGCGCACATGTCCAGCGCGGCCGCGCCGCTTTCCGGGGCCAGGGCCAGGGGCGGAAGCATGGAGGAACGGTCCTGGATGTAGATATAGCCGAAAACAGCCGCCAGGCTGGACCCCAGCGGCAAAGGCCCGGCCGTGAGTCTGCGGGCCAGGGGAAAAAAGGGCTCGGACTCAAAGGCGAAGCCCTGGACCCGGAGCAGAATTTCCACGAGAGGGGCCTGTTCCGGCTTGCATACCAGGCGGAATGAGCGTAGGGGCAAAGTGCGCATGCCTGTTCCCGTTGAGTGTGTTCGCGGCCGAGATTCCCTTGAACGGCTTTCGCGCTGTCAAAGGCGTCGGCGCGATTTTTTCATTGTTGCCGCCGGCTCCGGCAAGTGTTGCTTACGACGCGGAGAAAGGATATACTGAGCATTGGCATGCCGCAAGGACAACCTGGATTCAATGCTCCCCCGCGAAACGCGGCCGGGGTTCTTTGCGCCGCCGATTTCCGCTTGCTCCACCCGGGCTCTTTTCCCTCCTACTTTTTTGCCCGCGTGAGGAAACAACACAACGACCGTATTCCTTCCATCAAAGCGAGGACGTATGAAGCGAGTTTTTCGCGCCACCACGACAGGCCTGCTCGGACTTCTTCTGCTGCTGGCCTCCCAGGCCGTCGCGGCTGAAAGGGTCACCTTTCTGGTTCTGCCTTTTGCCGTGCAGGGTTCTCAAAGTCATGCCTACCTTGAGCGCTCCATTCCCCAGATGCTTACCTCAAGACTGTATTGGAAGGGGCGCGTCGAGCCCGTTCTGCACGATCTACCGGCCAACATGAGGCCCGCCGCCACCCAGGAAGCGGCGGAAAAACTCCGGGCCCAGTACAAGGCCGATTACGTAATCTGGGGCGACGTAACCATGGTGGGCGAAGACGCCAGCATTGACGTGCGCGTGCGCGACAAGGCGGGCAAGGTCTGGCCGCAGGCGCGCCAGACCAAGGCCTCCATGCTCATGTCCGCCATCAGCGGCGTAAGCGACGGCATCAACCGGGACGTTTTCGGCCGCGCCGCCACCCCGGCTTCGGCCGGTCAGCCCGCCCAGTCCGGCGGTCCCATCAACCAGATGAACCCGGACATCATGATAAACCAGACCTCCTCCAGGGAAGTCTACCTGAACCCGCAGTTCCGCTATGCCGGCCCCAGCAACGTGGATGACGCGCGTTTGCGCTCTCAGGCTCTGGCCTTCAACTCCATCGGCATGGAAGTGGTGGACGCGGACGGCGACGGCAGAAACGAAATTTTTCTTCTCGGTCAAACCTTCGTGAAAGCCTTCACGTTTTCCAACGGCAATCTCACCCCCCTGGGCGAGTTCAACTTTCCCATGACAAGCCAGTGCCTGAACATCCGCTCCTTTCCCCATCCCAGCGGCAAGGCCTGGCTCATCGTCAATACCGTGGACAGCGGCAGCATTCCGCAAGCCAGCGTGCTGACCTTCAGCGGCGGCAAGTTCACGGAGGAAATGCGGAACATCAAATACTACCTGAACGTGGTCAAGCTGCCGCCCACTTACCAGCCGGTGCTCATTGGGCAGGAAGCCCAGCCGCCGCGTCTGTTCAAGGCCGGCATCAGCGAAATGGTCAAGCAGGGGGGCACGCTCGTGCCCAGCCGGCGCATAGCGCTGCCCTCGGACGCCAACGTGTTCAACTTCACTTACATGCCCGCCGGCCGGGGCGAAAAGGACGGCGAAAAGCTGATTGTGCTCAGCCCCGAAGAGCATCTACGCGCCTATACGGCCAAAGGCGCCCGCCTGAGCGAAAGCTCGGACAGGTTCTCCGGTTCGGCCGTGGGGCTTGAAATCGATCCCACCATGCCCGGGCTCGGCAAAGAAACCGTCACCATGGCCAGTATCTTTTACATGCCCATGCGCATGCTCGCCGTTGACCTGGAACGCGACGGCAACTACGAACTGGTCGTGAACAAGCCCATTTCCACGGCTTCGGAAATCTTTGACCGCTACCGCTTCTTCCCGCAGTCGGAAATCCATTCCCTGTTCTGGGACGGCATCGGCCTCAACCTGCAGTGGAAGACACGGCGCATCAAGGGCTCCACGGTGGACTACACCATTGCCGACGCCAACAACGACGGCATTCCGGATCTCGTGGTCTGCCTGAACACCCACCCCGGCGCCCTGGGCGTGAAGGCGCGCAAAACCATTGTCATGCTCTATCCGCTTGATGTGACCAAAACGAATCCCGGCACGGCCGTGGACCGCTCGGACGTCTATGATACGGGCGGCAGATAATAACCGCAAACGGTGAACAGCGGGGGAAGGAACGGACGCGCGACGCGGCCGGCTCCTTCCCCCGCCCGCATTTTTTCGCCACACCGCGAGACGACCATGACCGCCCCCTCTCCCCTCGCCCTTGAAGTCTTTGCCAGCGAAGACGGCATGAAGCTGCTGCGCTTTCTGGAACGCAGGCTGGCGGAACAGGCGCCGGGCGCGATACTCCATAAATGGATCCGCACCGGACAGGTGCGCGTGAACGGCGGCCGGGCCAAGCCCTTTTTCCGGCTGGCGGCCGGGGATCAGGTGCGTATCCCGCCCTTTGCCCGCGCCCGAGAGTTGGCGACAGCAGCCGACGATCAGAAGGCGCGGCATCACTCGCCAAAAGGGCGGGGTCATTCCCCCGCCGGATCGGACAGCCGCCCGGCTTTCTTCCCGCCTGATTCCTTCGAATCTTCCTTGCCCGCTCAAAACCCGGCGCCGAATCTCGGCCCGGATGTCCACGTTGTCGGGCGTACTCCGCATCTGCTGGTGCTGGCCAAACCGGCCGGCCTGCCCTGCCAGCCGGGGGACAAAGGCGGGGACAGTCTGTACGCCCGACTGGCCTCGGCTTTTGCCGAATCCGCCTTTATCCCGGCCCCGGCCCACCGCATCGATCGGCATACCTCCGGCCTGGTGGCGGTGGGCTTAAGCCACGCCGCCCAGCGGCGGCTGCACGATCTGTTCGCCTCGGGCGGAATCCATAAGGACTACCTGGCCTGGGTTCTGGGCGATTGGCCGCTGTCCGGCCCCTGCCTGCTTGAGGACAGGCTGATCAGACAGGATGTCGACGGCCGCGAGGCTATGGCCGCCCTGCCCGGCGGCAGGATGACGCCGCTGCCGGAAGGAGAAGACGGCCGGGACGCCGCCCCCTTGCCGGCCTTTTCCGCCGCCGACGCTCCCGGTTCTGCCGCCAGCGCGGCTTTGGCGCTGGAAAAACTGTCCGTGGAGGCTTTGCCCCGCGGTCTTTTCAAAAGCCCCGGTTCCCGCCCGGTTGCCGGGAAAACGGCCGGAGCGCCGGCCGAAGGTGTTTTGCCCGGCCGGCCGGGCGCTACCCTGCTGCTGCTGCGCCTGTTTACCGGGCGCACGCACCAGTTGCGGGTGCAGCTCGCTTCCAGGGGCTTTCCCATTATCGGAGACGGCCGCTACGGCGGCCCGCGTTTTCCGGGCATGCTGCTGCACGCCTTTGCCCTGTTCCTGCCCAATGACGATATCCTTTCCGGACAAAACCCGGCTCCGGACATGCGCCTGGATTTCAGCCTTCCGCCCTCTTGGCCCGCTCCTTTTTCGCCTGATCCTCTCCTGCTGGCTTCCGCGCGGCAGCGGCTGGACAAAGCGGCCCGGATTCACTGCCGTCCGGACTGAACCTGCTTCCGCCAGCGGCTGGCCGCAAAGGAGCTTTGCCAAGCGAAAAGCCTTGTGCTAGGCTCAGCCCTCATTAATGCGCCGTCCGCGAACAGCTGAATTTTTTCGGGTGGCAAGGCGCAAGGCAAAAGTTGGGCGAAGCTGTATCGACATACCGCGAGGTCAACTTTTGCCTTGCAACGCCGCCACACGGGAAAAG
>JAVBOI010000036.1:0-46590 GCA_031550695.1 Desulfovibrio sp. | reverse complement strand
CTCAGCCCTCATTACTACGCCTGCTGCACAGCCGCCTTTTCCCGTGTGGCGGCGTTGCAAGGCAAAAGTTGACCTCGCGGTATGTCGATACAGCTTCGCCCAACTTTTGCCTTGCGCCTTGCCACCCGAAAAAATTCAGCTGTTCGCGGACGGCGCATTAATGAGGGCTGAGCCTGGTCGTCGGACAGGGGGCCAGGCTTCAGCCGGCGATCATTCTGTTTCGGATTTCCGCCCCCGGCGCAGGCCCTGGCGGATCAACACGTAAAATACCGGCACAAAGAAGACCCCCAGCAGCGTGGTGCTGAGCATGCCTCCCACAATGCCCACGCCAATGGCGTTCTGGCTGCCGGAACCGGCCCCGCCGCTGAGGGCCAGCGGCAGCGCGCCCAGGCCAAAGGCCAGGGAAGTCATGACAATGGGCCGCAGCCGCAACGAGCAGGCGTGCCGGGTGGCCTCGATCAGGCTCTGCCCCTGTTCCTGCATGTTTTTGGCGAATTCCACAATCAGGATGGCGTTTTTGGCCGAAAGGCCGATGATGGTCAAAAAGCCCACCTGGAAGTACACGTCGTTGGACTGCCCGAAGATAAAGGCCGCAAGCTGCACCCCAATGACGCCAAGAGGCACCACCAGCATGACGGAAAAGGGAATGGACCAGCTTTCGTAAAGAGCGGCCAGGCACAGAAACACCACCAGAAGAGAAACCGCGTACAAAGCCGGGGCCTGCTCGCCGGACAGTTTTTCCTGCAGGGAAATGCCGGTCCACTCAAAGCCTATGCCCTTGGGCAGCTTTTTGGCGATCTCTTCCACCGCGGCCATGGCTTGGCCCGTGCTTTTGCCGGGCACGGGCTCGCCCACTATTTCCAGAGCGGGCAACCCGTTATACCGCTCCAACCGGGGCGAAGTGGCCTGCCAGGGATCAACGTGCCGCACCAGGGCGGAAAAGGGCACCATGCCGCCAACGGCATTGCGCACATGCCATTTGCCCAAATCTTCCGGCACCATGCGAGCGTGCGCCTCGGCCTGCAGATAGACCTTCTTGACCCGGCCCTTGTCCACGAAGTCGTTGACGTAGGCGCTGCCCCAGCCGGTTTGCAGGGTTTCGTTGATGTCGCCCAGGGAAACGCCGAGAGCGCGCGCCTTGGGCTTGTCCACGTCGATGCGGAACTCGGTCACGTCTTCCAGGCCGTTGGGCCTGGCATAGGCCAACACGTCGCGATATTCCTTCGAGGCGGCCATGGCCATGAACTGGTTGCGCGCGGCCATCAGGGCATCATGCCCCAGGCCGGCCCGGTCCTGCAACTGGATGTCAAAGCCGCTGGAGTTGCCCATTTCAATAACCGCCGGCGGCACCATCACATACACCCGGGCGTCGCGGATGGAGGCAAAACGCTTCATGGCCCGGTTGGCTATGGCCGGCGCCTTGGCGGAAGTCCTTTTACGCTCTTTCCAGTCCTTGAGCTTCACAAAACCGAAGGCCACGTTCTGTCCCCGGCCGGCAAAGCTGAAGCCGGCCACGTCGAACATGGAGTCCACCACTTCTTTTTCGTCCTGCAGAAAATAGCGTTCCATCTCGCGCATGACATCAAGGGTGCGGCTCTGGGCCGCGCCGGCGGGCAACTGCACCTGCATCATGAGCACGCCCTGGTCTTCTTCAGGCAGAAAGCCTTTGGGGATATAGACGAAAAATACAATCATAAGGACGAAAATCAGGCCGTATACGGCCAGGGGAGGGCTCTTGCGGGCCAGCAGCGATGCCACTGCCCGGTCATAGCCGGCCGTGGTCCTGCGCACGATCCGGTTAAAGCCGCCGAAAAAGCCGCCCTGGGCGCCGTGGCTGCCGCCGGGGCGCTCGGTGTGGGGCCGCAGGATGGTGGCGCAAAGGGCCGGGGTAAGGGTCAGGGCCACCAGCACGGACAGGGCCATGGACGAAACGATGGTGATGGAAAACTGCCGGTAAATGGCCCCGGTGGAACCGCCAAAAAAGGCCATGGGCACAAACACGGCCGAAAGCACCATGGCAATGCCCACCAGGGCGCCGGTAATCTGGTCCATGGATCGCCGGGTGGCTTCCTTGGGCGAAAGATATTCTTCGCGCATCACCCGTTCCACGTTCTCCACCACCACGATGGCGTCGTCCACCAGCAGGCCGATAGCCAGAACCATGCCGAACATGGTCAGGGTGTTGATGGAGAACCCGGCTATGGACAGCACGCCAAAGGTGCCCAGCAATACCACGGGCACGGCAATGGTGGGAATGAGCGTGGCCCGGAAGTTTTGCAGGAACACGAACATGACCAGCACCACCAGCACGATGGCCTCGGCCAGGGTTTTGCACACGTCCTTAATGGACAGGACGACGAAAGGCGTGGTGTCGTAGGGATAGACGACTTGAAGTCCGGCCGGGAAAAAGTCCCGGAACGAATCGATTTTTTCCTTGACCGCGGCCGAGGTTTCAATGGCGTTGGCCCCGGTGGCCAGGTTGATGGCCATCCCGGCCGCCGGCATGCCATTATAGAAGCCCGAAAATTCGTAGGTCTGCTGTCCCAGTTCCACCCGGGCCACGTCGCCCAGCCGCAGTTCCGACCCGTCGGGGTTGACCCGCAGCAGGATGTCGCGGAATTCCGCTTCAGTACGCAGCCGGTCCTGCACGCTGACGGGCGCGTTCAGCTCCTGCCCGCGCACTGAAGGCATACTGCCCAACTGCCCGGCGGAAATCTGCACGTTCTGTTCGCGCAGGGCGGCGGCAATGTCGCCGATGGTCAGGGAATAGTTGGTCAGCTTGGCCGGCTCGACCCAGATACGCATGGATTTTGGCGATCCGAACAGTTCCACCTGGCCCACGCCGGGCACGCGGGCCAAGCTGTCCTTGAGGTTCGAGTCCACATAGTCGGAAATGTCGGCGTCGTTCATACTGCCGTCGGCCGAATAGAACCCGATGACCATCAGAAAGGTCGAGGTGGACTTGGTCACGGAAATGCCCTGCTGCTGGACTTCGAGCGGCAGTTGCGGCGTGGCCAGTTGCAACTTGTTCTGGGCCTGGACCTGGGCGATGTCGTGGTTGGCGTCGGCCGAGAAGGTCAGCCGTATTTCCGCCAGTCCCGAAGAATCGCTGGTGGAGGACATATACAGCAGGTTGTCGATGCCGTTCATGTTCTGCTCGATGATCTGGGTCACGGTGCTGTCCACCGTGGCCGCGGAAGCGCCGGGATAGGTGGCGCTGATGTTCACCTGGGGCAGCACGATGGCGGGATACTGGGCCACGGGCAGCGTGTAGATGGCCAGCAGGCCGCCCAGCATGATGATGATGGAAATAACCCAGGCGAAAATGGGACGCTCTATGAAAAATCGGGCCATGACGGATTCCTGGTTCGTTGCGTGGAAGAACTAGACGCTGTTTCAAAAAAATATATAATAAAAACATCTAATTAAAAATAAACCCGGGAATTATTCAATAACATTTGCCCACGAGAGAGCGCCATCCCCCCAAATGAGGTTTCCAAAGGGGTTCACACAGAGCCTGTGCCCCGGCCCCCTTTGGCCGTCGGAGGCAATACGACTCTTTGGCAACTTCAAAATTGATTTACTCTAGAGCAATTAACGCTTGAAAGAGTCGCTTAACGGCGGGCAAGGCCCGCCTACTCCTCTTTCGCGGCAAGGATTTGAGGACAAATCCTTGCAGAGCAATTCACTCATTTCATTCGTGAAATGCTCTAAAACTTTTCAGCCGGAGCAGGCGCCCCCTGCGGCGGCGCGTCCACGGGAGTGACCACGGGCGCGGGCGCACCGGGGCTGAAGATGACGTTCTGAAAACCGTCCACCACCACCTTGTCGCCCGCCGCAAGGCCCTGGGTTACCAGCCAGGAATTGCCCAAGGTACGCGGCGCGGTGACAAAGCGCTTTTCCACCTTGCCACCCTCGCCCACCACGAAAGCGTGGGCCTTGCCGTCGGGATCGCGCATCACGCTCCGCTGGGGCACGGTGATGCCCTGCTCCTGGTGAGCCGTTTTCAGCCGCGCCTGAACGTACACATTGGGCAGCAGATCGTATCCGGGGTTGTCGAAACGGATGCGCATGGTAATGGCGCCGGTATCCTTGTTCACCGTGATGTCCGCGAATTCCATTGTGCCTTTGCGGCTGTAAACGGTGCCGTCTTCCAGCACCAGTTCCACCTGGCGGGAGCTTCCATTGGCGCGCTCGAACAAGCCGCTTTCCAGTTCGCGCTTAAGCCGCATGTACTCCACGCTGGGTTGGGTGACATCCACGTACATGGGATCAAGCCGCTGCACCGTGGCCAGGGGTTCGGCCTGGCTGGCCGTGACCAGCGCCCCCTTGGTGACGTTGGATTTGCCTATGCGGCCCGTGATGGGCGAGCGCACCACGGTGCGCTCCAACTCTATGGCGGCGTGCTCCAACTCCGCTTCGGCAATGGCCACTTCCGCCAGGGTCTGCTCGGCCGCGGCCGCGGCGTCGTCGTAATCCTGAACGCCCACGGCCCGGCTTTGCAGCATCCTTTTGTAGCGGGCCACCCTGGCGGTGGCAGCGTCCACATTGGCCCTGGCCTTTTTCAAAGTGGCTTTGGCGCTGTTGACCCTGGCCTGGTACAGAGCCGGGTCTATCTGGTAAAGGGGCATGCCCTCGGTCACGTCCGCGCCTTCCTGAAACGAACGCTCCAGAATAATGCCCGCCACCTGAGGCCGAACTTCAGCGATCAGATACGGCGCCGTGCGGCCGGGCAGTTGCGCGGTAATGGTCACGGGCCGGGGCTGCACGGTGATTATCCCGACCGCTGGCGGGCCGGCCTGCGCCCCTTTGCCGGCCGGGTCGGACTCGCACCCGGAGAGCAGCAGGCCGCAAAAAAGAGCCAGCGCGGCAACGCGGATGGAGAGCCGCCCCGCGCAGGCGCCCGGCAATGACGGGAAAAAACGAAGCAACTGCATGGAAGGCCTCCTTTCAGAGGGAAAACATAGAATGAGCGCTCATTCTAAGTCAAGACCCTTAGGCCCAGGACTCATTAATTAAGATAGAATATGACGGCACACGCGAGGCATATGGCGGAGAAGAAGGTGTGGGCGCAGCGGTCATAGCGCATGGCGATCCTGCGCCAATCTTTGAGTCTGCCGAACATGACTTCGATCTTATGTCGCTGTTTGTAAAGGGTTTTGTCATAGAAAACAGTGTCTTTTCGATTTTTTCTGGGAGGAATACAGGGCGTAATACCTCTATCGAGCAGGGCCTCACGGAACCAGGCGGCGTCATAGCCGCGATCCGCCAAAAGCTCTTTGCCTTTGGGCAGAAAATCCGGGAGCAGGGCAGCGCCTTTATAGTCGCTGACTTGTCCCGCCGTGAGCGCCAAAGCAAGAGGTTTGCCGTTGCCGTCGCATATGGCATGGAGTTTTGAATTCAATCCGCCTTTTGTGCGTCCGATGCAGCGGGAAAGAGCCCTTTTTTGAGCAAACTTGCGGCGGTTCGATGGGCTTTGAGGTGGGTGTCCGGCACCCTGTTTGTTAAAGATAACTGTCGCTGCACACATTACCCCGCGCGAGGGCAACATACTTATCCAAAACTTATCCAAAACAAGAAAGGCGGCCAGCTTTGTTAAAGCTAACCGCCTGTATTCTCTTGGTGGGTCGTGCGGGGATCGAACCTGCGACTCTCTGCTTAAAAGGCAGATACTCTACCTACTGAGTTAACGACCCGTGAAGGAATGACCATCTATCGTAAAAGCCCTGCCAGGTCAATGCGCTCGGGCCGGGTTTCGGGAATTTTTCTGCATATTCGAAAAAACAGCGCGATTTCAGCCCGGCAACCGGGAGGCTGCCCATTCCGACGAGTGCTGCCGGATTCTCCGCTATTCTTCATAATCCGGCCGGACTGCACTCCAGCTATACAAAACAATCGCCCTTGGCCGACATCAGGAATCCTTGGCAATGGTAACGTAGCTGGTCACGCTTTTGACGTGGGGAATCCGCTTGATTTTGGCCAGGGCGCTGTCAATGTCAGCCTGCTTGTCGGCAAGGCCGGTCAGCACCACATTCCCGCCCCAGACATCCAGGGCCACCACAGCCGGGGCCTCGTCCTTGGAAAACAGCGCCCCCAGATCGATTTCGCCCTCAATGGCCGTGTCGCTTGAAGTCGAGGCCGTTCCCGTGGGGAACCAGTGCGTGGTCACATGCACCACGCCTTCGGTCTGTTGCGCTATGGCAATGGCTTCGGCCCGGAACTCCTTGTCCGCTTCGCCCACCAGGAACACATGCCCGTCAAAGCAATGCACGTTGATGTCGTTGGAGCGGGAGGCGTCTTTCTTCAGCAGGGCGGAGCCGATGCTGGTCTTGATGCCCGCGTCGTCATAGCGGGCGGCATGAACGCTGGGGCTGAAAAGATTGCCCGTAAGGCTGGCGCAGCCTGAAAGAACCGTAAAACAAATGGCGCACACCGTAAAAAGAGAGAAAAGACGACCCATGAGTCCCCCGTAACCAAAGGTGACACTCGTAAAAAAGTCCCAGTATTGACTAGTTAATACGCAAGATATGGCGGAGCAGTCAACCGTCTTTTCCCCGGATAAAGGTTTCGCTTGACCTGCCGCCGATTTAACGTAAACAGCATCACGGATGCGCTCCCCGTTTTTCAGGCCGGGTCCGGCGCGTTTTCTGAAAACACGCCCCTGCCGCGTCTGCCTGCCGCTTGTAACGGAAAAAAAGACGCGGCAGCGGGCTTGTTTCGTCGCACCCGCCTGAACCCGCTCTGTCCGGAGAATCGCGCATGCAGGCCGTTCGTTCCTATTCCTGGTTTCCCCTCACCGTGCTCTGGTTCGGAGCGGCCATGTCCGTGGCGGAAATACAGACCGGCGGCCTGGTGGCCGCCGCCGGCCCCGGGCCCGGCCTCCAGGCCATTATCGGCGGCCACGTGCTGGGCGCGTGCCTGCTCGGCCTCATGGGCTATATCGGCTTTCGCGAAGGAATGCCCTCGCTTATGTGCACGCGCATCGCCTTTGGCATACGCGGCTCCTGGCTGCTGTCCGCCGCCAACGTCATGCAGTTGCTCGGCTGGACGACCGTCATGATCCAGCAGAACTCCCAGGCCGTGGGCGGCATTACCCGACAGTTGTGGGGCGTGGAGGCCACCCCGGTCGCCATCATCGCCCTGGGCTGCCTGATCGCGCTGTGGGCGCTGTGGGAAACCGCGGGCAAGCACACCGGAAACACCATTGCGGTCATCATGCTCGGTCTGCTCGCCGTTCTGGTCAGCCACACTTTGTGGACCAAAGCCGGCGCGGCCGGAATCGCCCGGCCGGCGGGGCCGCCCACCATGAGTTTTGCCGACGCCTTTGAACTGTCCCTGGTCATGCCCTTAAGTTGGGTTCCCCTGGTGGCCGACTACGCCAGCCGGGCCAAAAGCGCCCGCGCCGCCTGCCTGGCCCCGACTTTGGGCTATTTGACGGGCAGCGTGTGGATGTACGGCCTGGGCTTTGCCGGAGCCCTGCTCACCGGCCAGTCCGACCCCACGCCCATGATGATGGCCGCCGGGCTGGGCATGGCGGCCTTGAGCGTCCTGGTTATTTCCACCGTGGCCACGACCTTTCTGGACGTCTACTCCGTGGTGGCCACGGCGCGCAATATTGCGCCCCGCCTGAACGAACGGGCCACCGGGCTCTGCGCCGTCGCCATTGGCACCGGCGCGGCCCTGGTCTGGGACAGCACCCTGTACATCCACTTTCTGCACCTGATCGGAGCGGTTTTCGCCCCCTTAAGCGCCATTCTGTTCGCGGACTACTTTCTGATGCGCCGCGACGACCGCCACCGGACCGTATCAGTACCGAGCCTTGTGTCTCTTGCCGTCGGCGTGGGCGGGCATGTGCTGTTTTCCAAAATCGGCAGCCCGGTGGGCCCCACGTTCAGTTGCCTGCTGCTGACCCTGGCGGTCCATGTGTGCCTGCGCGCTTTTCTGCCCGTGAAACGCGACGCCGCGCCCGGCGCCTGAAAAACGCGTCACGAATCGCTGGATTTTCTCCGCCGGCGAAGGTATTTAGGGTTTCGTGCGAACAATCTCCCGGCAGCATGATGCCGCGCGCTCTTTTGTCCACATACGCCAGCTATCATAACAGGTATTGCTATGAAAATCGCCGTCCTGGGAAACCAGGCCAGAGCCATGACGAATTTCTGGACCGTGCTTCTGCGCCGGATGGTCGATTCCGGCCACGACGTGCTCTGCCTTGTGCCCCACGCCACCCCCGAAGACGAACCCTGGGAGGAGGCCCTGACCGGGCTCGGGGTCCGGCTTGTGCGCTATCCCCTTGATCGCAAGGGCCTGCACCCCCTGCACGACGCCAGAACCCTGCTGGCGCTGTGGACGATTTTCAGGCGCGAGCGGCCGGACGTGCTGTTCGCCTATACCATCAAACCCGTCATCTACGGCGCCATTGCCTCGTTCCTGGCCGGTTTTCCGGCCAGAAGCGCCCGGCATGTGATGATTACGGGCCTGGGCTATATGTTCGAGGGCGACAACCCGATAAAGAAAGTGCTGCTTCAGGTGGCCCGCCTGCTGTACCGGCTGGCCCTCGGGTGCGCCGGCACGGTCTATTTCCAGAACGACGACGACAGGAAGCTTTTCGAACAGTTGTCGATTATCCCGCGTTCCATCGCGGTGCGGAACAGCAAGGGCACGGGCGTTGACCTGCGCCGCTTCGCGTTGAGCGAACTGCCCGAAGGACCGCCGGGATTTTTGTTTATCGGCCGTCTTCTGGAAGCCAAGGGCCTGCGGGAGCTGGCCGAGGCCGCCGCCCTGGTCCGGGCCGAACACCCGCAAGCCCGGTTCGCGCTTCTGGGCCCGCCGGAAAAAGGGCCCGGCTCCGTGCCTCTTCCGGAAGTGCGGGACTGGGAGGAACAGGGCCTGCTGACCTATCTGGGAGAAACCAGCGACGTGCGCCCTTATATTGAAAAAGCCAGCGTGGCGGTGCTGCCGTCCTGGCGGGAAGGCACGCCTTGCGCCCTGATGGAAGCCATGAGCATGGGCCGGGCCGTGATTGCGGCGGACGCGCCCGGCTCGCGCGAGGTGGTGCGCGACGGCGTCAACGGATTCCTTGTGCCGGTACGCGATGCCGAAGCTCTTGCCAACGCCGCCAAACGGTTTATTATGGAGCCGGCCCTCGCCGCCCGCATGGGAGCCGCCGGCCGCGCCCTGATGGAAGAGGAATTCAGCGCCGACATTGTGGCCCGCCGGCTTTCGCTTGCCATGGGACTGGAGCGGGAATAACCGCCCCGGCGGTAACGCCCCGTCCTTTCCCCGCCTTTACGCCAACAGCCCAACAGCAGGATGTTTTATCCGTGAACAGCAACCGTCGCATTATTTTCCGCCTGCTCGACCTGGCCTGCATCCTGATCGCCCTCAAGACGAGCTCGTGGCTGATGCTGCCGGATTTTCTGGAAATATTCTCAGATTACACCGGGGCGTCCACCTTCACGGTCATCATCATGTTGCTGTCCTTCTACATGCTGGACTGCTATTCCGTGGGCCGCGAAGATTTCAGGGACAGCGTGGTGCGAGTGGTGGTGGCCCTGATCATCGGCATCATCGCCGCGGGCTTCACCTTCTATTCGTTCGAGCACTGGCGCTTTCCGCGCATGATGTTCGTGTTCCAGATGCTCATCAACCTGACCCTGTCCCTGGGCTGGCGGGCTTTCTATTTCTGGTTTTCCCGCCGTTACGTGGCCATTCCGGAAAAGGTCGTCTTTCTCGGCGCGGCCATGGCGGAACGCGCCCGGCGCGTGCTGACTGAATACCAGTCCGAAGCTCAGATTCTCGGCTACGCGGGCGAGGCCGGGGCGGACATGGCCGATGCCGGCCCCTGCCTGGGCCCGGCCCAGGACATTTTCGCGATCATAGAAAAATACCGGCCCACCAAGGTGATCGTGCTGGACAGCTTTTACCTGGACCAGGAAATCGCCCACGGCCTGTTCGCCGCCAAACTGCGCGGCCTGAAGGTGGACGACATGCGCGGCCTGTACGAGCGCCTGGCTTCCCGCGTGCCCGTGGACCTGATCGGGGACGACTGGCTGCTGCTGGAAAACGGCTTCAACCTCACTCCCAACGATTCCTTAAGCCGCTTCAAGCGGGCTTTTGACATCTGTTTTTCCCTGGCTCTGCTGGTCATCACCTCGCCGGTGCTGCTGGCCACAATCATATGCGTGCGCCTGGAATCGTCCGGCCCGGCCATCTTCCGGCAAAAACGCGTCGGGCTGAAGGGCGACGAGTTCACGCTCCTCAAAATCCGCTCCATGCGCCTGGACGCGGAAAAAGACGGCGCGGTCTGGGCCAGCAAGAACGACCCCCGCGTGACCAAAGTGGGCCGGTTTATCCGCAAAACCCGCATCGACGAGCTGCCGCAGTTGATCAACGTGCTCAAGGGCGACATGAGCGTGATCGGCCCGAGGCCGGAACGCATGGACTTTGTCCGGGAACTGTCCCAGAAGCTTCCCTATTACGACGTGCGCCACAGCGTGCGGCCCGGCATCACCGGCTGGGCCCAGGTGCTCTACCCCTACGGCGCCTCCCTTGAAGACTCCCGCCTGAAGCTCGAATACGATCTCTATTACATCAAACATCTTTCCGTCATGCTGGAAGCCAAAATCCTGCTCAAAACCATCGGCGTCATCCTCTTCCCCAAAGGGGCCAGGTAGAACAAATTCAAAATTGATTTGCTCTAACGCCCCCGGAACCAGCGCGCCGTCCTGCTCACGGCAATCACGCTGACGCCGCCCGCCCCGGCATCCAGCAGGGCGGCCGTGGCCGCCGCCAGCGTGGAACCGGTGGTGACGGTGTCGTCCAGCAACAGAATGCTTGCTCCCCTCGCGCCCGGGGATGCGGCAAAGGCTCCCCAGGTGTTTTGCTTTCTGGCGGCCAGACTGGTCCCGGTTTGGGAAACCGTCGCCCGGACGCGCTCCAACAGCCTCGGCTCGCAGGGCAGCTTGAGCCGGGCGGCCAGGGGCCCGGCCAGTTCCAGGGCCTGGTTGTAACCGCGCCGGGCAAGGCGATGCATGTGCAGGGGAACTGGAACCACGCAGTCTACGGACAGATAGGCCAAACCAGGGTGCCCGGCCAGAAGGCGGCCAAGGGAATGGGCCAGCGCGACCTGCCCGTGAAACTTGAGCCCCAGCAGCAACTGCCGCAGCAAACCCTGGTGCAGGCCGTGAAAAAGAAACGTGTTCCAGGGAGGCGGATTTTCAAGACAGCGCAGGCAAGGAGCAAGGGGCAAATCCGGCCAGGCGGCCGGTTCGCCGCAGTCGGGGCAATAGCCTTTTTCGCGCCGGGCCAGGGCCAGGGAGCACTCCGGGCAGAAAAGCGTTTCCTTTTGATCTCGATGCGCATACACGGATGCGCAAGCCGGGCAGCGGCGCTCGAACGCGAGCAGTCCCCACAAGCGCCTGATCCCGCTCCACACGCCGCCTGCGAGTGAAACAGACAAAAGGCCGCCCTGCTTTCGCGCCGTCAGGCCACGAGCACCCGGAGGCTCAGAAGAGTCTTCCCGCTGCTTCGCCATAGTCGACAATGGACCGCATGGCCCCGGGCTGGTCAAGAAGATCGGACGGCCCGTCCAGGCCGTGCAGGAGCAAAGGTTCGGCCAGCCGTATGTTGAGCGGCTCAAGGGCGTATTTCAGGGTGAGCAGGCTGCCCTCGAACAGTTTGTCTCCCCTGGGGCGGGCCGCCAGGAGAATGACATGGCAGAGGCGCGGCTGCTGGCCGGAATAGCAGGTAATGCCGGCGTCGCGCAGGGCCCAGAACGGCTGGGTGCGATCCACCAGGGCCTTGAGGGCGGCGGGCAGGTGATAAAAATAGATGGGGGCCACGATGCACAGGCCGGAGGCCGTGGCGAGCAGCCGCAACAGGGGGGTGCTGTCGTCCTTGAGGGTCAGGGGGCAGCCGAAGTGCAGGGACGGCCCGGGGCCGGACGCGCCCGCGTCTTCCAGATTCAGACTTTTCGCGTGCCGGGCGGCGTGGGCGCAGGCGTTGCAAGCCACGCAGGGCTCAACCCGGTGCGAGCGCAAAAAAGTCGGCTCGGGCCCGTTCTCCTGGCTATCGTCCCCGCCCTGCGGGCCGGTGCGGGAAAAGCCCTGGAGAAAAAGCCGGGCCGCCGCGTCGCTGTTGCCTCCCGGCCGGGGGCTGGCGGCAAGCACGAAAAAGGGGCCGTCTTCCTGGGGAAGCAGGGGAGAAATTGGCATGGGACCTCCTGCGCGCGTTGTCGGGACAAACCGCAATCCTGAAAAAAACGGAATACAATCCCGGCGAGAGGCCGCCGCCCCTCGTAATTTCCCGCCCTGCCCAATGTTTTCAGTCCTTGCCGGCGCTGTTCCAGCAGAGGCGTTCCCGCGAGACTACCCAGTTCCGGGTCGTTTTGCGGAATTCGGCCATATACGGAGACTTGTCGTGGATGTCTTCCACGGCGGCCTTGTTGACGTACGCCTCATGAAGATAAAAACGGGTCGGGTCATCCGCGGAGACAAAGACCTCAAAGGCCAGACAGCCGGTTTCGTTGGCTTTGGTGTTGGCCGCCTGGCGCAGCGCGGCCGCCTTGAAGTCCTCAACGTGGGCCGGATCGATGGTGAGCATCACGGACAGGGCGTACATGCGGTCGCTCCTTTATGCTTTTGGCGGTCGGATGTTTTCTACAAGTGGGCCGCGTACCAGTCGCCGGCCTTGCGCAGTCCCTGGCGCACGTCGTATTCCGGCGCGTAGCCGAGCAAGGTTTGCGCCTTGCCGATGTCGGCCAGGGAGTGGCGCACGTCGCCGGCCCGAAAGTCCCGGTATTCGGGCTTTGCCGAGGCCGCTTCGGGCCGGTGCCGGGCCACTTCCTCGCGGATCAGGGCAAAGAGCTCGTTCAGGCTGATGCGCTGCCCGCAGGCCACGTTGTAGACGTTGTTCCAGGCTTTGTCCGACTCCGAGCAGGCGGCCAGCAGGTTGGCCTGCACGCAGTTTTCAATAAAGCAGAAGTCGCGCGAGGTTTCGCCGTCGCCGTTCACATACACCTGCTGCCCGCGCAGTACACTGGCGAACCACTGGGGAATGACGGCGGCATAGGCGCCGTCCGGGTCCTGGCGTTGGCCGAAGATGTTGAAATAGCGCAGGCCGATGCTGCGAAAACCGTAAGCCGAGGCAAACACGTCGCCGTACAGTTCGTTGACGTATTTCGTTACCGCGTAAGGCGACAGGGGTTTGCCGATGCGGTCCTCCCGCTTGGGCAGCGTGGGTTCGTCGCCGTAGGTGGAACTTGAGGCGGCATAGACAAAGCTGCCTACCCCGGCGTCGCGCGCGGCCACCAGCATGTTCAGAAAGCCGTCGATGTTGCTGGCGTTGCTGAGAAGGGGGTCCTCGATGGATCGCGGCACCGAGCCCAGGGCGGCCTCGTGCAGCACATGGGACACGCCGGCGCACATCTCGCGGCAGGTGGCGAGATCGCGGATGTCACCCTTGACGAAGGTAAAGCGCTTCCAGGCGGCCTCGCCCACGCGTTCCTTCACCATGTCGAAATTTTTCAGCCGGCCGGTGGAAAGATTGTCCAGGCCGGCGACCTTTTGCCCGGCCGCGAGCAGGGCCTCCACCAGGTTGGAGCCGATAAAGCCCGCCGCCCCGGTCACCAGCCATGTTTTGGGAGAAGACTGCAATTTTTCAAGCAAATCCGCATACACTGACATTATGGCTTCCTTTTACGAATGAGTAACAGCGCCGCGAAGGGCGCCAACGAATACATGCGTTTCGCGTTGTTTCTATCAGCAAATACCCGCACGGAGAAAAAAAGCAAGACCGTTCGAGCGAAACCCTATCCGGGAGCTCCACCGCAGCAACACCGACATGCTCCCGATCCTCTCTGTCTCCCAATACAAAAAGTTCTGGAGGAAAGGGATGGGGGGTCTGGGGGGGAAGGGAATTTCTCTTCGTAGTGGCTCGTTCTCGCTTCGCTCGGATCGAGCGGGCTTTTTCAAAAGGTTCCTTTCCCTTCCCCCCAGCTCTTCACTCTTCACATCTCGCCGGCTTTGAAGCGGGCCTCCCGGGCTTCGCGCTCTTTGCCCATGGCTTCGAAGGCTCTGGCCAGTTGCAGCCAGCCGGCCTTGAGTTCCGGCCGCAGGGACACGCTTTGCCGGGCGAGGGAAGCGGCCATTTCCGGGTCTTCGCCGCCGTCCAGGTACAGGCGGGCCAGAAGGGCCATGGACAGGGCGTCCTGCGGATCGTAGAGCAGGGCCTCGTGCAGGTGCTCCCGGGCTTCGTCGAGCTTGCCCTCGGAAATGGACAGGCGGGCGAAGTGCCGGTAGGTCAGGCTTTCGCCGCCGGGCAAAATGGCCGCCTTTTCAAAGAACTCCCTGGCCGCCTTGTGGTTGCCGGCGCTTTCGGCCAACTGTCCCATGCGCACCATGGCGAACAGGTGATCCGGCTCGCGGCTTAAGCATTCGCGGTAACGCAGGCGCGCCTCGTCCGTCCGGCCACGCGACTGGTGCATGTAGCCCAGATTGTACAGGGCCATGGCGTCGCCCGGATTGCACTCCAGAGCCTTGCTGAAGTGACGCTCGGCCTCGGCGTGCCGGCCAAGACCGGCCAGGCAGATGCCCAGGGAATTCCAGGCCATGCCGTTGGCCTCGTCGGCCAGCAGGGCGAGTTGGTATTCCTTGATGGCGCCAAAGGTGTCACCCTGGCTGAAGCGCTTGTCGGCGCTGATGTTCAGGGCCAGGGAATCGAGCAGACCCACGTGGGGACGCGGCAGCAGCATGGCGTATTCCAGGGCCTTCTGGCAATTTTCCAGGGCGTCGGCCTTGCGGAAATCCAGACAGGGGTGCGGGGCGATGCCGATGGCCGCTTCAAGGTTCAGGCGCAGTTCCAGCTCGCGGGCCAGCTTTTCGTACACGGCCTTAAGCGCTTCCGGCTCCGCTCCCGGATGGTAGAAAATCAGGCTGTTCAGGCCGTAACGCCCGCCCAGGGTCTTCTGGCCCAACTCGTCCAGGCAAAGGCGCACCGCTTCGGTCATAAAACGGCCGGGATGCGAAAAATCGTCCGCATCGGCAAAGCCGGCGTCCAGATCCAGGGCCGCGCCCCGGACCAGCGCCTGTTCCCGCGGCGACAGGCGGCCGGAGGCGTCGCCGCCCGACCCGGCGCTTTCGCCCTGTTCACGATCCGATCCGGCCCGCGCCGTGGCCGTCTCATCATTTTCCAGAGGCCGGGATTTCGGCGCCAGGCGGATAAGGCCCAGAGCAAAGGCGTCGGAGGATTCGCGTTCCCCGGCCCAGCGGGCCAGAAAATCGCCGTGGCGAAGCAGGCCCGTGGCCGGATCCAGGCGCGGCTCGCCCTCGCGTCCCCGGACAAGGCTGCCCTGCTCTTCGGGCAGCAGCACCAGGTGATCGCCCGGCTCAATGTTCCAGGCCGGCTCGCCAAGGTGAATGACCTCGGCCTGGGAGACATTCTCGTGCACTTCCATGATAACGACTTCGCCCTTGTAGAGCGGCGCCAGGGAGGCGTGGGCGGGCCGTTCCGGACCGGAGGAACGGCCTTCGACGCCCCGGCCGGCGAAATTGGTGGACCAGACGGAAAAGCGCTGGCCTTCGCGGGCGTAGACGCTGGCCCCCAGGCTGACCACCACCCGGGACAGGGGCAGAATTTCCAGCACCCGGCCGCCTTCGGACAAAATGCGGCCGAATCCCAGCACAGAGTCCATGTCCGCCCGGCCGGAATGCGCGGGCGGGGTCTCATCCGCCAGGGCCGCGGCCAGACGGGCCTTGCGCAACACCAGACGGGCCTGCTCGGCCGAAGGCCGGATGAACAGGTTGCCGGCCACATCCTGCGGGTACAAGGTGTAGCCCACGGAAGCGGAAATGCCCACCTGCTCGCGCCGGAGCGGGTGCACCACATACACCTTGCGCAGGGCCTGCACGATTTCGCCGGCCAGGGCGCGGCAGGCCTTGGGCGTGGCCGCCGGCAGGTGCACGGCGAATTCCGAATCGCCGGTGCGGGCGGCCAGGGCCTGATCCGGACAGATGTCGGTCAAAGCGTCGGCCAGGGCCACCATCAGTTCGTCGGCGAACTGGTAGCCGAACTCGCGCACAACGTCGCGCAGGGCGGCCAGGCGCACCACCAGGGTGCCTATGCAGGCCCGGCGCAGACCGTCGTCCTCGGCCGCGAACAGGCCGTCGCCCGATCCCCGGACCGCTTCGCGGGCAATGGAGCCGGCGGCCGGGTCTGTGGCCGTGCTGGGCGCGGGCGGGGCCGTGCGGATGGGATCGCGCAGGGTCTCGATTTCCCGCTCCATGCAGCTGAGCAGATAGTGCCGGGAAAACAGCCCGGTAACCGGATCGCTCAAGCTGCGCTTGTACAGGAGCAGGTTTTCCGCCAACAGCGTTCCCAGAGCAGGCCAGTGGGGGGTCATGGCCTGGGCCAGACGCGGCTCCACCCCTCTGGCCACGAAAACGCCGAGCGCCCCGCCTTTTCCGTCCGGCAGCGGCAGCAGAAGCTTTTTCTCCTCAGCCAGCCAGGAGGCGTCCAACTCGGCCCGCTTGCGCGGAAAATGCACGCTGTGCCCCTGAAAAGGAAGAATACCGGCCACAGCGTCCCGCAGGCGCTGCTCGAATACAATCACATCCCGCCGGTTCAGGCTCACCCGGTGCCCTGTCTCGCCCGCTCGTATCATACGATATGTCCTTTATTCCGGCGCAAAAGCGCGTTTGGCCCTTTCGATTCTGTCGGCATCCGGACGTTGCAGCGAATGCCCAAGCAATTTTTTTCCAAGCGCCTCGGGCAGCGCGGGACGGCCGTGGCGTTTGTAAAACCCCCAGCCGGCAAACAATCTGGCCGCGCCTTCCAGTTGCGCCTCACTCAGAGAAGCGTCCCCGGCCGCAGCAATCAGAATGGGGACGGGCAGATCCAGCAACAGATATTCCGCCGTGTTTTCATAGGCCGGATACCCGGACCACGGCCCCATGCCCGAGCCATGCCAGACGAGCAGGGCCAAGGCCCGCTCGCGCGGATCGGGAACAGCCTCGGACAGGGCTTTGCGAAACGGCTCCATGTTCGCCTCGTCCGGGATCTCCATGTACCGCTCAGAGGTCCAGAGGGAACGCAGGCAGGGCGGCATGGCTTCCCGCCAGCGCGCGTATGCCGTCTCCCACTGCCGTTCCCGCGCCTTTGCCGCCCCGGATTCGCCGAGCGGATCGGCCTGTTTTTCTCCGGCCAGGGCCGAAAGGCTCGAGCTCAACAAGAGCAGCGAGAAAAAAACGGCTATGCGTCGCGCGGCCATAACGTTGCATCTCCACGGCAAGAGGGCTACTCGTCCAGCTCTCCCCCGTTCTCCAGTTCGTTTTCGTCCCCGCCCTCGTTCTGGCCGAGGCGCTCGCGCAGGGCTTTCTGCTGTTTGCGCTCGCGCGTGCCCAGGGGCTTGAGGGCTTCAAACTCGGCCGAGCGCTCCTGAATGCGGGCGAATATGAGAAAACCGGTGTGGGCGATCATGCGATCGTTGGGGCGCAGGCGATCGGCCACGGGCTTCCAGCCGCGCACCAGTACTTCCTCCACCGCTATATCGTCAAAGGGACCGGTTTCCATACCCTTGAGCAGCAGGGAAACCTGATCCGTGGTCGGGAGCAGAAAGGCCAGCGCCCCGCCCGGCTTCACCGCCGCCGTCACCTGGGGCAGGTATTCCCAGGGCGTGCGCACGTCCAGAAACAGGGCGTCGGCGTCGGTCTGGTCAAAGCCGTCCCTGATGTCGCGCAGGTGCTGGGTGACGTTGTGCCCCACCCCGGCCCAGTCAAGATTGCGCCGGCACAGATCGTAGAATTCCTGCCGGGCCTCGTAGGTGTATACGTGCCCTTTTTCACCGCTGAACCAGGACAGGGCCAGGGTCAGGCTGCCCGATCCGGAGCCGGCCTCGATCACCCGCGTGCCGTTGCCCACGCCAAGGCGCATGCAGATGTAGCCGATATCCTTGGGGTACAGAACCTGGGTCTGGCGTCTGACCCCGCGCACCAGATCGTAGAGCGTGGGCTTCATGATCCGGTAAGGCTTGCCTTGCAGGGTTCGTATTTCGACGCCGAAACCGGCGTCGGCCAGGGCCGCGGCCGGAATGACGCCGTCCGTGCCGTGAATGTCCTGCCCTTCGAGCAGACGGCGCAACGAGCGCTTGCCCCTGGGGCTTACCAGAATAAAAAGTTCGCCGTATGCGGGCATGAAAAATCCTTGGCTGTTGGTAAACGCCGGAGAGGGGCCGCCGCGCGGAATTCCGGCCGGGGTTCCGCGCGGCAGGCGCCGGCGGTATGAAATGAATGCCTTATCCGTTCACGTAATTCACAACGCCGTCCCGGCGCGCGGCAGCGGCCGGATGCGGCCCTTCGGCATAGCCCAGGCTGGCGCAGCCGTACACGGTGTTGCCGGACGGAACCCCGAGCGTGTCGAGCACGGCCCGGAAGCCCGGTTCGTCGCTCAGGATGCCGAGCTGGTTGATCCAGCAGGAGCCGATGCCCAGAGAATGGGCGGCCAGAAACATGGTGCCGAGCACCAGGGCGCAGTCATACGGGGCCATGGGCGCGTCCGAGGGATCGCCGGACACGATTACCAGGGTGGGCGCGCCGTAGCTGACGGAATAGCCGTCTCTGGACACCATGGCCACATAGTGGTTGTTCGCGCGTAGGGTCGCCGCCTTGACCTCGGCCGTCAGGCGGATCAGGGGCGCCTGCCCGCTGACCGCTGTCAGGTGCCAGGGCTGCTTGTTGCGGGCGCTGGGCGCGTAAAGGCCGGCCTGGAGTATCTGGTCCAGGATATCCTTGGGCACCGGATCCGGGCGGTATTTGCGGATGCTTCGGCGGGTAAGGATATTGCGTATAATGTCGTTCATGGAGTTCTCCTTATATTTCACAAAAGAACGCCTTCCCCGCCACAGCGGGGCAGACGGCATTCCGTTGAGAATGAATTCGCCGACGAGCGGCAAGCAGGCGGTCAACGGCTATGTGGTGACGGTTCAGCCGATTTTCCGCTTGAACATTTTCTCCAGATCCGCCGGGGCGAAGCTGAGCACGGTCGGCCGCCCGTGCGGGCAAAAGAAACGATCCGGCGTGGCCAGCCAACGGCCGATCAGCCCGGCCGCCTCGTCGCCCGTCAGGCGCTGGCCGGCCTTGATGGCGCTGCGGCAGGCCATGAGATGGAGCAGATCGTCCATGCCGTCGGTGCGGTCGGCCAGGATGTCCCGCAACAGGGCAAGTCCCTGGGCGCGGCCCAGCAGCGGCGGCACGCCCAGAACGCTCACGCCCCGCCCCCGGCTTTCAAGCGAATAGCCGATGCGGGTCAGGCGGGGAAACATGTCCTGCAGGCGGGTCAGTTCGGCCGGGTGCAGGGCCAAATCGTCCGGCAGGGCCAGCAACTGGCTCTGGGCCGCGCCGGTCTGCCGTTCAAGGCCGTGCAGAAGCACGCGCTCGTGGGCGGCGTGCTGATCGAGCAGCAGCAGTTTGTCCCCATGCAGCAGGATAAGATAGGTCTCGGCCAGTTGCCCCAGACAGAGCAGCCCTTCCACTTGGACCGGATAGCCGTCGCCATCCGGGGCCACGCGCCCGGAGGCGGCAGGGGTAGGATGGACCGCCCCGGACCAGGCGTCAGTCCGGTACGCGGGCGCGGCCTCGCTAACGGCATCGCCCGGCCCGACGCGGCCGCCATCGGAGAAATCAGCCGCTTCCTCCTCGTCCGAAAAGCCCGCGCCGGATCGGGCCGGCGTATCCACCAGACGGGGACGATCGAGCGAGCCCCAGAAGCCGTCGGGCCGCGCGTCCGGCCGCACGCCCGGCAACGCGCCTGCCCAGGAGTCTGGCCAGGAGTCTGGCCGGCCGTTCTGCCCGCCGGCGGGCAAAGACGCGGCGGTGGAGTCAGGATCGGAAACCCCGGCCGGAAAATCGCCCCCGGCGGGGTACAGCCGGCCCTGGTGCAGGGGGGGAAAAAGCGCTTCGCCCCCGGCAAAGGGAACATCCTCCGAAACCTCCGCCCCTGGTTCGGCAAAAACGGGATCATGCGCGGCCAGAGCGCTTTCCACGCTTTTCAGCACAGCGGAAAACACGGCCCGCTCATCCCGAAAGCGCACTTCGCTTTTGGCCGGGTGCACGTTCACGTCCACCTCGGGCGGGAAAATTTCCAGAAACAGCACCGCCTGCGGGTACTCGCGGGAAGTGAGCCTGCCCTTGTAGGCTTCACGCAGAGCCCGGAGCAGCAATCGGTCATTTACCGGACGCTTATTGACATACAGGAGCAGGCGGTCCCCCCTGGCCTGGGCCAGACGCGGCAGCGAAACCAGGCCGCGCACCCGTATGTCGTGCCGCTCCCCGTCAACGGGAACCAAGCCCTGGGCCACCTGTTCCGGCCAGATGCGCCCCACGCGCTCCAACAGGGAAAGCCCGGCGCCAAGGCGCAGCAGTTCGCGGCTTTTGCCCGATCCGTCGCTCACGCTCAGGCTGAAGGCCACGTCCGGCCGGGCCAGAGCCAGGCGGATCAGGGTTTCCTGGCATCGTTTGAGCTCGGTGGCGGGGCTTTTGAGAAATTTGAGGCGGGCCGGCACGTTGGCAAACAGTTCCCGCACCGTGACCAGGGTGCCCGCGTGCAGGGAAGACGGCCCGGAAGCCACGGTTTCGCCGTGGCGCACCCGGATAAAGGCTGCCTGCCCGGCATCCGGCGCGGCTGCCCCGCTTCCGGCAAAAGCGCTTTCCAGAAGCAGGTCCGATACCGAGGCGACGCTGGGCAGGGCCTCGCCGCGAAAACCGTAGCTGGCCACGTTCAGCAGTTCGGCGAAACTGGCCAGCTTGCTGGTGGCGTGGCGCGTGACGGCCAGTTCCAGTTCCCCGGCGGGCAGGCCGTGGCCGTTGTCACGCACGGCCAGAAGGCTCTGGCCGCCGTCTTCCAGGGTAACGGCGATATCCGTGGCCCCGGCGTCAAGGCTGTTTTCCACCAGTTCCTTGAGCACGCTGGCCGGGCGCTCCACCACCTCGCCCGCCGCGATCTGGTTGCGTAAGGTCGGGGGCAGCAGGCTGATGGCGCGGTGTTGTCGGCGGGCATTCATCTTCCGTATCTTAGCCCCAGTCCGGCCACGCGTAAAGTGGCTTGATGAGAACAAATATCTTTTCTCATTTGCCCTTGCTTTTTCGCCATGGTACTATATTCTTAAGAAAGAGGGCGACTGCACGCGCCCCATGCGAAGCGGAAGCAGTAACTATTGCCACGAGGGTACTCCCATGACTGCTCGCGAAAAACGCACCTTCATCGCCATCGGCAACGACTTTACCAGAACCACGGCCGCCGACAGAATGCGGCGCATCGTCCGTGGACCGGAAAAGCCTCCTTTCTATGATCCCGAACTGCTGTATGTGGAATGCCAGGTCTGCGGCAAGCCCGTGCTCTGGGAAAAGGGCCGGACAACCGAACTTCTCCTTGCGGCCGGCGTGGACGTGCACAATCTTGATGAGCGCTGCCTTATCGTGTCCGAAGGCTGCCCTTCCTGCTCCCCTTTTGAAAAAGAGGGCTATACCCTTGCGGTTGTGCGCATAGCCGGGCTGACCCCGGAAGAAGCCGCCCACATGTCCCGCCCGGGAGGCTCGGCCTGAGCACGACAAATTTCACGCGGCAAAGCCGCGGCGCCGGAAAGAGCATGCCGGACCGATTCGGGACGGGTGTTTCTTCCCGGCGTTTTTTTCAACCCGGAACAACGCGTTGTCGCGGCCGCAATACCGCTGCCGGGCTCTGGACTTTTTCCGCTTCCCCTTGCTACATTCGACGCAGCCGGCTCGCCACCCGTTGACGGAGTCCACGGCTCCGCCGGGCAGCGCTGACAGCGACCGGACACGCCTGCAACCAACCGGAGTACCAATGAGTATTTGCCGTCTTTTCCCAACCATGGCCGGCATTCGCCTTTTTTCCGCCGGTCTGGCCCTGTTTTGCCTTCTCTGCCTCTCCGCCCTTGCCCCGACAGCCCGGGCGGCTTCTTCCGATCCGCTTTCGGCCGTGGTCACGGCCCAGCGGGGCATTGACGAGGCCGATTCGGATCTGTTCAACCGGGCCGTGGATGTGGACAGCGTATTGAACAAGGCCTCCGCCACCCTGAACAAGGCTCTGCGGGAACAACTGGCGGCGGGCAAAATGGGCGGCGGCGCCGGGGCGATGATCATGCTCTTCACGGCGGCCGAGGATGACCCGGCCCAGGCCGGCCTGCTGAAGCAATTCATGGTTTCGGAAGTGAAAAGCTTTGTGGCCGCGGGCGTCAACGGCGGCTACTTCGCCGGCAAGCCCAACGGGCGCGTCAAACCCGAACGCGGCACCCTGGCCGGCGCCCTGCCGAAAATGTCCAAGAGCCGCAAAGAGCTGGTGCCGGGCAAGGTGCTGTCGCACCAGGATGACAAGGCCACGGTTTCCGCCACCTTTGTCGATGCCAAGGCCGGCCGTTTTCCCCTGACCCTGACCCTTGAGCGGCAAAACGGAAACTGGCGGGTGACGGAAGTCGTCAATGCCGCCGAACTGCTGGACGAGGCCACCAACCGTGGGCACTGACAGACAAAAGGCCGGGCGGCGCCTCGCGCGCCTCTCAGCTCTGGCTGTTCTGCTGTCGCTGTTCGCCTGCCTGTGGCCGGCCGGACAAAGCCGGGCCGCCTACCCCATCGGCGACGTCGTGCTGGCCATGCCGGTGACGGAAGGCAGCCAGCCGGCCCTTCTGTACAGCCTGATCGAACGCACCGCCCGCCAATACGCCTCGGCCCCGATCATGCTGCACTATGTTCCCGGCCGGGGCGGCAGCTATGCCTGGAGTTTTCTCAAGGACAAGCCCGGCAACGGCTCCGCCCTCGCCGCCCTGCATTTTCCCTCGTCCCTTCTCCTGGCCGCCGACAAGAATCGCGCCTTCTCCCCGGACGACATCGCCCCGGTGGCCGTGTTCGCATACGCCGCCAACGCCCTCTGGGTGGCTGAAGACAGCCCCATCCGCACCCTGGACGATTTGACCGCCTACGCCCGCGAACCCGGCAATACCCTTATCGTTGCCGGAACCGGCCGCTACACCGACCACCACATGGCGGACCTGATCCACAACCGGGCCGCCGGGATCAAAAGTCTGTACCTGCCCCTCACCGGCACGGTGGAATCCGTAACCGCCGTCAAGGAAAAGCGCGCCACCGCCTGCTGGGGGTATGCCCTTGTCCCGTCCAGCATGCCCGGCCTGCGCCCCCTGGCCGTGGCCGCCCCCGAACGCTGCCGCGTCCTGCCCGACACCCCCACCTTCCGCGAACAGAACATGGAGGTGATCAGCGGCCAGTATTTCGGTCTGGCCGCGCCCGCGAAAAGTAAAGAAAAAAACCGGGAAGAAATCGCCGACTTCTTCCTGAAGGTATTCTCCAATCCGGAACTGCTGGACGAGGTGACGGCGGCGGGTTTCGTGCCCGACCCCATGGGCCCGCGGGACATGTTGGCCTTTGTGGGCCGCCAGCGGCTGGCTGTGCAGACCTTTCTGGACGACTATCCCATGTTCCCCCCCAGAGGAACGCTGCCCCTCTGGTCCCCGAGCAAAGACGACGAAGACGCCGGACGTTAAGGCAAATTCATTTTGATTTGTTCAAGAGAATGAGTGCCTCCGGCGGCCAAAGGGGCCGGGGCACAGGCTTTGTGTGCCCCCTTTGGAAACCCCGTTTTACGGGTACGATGTTCTCTCTGTTCGCGAACGTCGCCGGATAATCGCAAAGTCAACTTGCTCCATAGCTCCATCACTCGGTAAAGCCCGGCGGCAGGCCGCCTTCGGGAAGCGCGGCCGGATATTCTTCTCCGGCGCGTTTTTTCTCGCTCGGGTGCAAATCCAGGCCAATGCTCCGGCCCGTCTCCCGATAGCTGCCGTCGGCAAGGCGCAGGACATTCAAAGGCTGAACCACAATGGCGGACACCCGCACCGGGCAGAACTGCTCGCAATAGCCGCAACCGTAACAACTGGTCGCCTTGACCACGGGCACGGCCACCTTTGCCCCCGGCGCCTGGACGCAGGCAATGGCCCCGTAAGGGCAGACCTCTTCGCAAACCACGCAGCGCCGGTCTTCGGCCCAGGCCAGGCAAGAGTCGCGCAGCACCACGGCCGTGCCCATTTTGGCCCACTGTTTCTCCGCCAGGGGCAAGGACCGGATGGCCCCGGTGGGGCATACAGCGCCGCAGGCGTTGCAGTCCGGCTCGCAAGGACCGCGCCGCGCCGCCAGCACCGGGCTGAACACGCCTTCCGGCCCGGCGGACAGCCAGGAAGGCTGCAAGCCGTTGGTCGGGCAGACCTTCATGCACTGGCCGCAACGGATACAGCGGCCCAGAAAATCCGGCTCAGGCAACGCCCCCGGCGGCCGGATGCAGCCCGCCGGCCAGATCAGCCCCCTGGCCTCGGCCCGCAGCAAGGCATGCGCCCCGGAAAGCTGCGCGGCCGCGAAAACCGCCCCGGCCCCGGCCGACCAGAGAAAGGCCCGGCGCGAAGGCAGCGCCGGCGCGGCAAAGGGGCCGCTGACGCCATTTGAGGATAAAGCCAACTTGGTCGAAGTGGGGTCGGGGACACAGCCATCTGTGCTCTGCCCCACACCCCGCAAGGGGGCAGCGCACAGAGCCTGTGTCCCCGAGCCCCCCTTGACCCGCGCATTTGGGGAGGAAGTTTCCTGTTGTTCGCTTGCCGCTTCGGGACCGCTCGGCCAACTGAAGCCGAACGCCGTCCCCCGCTCCGGACACAAATCGACGCAGGTGCGGCAGGCCACGCATTCGCCGTGCAGCGTGGCCTGACCGGAGGCGTCTATGGCTTTCATGGGGCAGGTCCGCGCGCAGCGGCCGCAACCGGTGCAGGCCTGGACCCTCCGCCGCCAGAACGGCCGCGCCGAACAGAGCGCCAGCAACGCGCCCGCCGGGCAGAGATAGCGGCACCAGAAGCGCGGCCTCACCCGCTCCAGCCAGAACAGCAGGGCGAACAATCCGGCCACGAAATACAGGGTGTCGAAGCGCCTGGGAACAATCTGCCAGTAACTCAAGGCGGTCCAGTCCAGGCTCTCGAACAGGGCCCGGGCTCGGCCCAGACCCTCGTCGCCGGCCAGGAGCAGGATCGGGTGAATGAACAGGGCGTAAAAACGGGTGATCAGAGAGATGGGCGCGGCCCAGAAAGCCGTGTTCACCCCGAGCAGGGCGGCCCCCAGAATGCCGGCCAGCAACAGGTACTTGACGTGGCGAAGTCGCGGGGAAACCGCCGGCCGCTCTTTTCCCCCTGATTTTCCCGGCAGTGTTGTTCGGGCCAGATCCAGGGTGGTTCCCATGGGACAAAGGTAGCCGCAAAAAATTCTCCCGACAAAAAAAGTCAGAACAAGCACGCCCAGACCGGGCAGCAGGGAAGGTATCCCCTGCCGGATGGCCACGGGCAAAGCCACGGCGGCCAAGGGGTCCAGGCGCAGGAAAAGATCCGCCCGCAGAGGGAGATCCGGCAGGGGGGAAACGGTCAGCGCCAGCAATCCCAGGAACAGGAGCAGACTGACGGTCTGGATAGCGCGCCGCAGCCGACGCGCGCTTTTGCCGGCAATGAATTTCATGGCCGCGCCAAACGGCAGGAGCAATCGCCCCGTGCCGCGTCCCAGGCCGGGAGCGCCGCTGAAACAAACCGCCCGGTGTTCCCACAACGTTCCATATGCACCTTATGGGGTTTCCAAAGGGGGGGGCACACAGAGCCTGTGCCCCCGGCCCCCTTTGGCCGCCGGAGGCGCGCTGCGGCGTCCGTTGCTACAGGGTCAACCGCTTTACGAGCAGGTTTTCGATATCCATGCGGCCGAGCTTGCGCTCGTGGGCTTCGCGGATATGGGCCACCTGCCGGGGTTCGAACTTGCGGCCGTACCATTCGTACGAGGCCACGGCAGTGGCGTCCGCGGCCACCGGGTCGGCCGAGGCGATCACCTCGCCCGGCGTCAGCACAGTACCGGGGCCGCCGGGGCCGCCGGAACTGAGCACGCGGGTGGCGTCGATAACCGCCAGGTGCGGCTTGACCCGGCAGTTCAGATCCACGATGGACACGTCCAGGCTGTAGCGGGAGTGCATGACGCGCCGGTCCAGGATCAGGCCCATCTGGCCCTTGAGGGACAGCGACACCCCGGCGGAGCTGTGGCTTTTGGCCACGGGCGCGGCAATGAGCACGTCCGCGTCGAGTACGTCGCGCATGAAGAAGTTGCTCCGCATTTCCCTGGCCCCTTCAATGTCGGCTTCCATGTAAAAGGAATCATCCAGCAGATGATGGCAGATGCCCGGCACCACGGCGTTGCAGGCATCGCGGATGCCCGAGCGGTTCAGGGAGTTTTCGGCGTCCTGCAGGGAGTTGTCCAGCACCCGGACGCTGCCGGCCCCGGCTTCCCCGCACATGACCAGCAGTTCGCGCACCACTTCCGGGTGGGTGGTGGTGGCGCTTTCCGGGCCTTTGGCAAAGCTCATGTTGGGTTTGATGATCACTTTCTGGCCGGCTTTGACGAAGCGGCCCATGCCGCCCAGCAGCTCCACGGCCGCGCGCGTGGCCGCGCCCGGCGCGCCCTTGACCACGCCCACGTCGGGCGTGCCGTCGGCCAGGGCGAAGCGGGGCAGGGAAAGAAGGCCGGGGCCGGCCGTGGCCAGCAGCATGCCTCCCAATTGCCATTTGAGAAAATCACGTCTGTCCATGACGCCTCCCGGAGTCTGCGCTCCTTTAAAGCGTTTTGCTCTGAAGCTATGAGGGCTGTTTCTCGATAAATGTCACCCCCGTGCGGGGTTTCCAAAGGGGGTCACCCCCTTTGGCCGCACAGAGCCTGTGTCCGCGACCGGAGGCAATACGACTCTTGGACAAATCAAAATGAATCTGCGTTAAAGCGCCCGCGCGCCGCGCCGTTATGCGAGGTCTTTGTCCTTTTGGGCGGCGGCGGCCACGGCTTTGTGCACGGCGCTTTCAAAACCGCGCTCCTGCAGGACGCAAAGGCCCTCCACCGTGGTGCCGCCCGGAGAACTGACCTGATCGATCAGGGCAAAGGGATGCTCGCGGCTTTCCAGCACCATTCTGGCGCTTCCGTAAACGGAACTGGCGGCTATCTCCAGCGCTTTGTCCCTGGGGATGCCGCCCCGGACCGCCGCCCGGGCAAGAGCGTCGATGTACATATAGGTAAAAGCGGGCGAAGAGCCGGCCACGGCGGTGAATATGGGAAAATGTTCTTCCGGCAGTTCGCTCACGGTGCCCACCGTGGAGAAAAGGGCCTGAACGATGATTTTCTGCGGCTCGCTGCAGCGGCCGTTCGCGGCAAAAGCGCTGGTGGCTGCCCCGACTTTGGCGTTGATGTTCGGCATCACGCGCGCAATGGCCACGTCCGCGCCCAGCCCGTCCCGCAGAAAGGCCAGATTCCGGCCGGCAGCCACGGAGATAACCAGTTTACCCGCAAGGCTCAGGGCGCGAAGCTCGTCCAGAACCGTGGGCATGACCTGCGGCTTTACCGCCAGCACCAACACCTCGGCCTCGGCAACCCCGGCCAGGGAATCGCAAATCCTCACCCCCATCCCGGCGGCGGTGGTCCGTCTCTCCCTGGAATGGGGAGTATATCCCAGAATTTTTTCGGGAAGGTATTCCGACGACGCAATCATGCCCTTGATAATGGCCATGGCCATGTTTCCCAGACCGACAAATCCGTATCTCATGGATTCCTCCCGCAACGTTCCGAATAGTTGCGCCGAGAGCGCGCACTTCCTTCCACTGTACCCAGGAATGCGGCCTTAAGGCAACCGTCGGGACGGCTTTCGGGAAATTTTCCGTCGTGCCGCGGGTGGCCGCGATTTCCCCCCTCCGTGGCGCCGCATTGCCGTTTTGACATTTTCGCGCAAGACGCATAGAAGTATGCGGTTGCGACCGCACGCGGCTGCGGGCCGAATTTCGGCCTTTCCCGACCGGGAACGGCGCATGAACACGAACCCAGGTTGCCCATAAGGAGAAACACGCATGGCGGTAAAACCGGAGTCCACTCCGTCCGTACTCACAACCCTGCAGTCCGAGGTGGCTTCCGAAGCCTCCCCCATGTTGCAGTTTCTGGTCGGGCACGCCCGGACCATCGTGATTGGCATTCTTCTTTTCATCGTCGCCATTGCCGGCTACTGGATCTACTCCTGGCAGGCGGGCAAGCAGGATGCCGCCGCCGCCAGGGATCTGGGCGGCATATTGATCCTGTCCGACGCCGGGCAGCGCCTGGGCAAACTTGAAGCCTACCTTCCCTCCGCTCCCAAGGCCCTGAAGGGCACTGTCCTGTTCGCCATGATGGAAAGCGCGATCCAACTCAAGGATTACCCGAAACTTCAAGCCGCCTGGCAGGCCATCGGCGACCTTGATCCCAGCCTGAAAACCACGGCCGCTCTCGGCACGGCCTCCGCCCTGGCCGAGCAGGGCAAATACAAGGAAGCCTCGGCCGTCCTGAGCGGTCTGGACCTTGGCGCGAATCCGGTCGACGCCCTTCTCGTCACCACCCAGATTGCCGCCTATGCGGAAGCCGCCGGCGACTACGACCGCGCCATCGCGGCCTGCGACACCCTGCTCAAGCTTCCCGAAGCGTCCCAGGACGCCAATTTGTGGGCGCAGAAAAAAGCGGTTCTGGAACAGAAAAAAGCCGGGGCCGCCAAGCCGTAGACACTGTCGAGACGGCTTTGGTCCGCCGGCCTTTTCAGTTGTCTTTGCCCGTCCGCCCGCGAAAGGGTTTCACGCGCCTTCGCGGAACCGTCTTTGCGCGCAAGGCCGCGCACTCCGGCGCGACAGCCGGCCGCCGCCACGCGGCGCGCAGTGTATTCCAAGAACATCGCATAACGTTGCAAGGAGAAAACCATGACCCATCCCCTGCTCGCCCGCGAAGGGACAAAGATGCTCCTGCTGGGAAACGAGGCCATCGCGCGCGGGGCGTTGGAGGCCGGCGTCAACATCGTGACCTGTTACCCGGGCACGCCTTCCTCGGAAGTTCCCGACACCTTCCATTCCCTGGGCGATTGCGGCCGCTTTTATCTGGAATATTCCGTCAACGAGAAGGTGGCTCTGGAAGTGGCCGGGGGCGCGGCCCTTGCCGGCGCAATGGCCCTTGCGACCATGAAGCACGTGGGCGTGAACGTGGCCGCCGACCCTTTGCTGACCATGACCTACACCGGCCTGCCCGGCGGTCTGGTGCTGCTCTCCGCCGACGACCCCGGCTGCCACTCCAGCCAGAACGAGCAGGATAACCGTTACTACGCCCGCTTTGCCGGCATGCCCTGTTTCGAGCCGGCCACGGCCCAGGAAGCCAAGGACATGACCAAAACGGCCTTGCTTCTGGCCAGAAAAGTGCAGCAGCCCGTGCTTTTGCGCACCACCACCAGGGTCAGCCACCTGCGCGGACCGGTGGAGTTCGGCCCCCTGCCGGAACCGGCCGCCATTGTGCCCTTTGAGCGCAACCTGCGCCGTTTTGTTCCGGTCCCGGCCGTGGCCCGGGCCAGGCACCACGTTCTTGCGGCCAATATGAAAACCTTGCGCCGCGAGGTTGAAATCTCCCCCTACAACCGCATTACCGGCACCGGCCCGGTGGGGGTCATCGCCTCGGGCATCAGCCGCGCCTTTGCTCACGACGTGATTCTGGCCAACAACTGGCGGGACAAGGTCAGCCTGTTCGACTTCGGCATGACCTGGCCCCTGCCGGAGCGAAAGCTGGAAGACTTCATGCGCTCCGTCAAAACCCTGCTGGTGCTCGAAGAGGGCGAGCCCCTGGTGGAACAGGCCCTGCAGGCCCTGGCCCACAAGCTGTCCTTGCCCATCGCCATCAAGGGCAAGACAGAGGACGCCCATGGGCCGCTGACCATTTTCGGCGAGTATTCGCCCCTGATCGTCCACGACGCCCTGGCCCCGCTGGTGGACAAGGACGTGCCCCTGACCTGCGGCGCCAACTGTCTTGAATTGCCCCAGCGGCCCCCCAACCTGTGCGCCGGCTGCGCCCACCGCTCGGTCTTTTACGCCGTGCGCAAACTGTTCGGCAACGACGCCTACTATTCCAGCGACATCGGCTGCTACACCCTGGGTCTGCTGCCGCCCCTGTCCTGCGCCGACTTCCTGTTCTGCATGGGCTCGTCCGTATCCGCGGGCAGCGGCTTTGCCAGAGTCAGCGACAAGCCGGTGGTGGCCTTTATCGGCGACTCCACCTTCTTCCACTCGGGCATGACCGGCCTGGTCAACGCCGTGTTCAACAAGCACAACCTTCTTCTGGTCATACTCGACAACGGCACCACGGCCATGACCGGCCACCAGCCCAACCCCGGCGTGCAGCAGGAAATTCTGGGCAACAAGTGCGTGCACATGGACATCGAACAGGTGGTCAAAGGCCTGGGCGTGACCCGCGTGGCCAAGGCGCGGGGATACAACCAAAAAGCCATCCAGGCCCTGCTCGCTGAAATGAAGGAAGAAACCGGCGTCCGGGTGCTGATTGTGGAAGAACCCTGCGTGCTCTTCGCCCGGCGCGCCCTGAAGCGGGACCGCGCCCGCACCGCCTATGTGGCCGACCAGGGCGCGGACGCGCAACAATGCGCCGAAACCCTGGCCTGCCAGGCTTTCCGCCGCACGGACGGCGACATCGGCGTGGATGAACAGCTTTGCGCCGGATGCATGGTCTGCATGCAGATATCCACCGCCTTCAAGGCCCGGAAGAGGGAGGAATAATGAACAACAAACGTCTTCGCATCTATCTGACCGGCGTGGGCGGCCAGGGCACCCTGACCGCCACCACCCTGCTGGCGCGCACCGTCCTTGATCAGGGTCTGGAAGTGGTTTCCGGCGAAATCCACGGCATGGCCCAGCGCGGCGGCGTGGTGGAATCCTCCGTCCTTATCGGCGGCTGGCAAAGCCCCAGCATCTACTTCGGCGAAGCGGACGTGGTCCTCGGCTTCGAACCCCTGGAAACCCTGCGCGCCCTGCCTTACCTCGCGCCCGGCGGCATCGTGCTCTCGGCCACGGAGTTCATACCCCCGCCCAGCGTGAACATGGGCCAGGCCTCCCTGCCGGATATCGAGGAAATCAAAAAGCAAATCAGCTCCGCCGCCGGCCGGGCCTGGTTCATCCCCATCGCCACCCTGGGCAGACAGGCCGGCGCCATCCAAAGCGGCAACACCGCCATGCTCGGCGCCCTCTGCGCCGCCGGCGTGCTTCCCTTCGGCGTTGACGCCCTCAAGGACGGCATCAGAAAATACCTGCCGCCCAAGGTGGTGGACACCAACCTGCGCGCCGTGGACCTCGGCGTAGAGGCGATGAGGTGAAGAAGAAGAACTGAGGGGAAGGGAGAGGAAACTTTTGTAAAAGTTTCCTCTCCCTTCCCCTCAGGCTCCCCTTCCCTCTCCTTCAAAACTTTTTAGTTTGAGGGACGATACGGCCCGGTTACTTCGGGCCGTTCGCTTTTTGCGAGGCTCTCGTAGCGCGTGTTGCCGAAATAAAGCGGTAACCGCAACGAAACTGAAAGCATACACCGGACTTAATAAAAACACCGCACCCCCCACTCGGGAGCGCGGCTTGAGAAAAAACTCCGCGCTTCCTCACCCTCATACTGCCCCCAAATAAAAAGGTTTGGAAAAAGGGATGGGGGGTTCGGGGGGAAGGGAAAAAACCTTTCCTCAAAAGGTTTTTTCCCTTCCCCCCGGCCGCCGGAGGCACTCTCCCCCTCACAACCCCTTTCGCCCTCTGCGCCAGTGGCTCAAGCGGTCGAAGGCCAGGTAGATGACGGGGGTGGTGAAGAGGGTAAGCACTTGACTTACCAGCAATCCGCCGACCATGGTCACGCCCAGGGGGCGGCGCAATTCCGAGCCCATGCCCCAGCCGAGCATCAGGGGCAGAGCCCCGAACAGGGCGGCCAGGGTGGTCATGAGGATCGGCCTGAGGCGCAGCAGGCAGGCCTGATGGATGGCCTCGCGGGCGCTTTTGCCTTCCTTGCGTTCGGCTTCGAGGGCGAAGTCGATCATCATGATGGCGTTCTTTTTGACGATGCCGATGAGCAGGATTATGCCGATGATGCCCACGATGCCCAGGTCCATGTCGCAGACGCGCAGGGCCAGCAGGGCGCCCACCCCGGCCGAGGGCAGGGTGGACAGGATGGTTACCGGGTGGACATAGTGTTCGTACAGGACCCCAAGCACGATATACATGGTGACGACGGCCGCCAGCACCAGCCACAGGGTGCCGGAAAGGGAGGCCTGGAAGGCCTTGGCCGCGCCTTCAAAGGTCAGGGGCACCGAGATTGGCAGATGGAGCCCGGCCGCGGTTTCCTCAATGGCCGCCACCGCGTCGCCCAGGCTGTGGCCGGGCCGTAAGTTGAACGAGATGGTGGCCGAGGGGAACTGCCCCTGCCGGTTGACCACCAGGGCCGTATCGCGTTCCTGCATCCGGGTGACGGCGGTCAGGGGCACCATGCTGCCGTTGGCGCCGTCCACATAGATGTGCTCCACGCTTGAGGGATCCGTCCTGTATTGCGGCTCAACTTCGAGAATGACCCGGTACTGGCTTGTCTGGGTAAAAATGGTCGAGATCATGCGCTGGCCGAAAGCGCTGTAAAGCGCGCTGTCTATGGCCGAGGTCGATACGCCCAGTGAACTCGCCCGCTCGCGGTCTATGGCCAGATAGGCCTGCTTGCCCTTGGTCAAGAGGTCCGAGGCCACGTCCGCGATTTCCGGGCGGGCGGAAAGCTCGCGCACCAGAAGCGGCGCCCATTGGTCCAGAACATCCTGGCTCAGGGCTTCCAGGTTGAACTGGTACTGCGTGCGCGACACCTTGTCTTCAATGGTCAGATCCTGCACCGGCTGCATGTATAGGGTGATGCCGGTCAGGGATTCCAGCCTCTTGCCGATGCGTCGGATGATTTCCGGCGCCCTGGCGCTGCGCTCTTCCAGGGGTTTCAGGTTAATGGACATGCGGCCGCTGTTCAGGGTGGGGTTTGTGCCGTCCACGCCGATAAAGGACGACAGCCCCTCCACGTCCGGGTCTTGCAGCACCAGGGCGGCCACTTCCTTCTGGCGTCTGGCCATGGCGTCAAAGGCGATGCTCTGCGGGGCCTCGGTTATGCCCGCGATCAGGCCGGTATCCTGCACCGGGAAAAAGCCCTTGGGGATGTCGAGGTACAAAACCACAGTCAGCACCAAGGTAAGCACGGCCACCAGCAGGGTGGCGCCCTGGTGTTCCAGCACCTTGAGCAGCAGGCGGTCATACAGGGCCAGCACCCGCTCCCAGAGGCCGGGACGGCCGGATTCGCTCCGTTTTTCGGGGCGCAGCAGATAGGCGCACATCATCGGAGTCAGGGTAAGCGAAATCACGGCGGACAGCAGAATGGCCACGGCCAGGGTCACGGCGAACTCGCGGAACAGCCGCCCGACCACATCGCCCATGAACAGCAGCGGGATCAGAACCGCCACCAGCGACACGGTCAGGGAAATGATGGTAAAGCCGATCTGCCCGGCCCCGGCAATGGCCGCGTCCAGCGGCTTCTGCCCGTGCTCCAGGTAGCGGCTGATGTTTTCCGTGACCACAATGGCGTCGTCCACCACAAAGCCCGTGGCAATGGTCAGGGCCATGAGCGTAAGATTGTTGATGGAGTATCCCAGAAAATACATAATGGCGAAACTGCCCACCAGCGAAAGCGGCACGGCCACGCCGGGAATGATTGTGGCCGGCACGTTGCGCAGGAACAGAAACATGATCACGATCACCAGGCCCACGGACAAGAACAGCTCCGTGCGCACGTCCGCCACCGTGGCCCGCGTGGTCAGGGTGCGGTCCGTTAGCACCTGCACCTCCACGTTGCCGGGCAGCGAGGACCGAAGCTGCGGCAGCAGCCGCTTGATGTCGTCCGCTACCCGGATGATGTTCGCGCCGGGCTGGCGCTGGATGTTCATGATAATGGCCGGCGTCAGGTTGTGCCAGGCCGCCAGGCGCTCGTTTTCCGCCCCGTCCAGCAGTTCCGCCACCGAGGACAGGTAGACCGGCGCGTTGTTCTTGTATCCGATAATCAGGGCGCGGTATTCGTCCGCGCTTCTGAGCTGGTCGTTGGAGTCAATGGTCGAGGCGCGCTCCGGGCCGTCAAACCCGCCCTTGGCGATGTTGACGTTGGCGTTGGACACGGCCGTGCGCACGTCGTCCAGCGATAACCCGTACGACGCCAGCAAGCGCGGATTCACCCGTATGCGCACGGCCGGACGCTGCCCGCCGGACAGGCTGACCAGGCCCACGCCGGAAATCTGCGATATTTTCTGCGCCAGGCGGGTGTCCACCAGATCCTGGAGTCTGGGCATGGGCATGCCCGAAGACGACACCGCCAGAATCATGATCGGCGGGTCTGCCGGGTTAACTTTGTTATATATCGGCGGGTTGGGAAGATCGGACGGCAGGTAGTTGTTGGCCGCGTTAATGGCCGCCTGCACCTGCTGCTCGGCCACATCCAGGCTCATGGACAGAATGAACTGCAACGTGATTACCGACGCGCCGCCCGAACTCTGCGACGACATGCGGTTCAGGCCGGGCATCTGCCCGAACTGCTGCTCAAGCGGGGCCGTGATGCCCGAAGTGATTACCGCGGGGCTCGCCCCCGGATACAAGGTGACCACCTGAATGGTCGGATAGTCTATTTCCGGCAGGGCCGATATGGGCAGATTCCTGTACCCCAGGACGCCCACCAGAAAAAGCGCCGCCATCAGCAGCGAAGTCGCCACCGGGCGCAGAATGAACAATCGTGACGGGTTGGTCATGGTACGGGTTACTTTTTAAGAGATGCCTCCGGCGGCCGGGGGACGGGGACGGGGAAGGAAACTTTTGAGGAAAGTTTCCTTTCCCTTCCCCCGGGGGCCCCATCCCTATCCTTCAAACCTTTTTAATTGGGTCTGTCCAGCGGGTTGGAAGCGCCGGAGTTGCACCTCAGCAAGGCTCCCGGCGAAGGGAGTATCGTTGACCATCACAAAACTATTCTCGCCCGGGAGCAAAACCCGGGCGAAACTCTCGCACTGCCACCACCTGTCACACCCCATTACAAAAAGGTTTGGGGAAAGGGGATGGGGGGTGTGGGGGGAAGGGGAATTTTCTTCGTAGTAGCTCGCCTTCGCTTTGCCAGGTCGAGCGGGCTTTCCTTAAAAAGTCCTTTCACCTTCCCCCCACTCTCTTCATTCTTTCTTCCCCACCTTTTCGTCCGCGTATGTGACGGCAGTGCCGGCGCGCAGGCGGTCCACGCCGTCGGTGACAACGATGTCGCCGGCGTTCAGACCGGAGCTGACCACGGTATCGTTGGCGGTGGCGTAATCGGCGGTAATGGGCTGCATGCGGGTGGTGCCGTTGGTGACGGCGTAAACGAAAAAGCCCTCGTTGCCGCGTTGCACCGCCGACGAAGGGACGATCAGGACATTTTCCAGGGTTTTGGCCAGCAACCGGACGCTGACGAACTGATTGGGAAACAGCGTGTCGTCCCGGTTGTCAAAACGGGCTTTGGCCTTAACCGTGCCGGTGGCGGTATCGATCTGGTTGTCCAGGGACAGCAGGGCGCCGGTACTCAGCAGGGTCTTGCCGTCCTGGCCCCAGGCCTCCACGGGCAAAGAGCGGTTGGCGCGCATGGACTCGAGCACCAGGGGAATGTCTTTTTCCACCAGGGTGAACAGCACATCCATGGGCCGGGTCTGGGTGATGACCACAATGCCGTTGGTATCAGAGGCGCGGATCATGTTGCCTTCGTCCACCTGCTTCAGGCCCACGCGGCCGGACACGGGCGCGGTTACGCGACAGTAGACGAGTTGCAGTTCGGCATCGGCCACGGAAGCCCTGTCCGCGAGCACGGCCCCTTCGTACTGGCCCACCAGGGCCTCCTGGGACTGGAGCTGTTGCAGGGAAACGGACTGCTCTTTGATGAGCTTGCGAAAGCGGGCCAGATCGAGACGCGCCCCCTTGAGTTGGGCTTCGTCGCGGGCCAGGGCGCCGAGCGCCTGCTGGCGCTGTACTTCATAGGGACGCGGGTCGATTTCCGCCAGCAGGTCACCTTCGGTGATCATCTGGCCTTCGGTGAAATGCAGGCGCATGAGCTGGCCGTCCACGCGGCTTTTCACCACCACGGTATTGAGCGGCGTTACCGTGCCAAGGGCCTGCAGATACATGGGCACGTCGCCCGGCCGCGCGGCGGCCACGCGCACATTCTGGGGTTTTCCGCCGGCGTCGGGCGCGCCTTTGCCCGCGAAACGCGCGTAAAGGGCGTAGCCGGCAACGATGAACAGCGCCAGAACGGCATAGGGCAACGCTTTTTTGAAGAAACTTTTTTTCTGTTCCATGCGGAGCGGGAACGCCTCCTCCGGACGACATGAGTACAGTTTGGCAACGCTCTTCCCGGGGCCCGGACAAAGATTAGAGCATTTTAAAATTGAAATTACTCACTTGATCTTGCCGCACAAAATGGGGATTCCAAAGGGGGTCACCCCCTTTGGCCGCCGGAGGCAATACTACTCTTGGAAAACTTCAAAAAGAATTTGCTCCAGGGAAGCGCGTTTTCCCTTGCCTCATCCCTTATATAAAATTTTTCGGGGATATGGGAGAAAAAATAGAGGGGAGGAAAAACGCTTGTGAAAATGGTTTCCTCCCCCTTGATTTTTCGCTTACCCGGCCTTGGAGGTGGCCAGAGCGTATATCTCGTGCGGATCGAGGATAAGGATCACGCTGCCGTCGCCCATGATGGTGGCGCCGGAAATGCCCTTAAGATCGCCAAGGTAGGCCCCCAGAGGCTTGATGACTATTTCCTGGCGTTCCAGCAGCCGATCGACCACCAGGCCGAGGCGACGTTCGTTATCCTGAATGACCACCACGGCCAGCACTTCCTGCTGGGACATACGGCAAGGCAGGCCCAGCAGTTCGGACAGGCTTACCACGCCGAGCACTTCGCCCCGCAGGGTGACGGCTTTGCGGCCCTTGACGTCGGTAAGGCGGCGGGCCTCGATTTTGGTGGTTTCGGAAACCGCATCCAGGGGGATGGCGTAGATCTGGCCGTCCACAGTAACCATAAGGGCGTCGATAATGGCCAGGGTCAGGGGCAGGGACAGGGTGAACTTGGAGCCCTTGCCCACCTCGGAGCTGATGTTGATGCTGCCCTTGAGGTTCTTGATGTTGGTGCGCACCACGTCCATGCCCACGCCTCGGCCCGAGATGTCCGTGATCACTTCGGCCGAGGAAAAGCCGGGGGCGAAAATCAGTTCCATGGACTCGCGATCATCCAGCAGCTTGGCTTCTTCCGGCGTGATCACGCCCTTGCGGATGGCCACCTCGCGCATCTTTTCCGGGTCAATGCCCTTGCCGTCGTCCTCGATTTCAATGGCCACGGAGTTGCCCTTGTAGAAGGCGCGCAGCCAGACGTTGCCCTTGACGGGCTTGCCCGCCTCCCGCCTGACGTCTTCAAGCTCGATGCCGTGGTCCACGGAGTTCCGGATCAGGTGCACCAGGGGGTCGCCGATCACTTCCACCACGCTCTTGTCCAGTTCTGTCTCCTCGCCTTCGACGATCAGTTCCACGTCTTTGCCGCTTTTGCGGGAAAGGTCCCGCACCAGACGGGGGAAGCGCGAAAACACCGAAGCCACGGGCACCATGCGCACCTTCATGATGGTATCCTGAAGGTCGTCGGAAATGCGGGCCATGGCGTAAGTGGTTTCCGAAAGGTTCTGGGCGATAAGGCCGATATCGACGTTGGCGCTGTCTTCAAGCTGACGGGCCAGCATGGAATAGCGGTTGCGGTTGATGATCAGCTCGCCGATCAGGTTCATGAGGTGATCGAGCTTTTCGTGATCCACGCGAATGGTGGACGAAACTTTGCTGGCGGCATCGTCCGCCTTGGCCGGCGCGGCTTTGGCCGCCGCCGGAGCGGCTTTGGGCGCCGGCTTGTCGCCGGATGCCGGGGCGGGCGGCGCAACGGAGGCGGCCGGGGCGGCGGCAGGTGCGGACTTTCCCGACGCGGCGGGCGCGGCGGCCGGCTCTTCAGCGGCCGGGGCGGCGCTTTCCTGGGCCGCGGCCTGAGCGGCAATGGCCGGGGGAATCATATCTTTAATGATGGCGCATTCCTGCTCCAGCAGATCGGCCATGATGCCGAAGTCCAGGCCCGTCGACCGGCCCTGGTCCACTATGCCGGCGGTGCGCTGGGCGTAGTGTTTGATTTCCTCAAGGCCCATAAACCCGCAGCAGTTCTGAATGGTGGTCAGGGAACGGTACATGGCGTCCGCGAAGTCGCGATTGCTTCCATCCTTGCGCATGCCGTCAAGGGCTGCCGCAATATGGGCGAACTGCTGTTCCACGGTGTTCTGGAACATCTGCACGTCATCTTTATCCGCCGTCGGAATCTTGGCAACGCTGGACGCCGGCACCGGAACGCGCATGGCCTCGGCCGCGGCCGCGGCCGCATCCGGGGCATTCGCATCCTCCACTCTGGGGGCTTCGGAACCGGTTGCCAAAAGACTCGCGGGCAGGGAAATAGCCCCGCCGGCGACCGCTTCGCGCAGGTTGCCCAAAAGCTCCGCGGTATCAAAGGGGGCCACGGAATTAGCGGTCGGATCAATGCGGAAAATCAGGGCCTCGAGCACGTCCACCGCCAGCAGAAGCAGGTCCACCAGGGGCGGCGTTACAGGGTATTCATCCTTGCGCACGGCATTGAGCAGGGTTTCCGCTTCGTGGGTCAGGCTGTTCAGCTCATGAAAGCCGATGATGCCGCTGTTGCCCTTGAGGTTGTGGAAGTAGCGGAACAGGTCGTTGACCATGTCCTTTTGCCCTTCCGGGTGCTTTTCCAGCTCCAGAAGGCCGTCGGAAAGATTGGAAATATTGTCTTTGGCTTCTTCGATAAAATCGCGCAGGTGGCCTTCGCCAAAGGCTGTCAGGGTATAGGAAGGCACATTCTCGCGCGTTTCCAGCCAGGTTTCCACATCGCCGGTCTGGCGCGGGCTGGGCGTTTCGGCCGGGGCCGCGAGAGGCGCGGCCGCAACGGGAGCGGCAGGGGCGGGAGCAGCGGCGGCAGTCGGAGCGCCCTTTGGGGCGGCATTGCCGCCGGGGTGCATTTCCCCGGCCATGATGGCGTCCAGCGTGGCGATGATGTGCGAGGTATCCACATCGCCTTCGGTGCTTGACGTTTCCAGATGATCGATGATCTGGCGCAGGGCGTCGGTGGACGACAGGATCACGTCCATGATCTCGGAGTTCACGGCCATGGCGCCCTTGCGCAGTTCGTCAAGGACGTTTTCGCACCGGTGGGCCAGGATGTTCATCTTGTTCAGGCCGAGAAAGCCGGACGCCCCTTTCAGGGAGTGCATGGGCCGAAAAATTTCGTTGAGCAGCGAAAGGTTGTCCGGCGCTTTTTCCAGCTCCAGAAGGTTGGGCTCTATGGTTTCGAGGTGTTCTTTCGCTTCGATGATAAAATCCGCAAATAATTCCGGATCCATGAAATCCTGGCTCATGTTCTTTCCTTTTCCTGCAAAAATGCCCGCGCTGGCGTTTTCGCGTTACGGATGGGCCTTTTTATATGCTATGCGGCGTTTTGCGTCGAAACGCCGCTATCCTGTCCCGCCAATTCCCGTTGCGCTTTTTCACGGCGCCGGGCGAAAGACGTGATCGCCCGCGGACACCGGCTTTTCGCTAAGTCCTGTGAAAGACTTGTATAATACAACCAGACAGTGCGGTAACACGCAGCCGGCGCGGTTCAGCCGCCCAGCAGCATGAGGACGTTTTTCACCATCTTGTCGGGCTGGGCCGGCTTGACCATATACATGTTGGCGCCCAGTTGTATGCCCTGCTGGATGTCCTTTTCCTGGCCTTCGGTGGAAAGCACCACGATGGGAAGATCGCGATACGCTTCCTGCTCGCGCACGGTTTTAATAAAGGTGAACCCGTCCATGCGCGGCATGTTGATGTCGGAAATGATCAGATCAATCCGTTCGGAGGAATACAGCTTTTCCAGGCCGTCAAGCCCGTCTTCGGCCATGGTGACCTTGAACCCCTCTTTCTTCATGATGAAGGCGACCAGGTTGCGCACGGTTTTTGAGTCGTCAACGATAAGTATGTGCTTGGACATTGGCGTTCCCCGTCACTTGATAATGCTTGCGATGATCCGGTCCACCGAAACGATGCCCACAAGCTGTTCGCGCAGCTTCAGCAGCCCGGCTATAAAATCCACATTGATGCCCAGGTGATTTTCTATGCCCCAGTCTATGTCCGCCTGGGGCACCCGATACATGGTGTGCACGCGCTCGATGATCATGCCTACCTGAAGCCCCCGGCGACGGCACACGATAATGAACTTGTCCTCGCCAAGGCGGGGGGAGTTCACTTCCAGCACGTCCCGCAGGCGGATAAGGGGGGTGACCTTGCCCCGCAGGTTGATGACGCCGGCCACGAACTCCGGGGCGGCCGGCAGCTTGGCCAGGGGCATGGTTCGGATCACTTCCTGCACGGCCACGGTGGGAACGGTGAACTCCTGCGAGCCCAGGAAAAAACCGACCATCTGGATTTCAGGAGCGGCGCGCAACGTCTCTTCCAGGGGAGCCTCGGCCCCCATTTCCGCATGCTGATCCGGCGCGGCGCCGGCGGCGGGCCGCGAGCTTAAGCCGATTTTGTCAAGCACCGCTCCGCCGTCCACGCCCAGATACTTGTCCATGAAGGCCTGTTCCGCGGGCGTAAAATTCGTCTTGTCCACGGAAACGGCGGAAAAGTTCTGTTCTTGGAAATAATCTTCAGGACTTTTGCTCATAGTGCCAGTATCTCTTTTGCAAGTTCTTCGTACTCTCGGGCTCCCCGGCTGTCCGGGGAAATTTCGTAAATCACCCGGCCCTGGGCGCTGGCGTCGCGAAAACGGGTATCCATGCCGATAACGGTTTTAAACATGCTGTCTTTCATCTTCAGCGACAACAGCTCCATCACCCTGGCGCAGGCCCGGGCCCGCTTGTCGTACAGCGTGGGCAGCACCCGGTAGCATATGGGCACGGGCAGCACCTTGTTCAGAACCTTGATGGTGTCGAACAAAAGCTTCAAACCGTGCAGGGCCAGAAAATCCGTCTGAATGGGCACCACCAGAAGATCCGAGGCCACCAGGGCGTTCACCAGCAGAATGCCCACGTGCGGCGGGCAGTCCAGCAGGATAAAGTCGTATTCGCCGCGCACATGCTCAAGGGCCTGCTGCAGAATGGCGCCCTTGCCCTTGCGGTTGCGCAGGTCCACTTCCAGTTCCGCCAGCCGGATGGTCGCCGGCGCGACGTCAAACTCCTGAATCGGGTGGTGCTGGCGGATGTTGTCCCAGAGCGCTCCCATATCGCCGGGGTTTTCGCTGAAAATGTCATTGACCGAATACTGCAGTTCGTCGGGGTAGTACCGCAGGTGCACCGAGGCGCAGGCGTGGGGGTCCAGATCCATGGCCAGAACCCGGTTGCCCAGCCGGGTCAGGGCAGCGGCCAAGGTGACGGTGGTGGTGGTTTTGCCCACCCCGCCTTTCTGGTTGGCCACGGCAATGACTTTTGCCCGCTGGCTCTTCCTGTCCGTAAGCCTGCTCATGCCTGTCTACGCTTCTTTGCGATATACGATGGTGCCTACGTGGTGCTCCGGCTTAAAGGCGCGCGAGATATTGTGCAGCGATTCGGAATGGCCGATGAGCAGACAGCCGCCAGGCAGCAGGTTATCATAAAAAGACTCTATTACCTGCCTTTTCATCTCATCGTCAAAATAAATTATCACATTACGGCAGAAGATGATATGCGAACGCTCCACGCGCTTGAGCATCATCTTGTCGCTCAAGTTTATGGGACCAAAGGAGATCAGATTTTTAAGCTTGGGCTCCACATGATAATTGTTGCCCTCTTTCTTGAAATAACGGGCGATTATTTCCGGCGGCGTGGTGCGCAGGGCGTAGTCGCTGTAAATGCCCCGGCGGGCCGAGTGCAGCACCGCTTCGGACAGGTCGTTGGCCGTGATTTTGATGTCCCAGGTGAGGACTTCGTTTTTCAGCACCTCATGCAGTATCATGGCCAGAGTGTAAGGTTCCTCGCCCGTGGAGCAGCCGGCCGACCAGATGCGCAGCTTGCGCGTGTGGGCGGCCCGCAACTTGTCCAGTTCCGCCTTGAGCACCTTTTCCTGAAAGACCTGGAGCTGCGGCGGGTTGCGGTAAAAGCTGGTTTCGTTGGTGGTTATCACTTCGAACAGCTTTGTCATTTCAGCCCGCCGGTTGGCGTCAAAGCGCAGATAATAATAATACTCGCCGAAATTTTTAAGGTTCAGATCCTTAAGGCGGTTGCTCAGGCGGTTTTCAATCAGGTACTTGCGCGTTTCCGCGATATAGATGCCGCACTGTTCGTATATGTAGTCACGCAACTGGGTGAATTCCTCGTTGCTGATCTTGAGCTCCTTGCTCAACGGGCTGGTGCTTGTGGCGCCCGCGGTGGGAAAGAGGGCCATGGGTTATTCTCCTGCCTGGCGGTGAATTTCGTTTACCGCTTCTTCCGCCGCCGCCTGCAAATCGAGATCCCGGTGTTCGAGCACGGGCAAGAGAGCGCGGAAGGCCGATTCTCCTCCGATTTTGCCCAAGGCCTCTATGGCCTTGAGCACAATAAGATGATTCTCGTCGTGCAGCATGCCCACCAGGGGCTCCACCGCTTCGGCCACCTTGTTTTCGCCCAGGCGCTCGGCGCAACGCACCCGCACCCAGGGATCGACATCATCAAGCCCCACGAGCAGGCAGGCGGTGAAACGCTCGTTCGAGCAAAGGCCCAGAACGTCGAACACGGCCATGCGCACCTCCCGGTTGTCGTCATCGAGCTTTGCTTCCACAAGAGGCAGGTATTCCTCTTTCAAAGGGCATTCCCGGCCAAAGGCTTCCACCGCTACCTTGCGCACGTCCGGCGACTCGTCGTTCAAAGCGTCCTTCAGTTCGCCGATGGAATGGGAAAGTTCAAAGAACCCAAGGCCGTACGCTCCCATCATGCGCTGTATCGGGTCGTGGTGCTTGACCATTTCCCTGAAGCGCTCCTCCACGGCCGGCGTGTGCAGGGCGATGCAGGCCTCGAGCGCCGCTTCCTTGACGTCGTTGTAGGGGTGGGAAAGCAGAGCAACGACCTTGTCGAGCACGACCGCGGGCTCTCCCTTTTTTCCAAGAAACAGCAAGGCCCCGCGCAAAATGTTCCCGTCTTTGTGCTGATCGAGCACTTCGAGGAAAAAGTCCTGGTAATCCGGTCCGGCGCGGTGCGCCAGATCAAGAATCATCGTGCGCTGGGCGTCGCGCGGCTGATCCCAGAACATGTTCGCGAGCAGAGCCACGCCCCTGGCCTCATCAACGCGCAGCAGCACTTCCATGGCTATGCGCATGACCTGCTCGTTATCCCCCAGCACCGCCCGTTCCAGGGCCGGCACATTGGCGAGTTTGGCCAGGGCTTCCACGGCACTGGCCACGCGCTCGGCATCCGCTTCCAGATCCAGCTTGGCGGTCAGGGCAAGAATGCCGGCAGTGGCCCCTTCGCCGCCAAGGGCGGCCAGGCCTTTGACGGCGGCGTCCTGAATTTCCGGGTCTTCATCTTGAAGGGCGACGGCCAGATAGCCGCGCAGGCGCTCGCAGTCCTTGGCCCCGAGCAGGCTCAAGGACCGCTCGCCCATGATGTTGACCACAGCCCGGACAATCTTGTTGCACAACGGCGTGGGGGAAGACTGCAGACGTTTGAGCAGCAGGGGCACTGCCTTGATGTTGCCCATTTCGCCGAGCGCGTCCACGATGGTGGAGGCCACCAGATCCGAAGCCTGGCCAAGGGCCTTGAACATGGCCCCCACGGACGATTCGTCCCGAATTTTCGTCAGGGCCTCGATAACGGAGAACTGCACCCATTCCTCGTCCTCCAGGGCCTTGTTCAGGCTGGGCGCGGCCTCGGGAAAGGCCAGGGCGCCAAGGCTGACGGCCGCCTGGTAACGGACGTTGACCTCGGGGTCGTGCAAAAGCGCCCGGCACAGCGGCGGAACGGCCAACACCGTGCCCACCGAGCCCAGAATATCGCTCGCGAAAATACGCACGTCGGCATCCGTATCATGCAGAAGCTGGAAAAGCGCCTCAAGATCGGTGTTCCCAAGGGCACGCAGAAGATCCATGGACAGGTTCCGCACCGGGGCGTCGTCCGAGCGGAGCATGGGGATGACCGCATGCACGACCTCCGGGCCGCCTATTTTGCGCAGGGCCCTGTCAACGGCCTCCTGCACCCCTATATTGGGGCTGGCCATATGTTTGACCAGAGCGGGGACGGCTTCGGCCAGACGGTCCGCGCCGGCCATTTGCGCCCCTTCGCGGATGGATTCGGGATCGCTCGCGGCCAAGAGAGAGAGAATCTTCTGCTTATGGATATCGTCAGGCATGGGCTGCTCCGTCACAGGGTAGCAAGAATGGTACGCGAAAACACAGGCCAAAAACGGGCGATTCCCCGGCAGGGGCGCGCTTCGCCCGCGGCGTCCGGCGCCGGGCTACTTGGCGAAGTGGGTGAGAATGGCGCACGCCATATCATCTATATCGACAATTTCATCCGCCAGTCTGGCATCGACAATGGCTTTGGGCATGCCGTACACCACGCAGCTGGCCTCGCTCTGGGCAATGGTCCGCCCGCCTTTTTCCTTGAGAACTTTCGTGCCTTCCAAGCCGTCGCTGCCCATGCCCGTGAGGATAACGCCAAGAGCCCGGCGCCCCAGGGCAAGGCCGGTGGTTTCCATGAGCACGTTGGCCGACGGTTTGTACAGAGCGTCCTTGGGCTCCTCGGTAACAACCCCGGTGAGGGTGCCGCCGCGGTTTTCCAGACGCAGATGCTTGCCGCCCGGGCAGATATAGGCCGTGCCGCCCTTCAGGCGCTCAACGGGTTCCGCCTCCTTCACGCTGATGGCGCACTGGCCGTCCAGCCGCTTGGCAAAAGGGCCGGTAAAGGCCGCGGGCATATGCTGGGCGATAAGAATGGGCGCCGGAAAATTGGCCGGCAGGGCGGAAAGCACCTTTTGCACGGCCGGCGGCCCGCCAGTGGAAACGCCGATGGAAACGACGTCGTAGGAAGTTACGCGGCCGCTGATCTGGGGCAGGGGTCGGGCGGCGTAAGTCCCTGTCGCGGCCGCCGGAGCGGCCGAAGGCGTCGCCCCCACGCCGGGGCGGCTCACGCACCCCCTGGTCGGGGATTTAGTGCGACTGAAAACAAGCCGCATGAATGCCTTGCGCCTGGCCACGGCCTTGATTTTCGAGCACAGCTCAACGTCGAGCCGGGCCATGTCGGGAGTGCCGGAGCTGAGCTTGGGGATATAGTCCAAAGCGCCCGCTTCCAGAGCGCGCAAGGTGGTGTCCGCGCCTTCCTGCGTGAGTGAACTTACCATGATCACCGGGAAGGGATTCTCGGCCATGATGCGCTGCAGGGCGGTCAGACCATCCATGCGGGGCATTTCTATGTCCATGGTGATGACGTCGGGATCATGCTTGCGCGCCATCTCAATAGCTTCCTCGCCATTGGCTGCCGTGGCCACCACCTGGATATCCTTGTCTTTTTCCAGAATCATGGTCAACGAGCGCCGCACAAAAGCGGAGTCGTCAACAACAAGCACTCTGACCACGCACTACTCCTTGCAATGGACCGATCCGCGCGAAAAAAACGTGAAGCGGCATTTTCGGCAAAACAATACACATCCCCGCTCGACCTACACTCGAAACGGAAACGCTTCTTTCAATACGCGAAAAAGCCGGAAAATGCGATACGAAATTTATCAGAAAGCGCCGCGGGAAGCAAATTCCCCTGCCCGGCTTCAGCCCCCTGCCGGTTTGTGCGACGCTTTTTACAATATGCCACGGAAACGGGAAAGGCACAACGATTCTTTCCCTTACCCCGGCATTTACTTTTCAGAGAAAACTTCATCATCATGCCGGCTTAGGTGATCTCTTCCGCCGTTCCCCGCAAGCCCGCCCCGCCCATCGCCCGATCCGGCCCAACCCGGGAGAGATACGCGCCTTTTCAAGAAAAAAGCCCGACGCGGATTTTTCCTTGCAAGATGCCGCGGCTTGGAGTACTAAACCGCTTGCACAACGGGATGTGGCTCAGCCTGGCTAGAGCGCTGCGTTCGGGACGCAGAGGCCGGAGGTTCAAATCCTCTCATCCCGACCATGAATTTGGGGAATTACTGTAAAACCAGCAGGTTAAGCAGTGATTCCCCTCTTCTTTTTGTCTCTCGCCTACGGCGAATTGACACGGCGAACAACCGATTTTTCCCTACTCCCACCTCACTTTACCACAAAATTGTCACAACCGGCATACCCTGTGCCGGTTGTTCAATGTGACATTTCACCAAATTTCTTTTCCACATTCCATTAACCATATGAATTTATTTGAAAAGAAATTTAAAAATTCTTTTCCTGTTATTTCAGTCGATTATAAGAAATTATGCATTTTTTTTCCTAAAACGGCATTTTTAGGCATCTAGTGTCTAGTTGCAAAAATTTTTAACAGAATTTGATAACTGCGCGCCTTTTATTTCTCGTTTTTTCCAAACAAAAGGCCGGGCCTTTTCGTTATATGCTTTCTGAAACGCCTTGATATGTGCGCCAAGTTCCTGCGTGC
>JAVBOI010000101.1:0-11976 GCA_031550695.1 Desulfovibrio sp. | reverse complement strand
GAAGCTGTTGAAGCGTTTGAGGACGCCTATCAAGGCACGTTCCCCTCTCTGCAAGAGTGGGCGGAGGACTACGCCGAAAACTCCGGGCTGCTCGACGGTATGCCCCAACACCTCCGTTTCTACTTCGATTTTGAAAGGTTTTCCCGTGACTGCGAAATCAACGGGGATATCTGGTCTCACGATGTTTCTGACGGCGTGGCCGTGTTCCACAACTGATAGGGGGACACTACCATGAAAACACCCTTTCAAGAAATCATGCGCGGCTATCACCTCCGCATTATGGACCTCAACAAGCGCGGCACACCCGAGCCGGGCTTTATCACCCTCGTTCCCCTGACGGCAGAACAGTATGAGCAAATCAGAGCGGCGCAAGGGTCTGGGCCGTTCGGGCATGAGCACTTTGTTTGTGAGGTCGTTGCGCCTCAGGTTGAGGAAGGGGAATAGCCATGCCCATCACCACCACCCAAAACAACCGCCGCTCCGAGCGCTTCTACACCCCGGACGGCTCCCCCAAACATATCCGCTGTTGGGAATACAAGGGCAAAGACGCTCCGGCCGACCGTTTCACCGTCATCTACACCCGCGCCGACAGGGCCGGCTGCCGCCCTGGATACGCCTATTACATCAGCATGTCGGAAAACCCTTACCACGCCTTGGGCATCGGCCAGCACGGCGAGTGCGACTTGCGGCACTTCAAGCAATCCCACGGCACCCGCATCAGCTTCCACGACCTGCCCCCGGATTGTCAGCGGGTTGTGGAGCGGGATTATGACGAGATGTGGAGCTTGTCATAGGCCCGCCGCTCCAGTCTCAGACCTGCCTTTTCCTGAGAAGAGGCAGGGAATAAGCCTGGAATGTTTCACCAAAAAAGGAGGCGCAATATCACTACATTTGACTATGGATTTATTGACAAGGCGCTTACCCCTGTTTATAAACAGCAACGCGCCCACCCCGCCAATAAGGGAGGCCCATCATGACACTAGTTGACTTGGAAAAATTCGTTAACATCCTGCAAACACAAGGAAACGCGACGGTGGAATTCAGCTTTACCAAGCTGGAAATATTCCTCGCCGTCGCCAAAACTCCCGGCCTCTTTTCCTCAGACTACGCACACACGACGAACACCCCCTCATCCTCCACAGACCGGCACCTACGGGAATTACGAGAAGGCAAAAGCGGCGGAGCGCGTCCCAAGACCGGCCTTGGCCTGATAGAGGGCCGTGTCCTGGGCGACGACTGGCGCAAGAACGAAATTCACCTGAGCCGCAAGGGTAAATTGTTGCTGGAACAGCTACTTGCCCTTGGGGGTCGGCCGGACCATCAGAAGCAGCAGCAAGAAGGAGATTAGGAAGTGGCTTTCTATAGCTTTTCCGCCCGGTTGCCTATAAAGCGCCGTCCGGTAAAAGACGAGGGGTTCCACCTATGGAGATGCGACAGCGGCCAAGGGCCGACCATGTAAAAAAGGTAACACCAGAGCAACAACAGCAAGAACTCATGCGGGGCCTCAGGCAGATGCCCAACGGCCGCTGGAAAGTGGAGGTGATGGTAAGAGGTCAGCGTAAAAGCCGGTCCACCGACACATTGGCAGAGGCGCTACAGGTCAAGCAAGCCCTGATGGCGCAACTCGACAGCGACGACGCGACGGCGCTTTTTCTGCCGCCCACAAAACCCTCGACAAAAACGAGCCCCAAAAAAGACGGGGCCTGGACCCTGAAAGAAGGCGCAACCCAGACCGTCCGCCACGTCTGGAAACACAGCAAGTACCCGCACACCTATCAGCAGAGCATTGCTCACCTGTACGATTATTTTGGGGAGGAATGTCTGCTCGCCAAAATAACCACGGAAAAAGTGGACGGTTTCAGGGAGTGGTGCGAGCGGGTACACAAGAACAAACCTGCGACAATAAACAGAAAAGTCCTGATTCTGTCCCGCATTCTCCGCACCGCTTACGAGCGGGACAAACTCCCAAAGCTCCCGAAAATTCCCCTGGTGAAGCTCAACAACGCCCGCATCCGATACATGACCGTGGAAGAAGAAGCGGCCACCCTGAAAGCCTTCCGAGAGCACACCTCGCCGGAGACAGTGGACGCCTTCCTGGTTTTGCTGGATACCGGCTTTCGCCTCGGGGAACTCTGGACATTAGAGGCCCGTAACATTAACATCATGACCGGCACCGTCAGCCTTTGGGACGGCACGACAAAGAACGGCCTGGGCCGCACCGTGCCCATGTCCTCACGGGTCCGTGAAATCCTGATGCGCCGTAGCAGGCAATTTCCCTCCGGCCCGCTCTGGCCGGGAGCCTGCAACCGATGGTTTCAGCACCGCTGGGACAAGGTACGGAAGCTCCTGGGCAAACAGTACGACGCCGATTGGGTAACGCACATGCTCCGGCATACCTGCTGCTCCCGGCTGGTGCAATCCGGGGCTAACCTGTTTCTGGTAAAGGAATGGATGGGCCATAAAAGCTTGGAAATAACCAATCGCTATGCCCATATGTCGCCGCAAGCTTTGCATCACATCGGACAAGCCCTGGAGGTCTGGTTGGAGCGGAGCAGAGCCGCCGACAGCACGTCGGCAACCGCATAAACAACGCTGTTAAGAGGTCGAGTCACAAGTAACACAACCCAAGAGACCACGCTTGAACTACGGGAAATAACTACGAAAGTAAGTGAATCCCATTCGAGAATCCGCCGAGTGCGAGTGTGAACCCCACTAAAAATGGGATTCAAAAAGCGGGAGAAGGGAATCGTAAAGCTCAGTCGTAAAAATTTACGATTTATTACGACTGCGGTTAGTCTATAGTGTTAAGGTTACAGTAGCTTATAAGCACTATGTATCGCATTGGAAACCCCATAAAGTTCCTCTGCTCTGGTTGTTCCCGGCGCGAGCGACGCGCTTGCCATCAAGCCGTTCTTTGCCTAATCTTCGGGCCATGCAGCACCGCATCCCCCTGTCCCCCGCCGGCCGGCCTCTGTTCGCCTTTGACCTGGACGGCACGATTACGACCCGCGAAATCCTGCCCTGCCTTGCCGAACGCGTGGGCATGGCCGGGGAAATGACGGAACTGACCCGCCGCACCGTAAACGGGGAACTCGATTTCGCCCGGTCGTTCCGGACCCGCTTCGAGATGCTGCGTTCCATCCCTCTGCCCTTGGCGCACGAGAGCATCGCCGCCATCCCCCTTGATCCGCATATCGAAGCCTTTATCAATACGCGGCCAAAAGACTGCGCCGTTATCACCGGCAACCTGGATCTCTGGATTCTTCCCCTGCGAAAGCGCCTTGCCTGCCGCTGGTTTTCGTCCCGCGGGGCCGTTGTGAACGGGGAGTTGACCCTGCTTTCCGTGCTGGACAAGGGCCGGGCCATGGACGAACTGGCGCGCGCGGGCCGGCCTATTGTCGCCATTGGCGAGAGCATGAACGATGTGCCGATGTTTATCAAGGCCTCGGCAGGTATCGCCTTTGCCGGCGTGCACGCCCCGGCGCCGGAAATCCGGCGGCTGGCCGGCCGCACCGCCGACAGCGGCGCAAGCCTGTGCGCCCTGCTGGAAGCTTTTGCCGGGTAAACAAGCCCGTTGCCAAAGCGGATTACCTTTGAGGGTATTCACGCGCGCATGGCCAGAAAAACGGGGTTTCCAAAGGGGGTCACCCCCTTTGGCCGCCGGAGGCAATACGACTCTTGGGTAACTTCAAAATAAATCTGCTCTACTACCCGCTCGGCGATAGTTCACACCATGGACAACAGCCCCCAGCCCGTCCAGGCCTGGGCGATGCTCAGCAGGGCCAGCACGGCATTGTTGACGCCGTGCGCCAGAGGCAGCCATTTACGCCGCCGCCGCACCTTGTCCAGGGTGCGGCCGGTAAAGTAGCCGAACAAGGCCAGCGCCAGCATGGCGATGCCCACCCAGGCGTGAGTCTTGGCGATGAAGGTTCCGCCCCAGGATATTTGAGCCCCGAACAGGCCCAGCACCGGACCAATGGCCCACAGGGCCAGCACCACCATTCCCAGATGGACATGCAGCTTCCAGTTGAAGGAAACGCGCCGGCCGAAATGCAGCGACAAAAAACGCCTGTAGCCGAGCCACAGCGCGTACAATCCGCCGCACATGGTCGCCGCCATTATAATGGGATGTATCCAGCCCATAGTCGGATCTCCTTGAAGGGACGGCCCGTTGCCGCGCTTTCCGCGCCGGCGGTCACGCGCGCCACGCCAAGACCGGAGCGAGCAGGGCGTCCGCCACCAGCAGCAACATGAACAACATCAGGCAACCGTCAACAAGCGCGATTGCCGGTCCTGTCGCTTTCTCCATCCCGTATCGTTCCCGCAAGCGAAAAACAAGCCCCACCCCGCACAGGGCCAACAGCCCCGCGGCCATCGCGGCCAGGCGAAAAACCAGGCTCTGGAACAGGGGCAGCGCCGGCAGCATAAGCAGGGCCGAGGCAAAGGCGCAGAACCATATTTCCAGAAGCCGCCCGCGCGTTCCCGTGGAGCCGGCGAAAACGGGCAGGGGAAACCCGGCCCGCCGGTATTCCCCGACGCGTTTTCCGGCCCGCAGCCAGAAATGGGGAATCTGCCAAAGAGCGTATAGTCCGTAAACCAGCGTCAGAAGAGGATCGTCCAACCCGCCCCCCGCGGCCAGCCAACCCACCAGGGGCGGGGTGGCGCCCACGGCGGCGCCCGGGAGCAGGGCGAACGCGGTGCGCTTTTTCAGGGGAGTATATATGCCGTTGTAAACAAGAGCAATGCCCAGGCCCAGCCCGGCAAGGGGAGCGCCGCTCAGGGAACGGAGCATGGCGCAGGCGGCCAGAACGCAGCCGGCGCCGAGCATGACTCCGGCCGTGGCCGGCATACGCCCCGAAGCCAGCGGCCGGCGGGCGGTGCGCTCCATCAGGGCGTCGGCGCGGCGCTCCTGGGTCTGGTTCCAGGCGGAACAGCCCCAGGCAAGCAGCATTGCCGCCAGGGCCGCTTCCGGCCACGGCCCGTCAAGCCTGGGATGGGCCAAAAGCGCCCCAAAGGCGGTTGACGCCCCCACCATCAGCGATACGGGCAGCCTGAACAGGGCGGACACATCGCGCATCGCGGCCCAGGCCCGAGAAAGCGCGAGAACGGGAGCACGCCCGGGACCAGGCCCCTCCTTGCTTCCGGAAGCCTGCCCCGGCAAAATATTACTTACCTGCCGCATTTCCATGATGTTCATGACCCGCATGGCCGCTCCCGTTCGCGGATTGCGAAACGAGAGAGCGCAGGTATTCCAGCATGGCGTTCATCTGTTCCTTGCTCAGGTCCGCGTCAGGGGGCATGACATTGTCGTATCCCTTGACCAACAGCTTGCCCGGATCCCGGATCGATTCTTCCAGGTAGGCGTCGTCGGCCGTAATTGTTTTTTCGGCGCCGTTATCCGTCACCGTCACCTTGCCGCCGTAAAGTCCTTGCAGTGTAGGGCCCATGTCGTTTTTCTCGTCCCCAACCGCGTGGCAGCTGAAACAGCCGTGGGCGTCCATCAGCTTTTTGCCAGCCTCGGGGCCGCTTTCCGGGCCGCTTTCCGCCATCCAGGCGGTAAAGGCCGAGGGTTCCATGGCCCGGATGGTCGTCAGCATGCGCGAATGGCCCACCCCGCAGTATTCGGCGCAGTAGACGTCATACGTCCCGGCGCGTTCGGCCCGGAACCAGGCGTAGGTGTCCATGCCCGGAACCGCGTCCATTTTGATGCGAAAGGCCGGGGCGTAAAAACTGTGGATCACGTCCGCGCTCTTCAGGTCCAGCTTTACCGGCCCGCCCACGGGCACGGCCAGATACGGGCTCTTTTTTCCATTGGGATAGGTGAAGGTCCAGGAAAACATCCGGGCCGTCACCTGCACGTTCATGGCGCCGGAGGGCACCGTGCGCAGGGCCTTGAAGCCCGTCCAGCCGTAGTAGAACAAACCCATGACCATAAGAAAGGGCAGCACGGTCCACAAAACTTCGGCCGTCACGTTGCCGCGAATGTCCGTGGGCGTCGGATTGCGCTTGTGGTGGTAGCGCCAGAGAAACCAGCAGGTCACAAGCGTCAGAACAACCAGCACCACGGCCGAAAAAACAAACACCAGCAACAGGGCGAAATCGATTTCTTGCGCCGGGGAGTAACTTTGCGGGTACATAGTCTCTACCTGTAGGCCGTATCAAAAAAGGTAAAGCCGATGAAAATCGCCAGCAGGACAAAGGTCACCAGCACCATCAGCCGCAGCCCCCGGCCCTCGTTTTTCAGGTGCATGAACCACAATACCACCAGGCAGGCCTTGCAGCTCGCCACCACCATGGCCACCAGCACGTGCAGAAAGCCGAAATCCACCTCGGCCGCGCCCACGGTGATCGCCGTCAGCAGCAGCAGACCCGCCCATACCAGCAGGCAGCCCCGCGCCGACAGGGGGTGCGCTTCCTCGTTTATCATGCTTTTGTCAGTCATGCGCGTGCCTCCCGGTTTTCAGACCACGAGATAATAGAGCGGGAACAGGTAAATCCAGATCAAATCCACCAGGTGCCAGTACAGACCGGCGTTTTCCAGCAGAACGTGGCGCCGCGGGGTGACGAGCCCCTTGCCCATGCGCGCCCACACCCAGAAGAGGACGATGCCGCCGATGATCACGTGCAGGGCGTGCAGCCCGGTCATAAGGTAATACAGGTTGAAAAAGGTCATGCGCCCGAGGGGAAAGGTCAGATATTCCGGCCCGCCCGGATAGATGCCGTGATGGATTTTGGTGCTCCATTCCACATACTTGATGGCCAGAAAGACCAGGGCAAAGCCGATGGTCGCCAGAATGCAGCGCCGGGCGAAAACCACCTTGCCGCGCTGAAGGGAACCCACGGCCAGGGCCACGGTCATGCTGCTGGTGATTAGAACCACGGTGTTGACCGTGCCCATAACCCGGTTGAGCACCTGGCCGCCGGCGTGAAATTCGCCAGGATAGCGGCTGTAGTACACGGAAAAAAGCAGAAAAAGCCCGCCGAACAGCAACAGCTCGGTAAAGAGAAACAGCCACATGCCCATGCGGGCGCCAGTATTGTCCGGCTGGGCGGGATGGAGGGCGGCTTCAGAGTTCACGGCTGATCCCCTTGAAGTCGTAAGGGCCGCGCGTTACCACCGGCTCCTCGGCAAAATTGTGGTGCGGGGGCGGCGAGGGCACTGTCCATTCCAGCGTGGCCCCGCCCCAGGGATTGTTGCCCGCCGCCGGGCCGGAGCGCATGCCCCGCCAGAGGTTGACCACCATCAGGCAGACGCCCGCGATCAGGATGATGGCCCCGATGGAAGACTCAAGCTGCATGGAGGCGAACTCCACCGGGTAATCGTAGTAGCGCCGGGGCATACCGCGCAATCCCATGATGAACATGGGAAAATACAGGACGTTGAAGCCCACGAACACGATCAGGCAAGAGAGCTTGGCCAGGCGGAAATTATACAGGCGCCCGAAAATTTTCGGAAACCAGAAGTGCACGGCCGAAAACAGGGCAAAACCGAGCCCGCCGAAAATCACGTAATGGAAATGGGCCACCACAAAATAGGTGTCGTGCACGTGAATGTCCGGCCCGGCCGAGCCGAGCACCAGACCCGTGAGCCCGCCGATGGAGAACAGCACGAGAAAGGCCATGGCGAACCAGAACGGCGGGTCAGGATACAGGGAGCCCTTGTACAGGGTGGCGATCCAGTTGAAAACCTTAATGGCCGAGGGAATGGCCACCACAAAGGTCAGGAAGGAAAACACCAGCACGGCGGTATCACTCATGCCGCTGGCAAACATGTGATGAGCCCAGACCAGGGAACCGGCAAACGCGATGGCCAGGCTGGAAAAGGCGATGGCCTTGTAGCCGAACACCGACTTGCGGGCGAACACCGGCAGCACCTCGGAAATAACGCCCATGGCCGGCAAAATCATCACGTACACCGCCGGGTGGGAGTAGATCCAGAACAGGTGCTGGTACAGTATGGGGTCGCCGCCCTTGGCCGGATCGAATATGCCGATGCCGAGCAGGCGGTCCGCCAGGATCAACAGCAGGGTAATGGCCAGAATCGGCGTGGCCAGCACCTGTATCCAGCCGGTGGCGTAAAGGGACCAGCAAAACAGGGGCAGCCGGCCCCAGGTCATGCCCGGGGCGCGCAAACGGTGCATGGTGGTGATGAAATTCAGCCCGGTAAGGATGGAGGAAAAACCGAGCACAAACACCGCGAACACGGACAGGCTGACGTTGGTGGAGGTCACCTCGCTGAAAGGCACGTAAAAGGTCCAGCCCGTGTCCGGAGCCCCGCCACCCGTGAGCAGGGCCAGAACAGCCAGAATCGCGCCGGCCACATAGAGCCACCAGGAAAGCAGGTTCAGGCGCGGAAAGGCCACGTCCTCGGCCCCCAGTTGCAGGGGCAGGATAATGTTGCCAAAGGCGGCCGGAATGCTGGGAATGACCACGAAAAAAATCATGACCACCCCGTGCAGGGTGAACAGCGTGTTGTAGGTCTGCGCCCCCATGATGGTTTCGCCCGGCGCGATCAGCTCCATGCGGATCAGAAAGCCCAGAAGCATGCCCACAAGCAGCATGGATAAAATGCAGGCCATGTACAGAATGCCGATGCGCTTGTGGTCCGTGGTGAACAGCCAGGAGGCGATCACGCTTTTCCCGGCCGCCCCGGCGGACGGAGAAGTGAAAAAATTTGAGGAAAGAGTCTGGCTCACGCCGTTCCTCCTTGTTTCCGGGATTTGCCGCCGCGCAGCAAGATGAACAGGAACACCCCGGCCCCGAACAGGATGACGACTCCGGCGACGCGCATCAGGTTGAAAACGTATCCCCTGGCCTCGGGGTCATAGGAAAAGCAATAGGCCAGCACGCGCTTGATGGACAGCCCGGTCTGCCCTTTTGCCGCTTCGGCCAGGGCCATGGTCAGGTCAAAGGGTAGAAAGCCCTGCCCGTAAAGATAGCGCACTATCTTGCCGCCGGGCGCCAGGGCGATCAGCCCCAGGGGATGGGAAAAGTTGCCCGGCCCCACGCGGATGTACGGAAAACCCAGAGCGTCCATGAAGCGCCGGATGGAATCGGCGTTGCCCGTGAGGTAGCGCAGGTTCTCTTCCGGAAAGGCGAAATCCATGGCCGAGAGGTAATTCTGTTTCTTGCGGGCGGCCAGGGCCGGCGTGTCCTCGTCGTCAAAGCTGACCACAAGCACGCGGTAGTCCTTGCCCGGAACCAGGCTCACCTTGGGCAGGGAGGCGGCCAGGGAACTTTGCAAGGTATTGCAGCCGGCCGGGCAACTCAGGAACACGGGCGCGACCAGCACGGGCACGTCCATGAGCGTGCGCACGTCCACGGGCCGGCCTTGTTCGTCGTTCATGATAATGCCCTCGGGCACGACGTTGCCCAGGTGCTCAACCATGGACGGCGGCGGCAGGGCGTTGCCCGCGTTGCTCGTAATGGGCACGCCCGCGGGCGGGGGAACGGTCGCGCTGAAATCGCCTTTTGCAGCCGGCGACCCGGCCGGGGCATCCTGTCCGGCTTGCGGCGAATGGCCGGCATGGGCGTCCGGCCCGGTTTGCGGGGCATGGCCGGCATGGGGATCGGCCGAACAGGCGGACCCGGCCCAGAGCAGGCAGGCGAGCAGCGCGATCAGTTGCGAAACGGCCCGCAATGCGGCGGCCGGAAACAATGCGTCAATCATGCGACGATCTCCTGGGGAGCGGGAAAGCCCCGCGACATGCGGCTGCCCGGCACCAACGGCCGGAGAAAGTCCGCAAAAACGGCTTCTGGATAGTGTCCAGAATAGTCCAGAAGCCGTATCCATATCAAGATATTTATTTTTTTCGGGAAAGAATTTGAAAGAGCGTTGTTGACAAGAGCGCCCTTATCCGTTCTCATGACTATAACTCGCCGGTTCTTTTCACTCACCCGGCTTTTCCCCTTAACTGTTCTCGCGGAAAAGGCGCCATGCACGTCAATATAGTTGTTACCACATACAACCGGCTCACCCTTACCCGGCTCTGTCTGGAAACGCTGCTCGCGACCACAGGGCCGCACTGCGGCATCACCGTGGTGGACAACGCCAGTTCCGACGGCACCTTGGCCTGGCTGGACGCCATGGCCGCCAAATTCGACCGGATAAGGGTGTACAAGCTGGCCCGCAACATGGGCGTGTCCGTGGCCGTCAATCTTGGCCTGGCCATGGCTGATGCGGACTACCACGTGAAGATAGACAATGACATCGAACTGAAAAAAAACGGCTGGCTTGAGGCAATGATCGCCATTGCCGAGGGTAATCCGGAAGTGGGCCTGGTGGGGTACCAGCTTTGTTCCTGGCATACGACAAAACGCGTCACCCTGGGCTCGGGGCACGCGTTTCGCAAGTCCGACGCCTGCAACGGCGGCTGCCTGCTTATCCCCCGAAAGACCTTCGAGGCCTACGGCTTCATGAACGAGGATTACGGCAAGTACGGCTACGAGGATCTGGACTACAACAACAGAGTGCTCATGGGCGGACAGATCATGGGCTACGTGGATGATGACGAGTCGGTAAAGCACCTGGGGGCCGAGCGGGAAATAAACGCGGCCCAGGAAGGGATGAAAAAAACGAACATTACCAGCGGCCTGGCCGGCGAAAAACTCTATCTGCTCAACAAACTGCTGTTCGAGCAGGGCATACGCGACCGGTACGTCACGCGAAAATACCTTCCCGATTTCGATCCGGACGGGATCAGTTTTCGCCTGAACGAGGCCTACAAACCGATCATGAAGCTGCACCAGGCTGTTTTGCCCCGGCTTGACTATACGACCGACGGCGATATCGTGAAGCTCGATCTTTCCGCGCTCAAGACCCTGACGCAAAACAATTCCGGCTGATTGGCCAGCCGGCGGCGTATCGCCTCAAGACAGTACGCCGCGTTCACGGCAACCCGTTGCAACAAGACAGGTGATCCATGGTATTCCGCTGGTTGCTTTTCGCCCTTTTTCTCCTTCTTGTGGTACGGCTCTGGCCCAGAGCGCTTTTTGTCATCCTTACGGCAGCGGCGCTTGTGGGGGGCGGGGTCTTTGCCTGGACCTGGCGCCTTGACGAAGAACGGGCCCAGGTGGCGGTCAGCGTTGTCCACGACCCGGCCCGCTGCCCGGACGCCAGGCCGTTGTCCGTCACCATCCGCAATGCCGCCGCCGCGCCGCTGGAACGCGTAACCTTCAGCATCCACGCGCGCATGCCCGGCTACAGCAGCGTAGTCACTCCCTACACCTTCAAGCAGTATGAATCGGACAAGATCCTCTCGCCGGGTGAAAGCTTTTCCGCCTGCTATCCCCGTCCCCTGATGTCCCGCGATGCTGAACAGAAAGCGGCCAATGCCGCCCTGGAATGGTCGGCCAGCGTGGACAACGTCTATTTTCAGTAATGATCTTCGCGCGCTTTATCTTTTTTTAAAAAAATTTACGCCTCGGGCTAAAGGCTTTCCCCGACAGACCGATAAAAGGGGTAACGCGACGCTTCGTGCCACGGCGCCGGAGTGGTTTGTCCCGTGGACGATCTGCGCGCGGATGGGGCTGAGCCCTAAAGAATCCGACAAACAAACCGATACGCTTTGTATCAAGGGCGGGATGGTCGCAGGGAAGCGACCGGCACTATGCACCGCTTGAACCACGTAATATTCATGGAGGAATATTATGGCCCTTACAATTAACCACAACTTGATGGCGATGAACGCTGCCCGTAACCTGGGCAACTCGTATTCCAGCCTCGCCACCTCTGTCCGCCGTCTGTCTTCCGGCCTTCGCGTGGGTCAAGCTTCCGACGACGCCGCCGGTCTGGCCATTCGCGAGCTTATGCGCGCGGATATCGCCTCCCTGAACCAGGGCGTGCGTAACGCCAACGACGCCATCTCCCTTATCCAGACCGCTGACGGCGCCCTCGGCGTTATCGACGAAAAGCTGATCCGGATGAAGGAACTGGCCGAACAGGCCGCCACCGGCACGTACAACTCCGACCAGCGT
>JAVBOI010000001.1:0-6172 GCA_031550695.1 Desulfovibrio sp. | reverse complement strand
TCGCTTAAAAGCTACTATCTCATCATGGAAATCACCCATTACATCACCGAAGACGGCACGGATTTATACCAAAAATGGGTGGACGCCCTGCGGAACAACCGCGCCAGGATTGCCGTTCTGCGGCGGGTTGACCGGGCGGCCCTGGGCAATTTCGGCGACCACAAGCCTTGCCGGGACGGCGTTTCGGAAATGCGCGTCGATGTCGGGCCGGGATACCGGGTGTACTATTTCCAGCATGGGCAAACGCTGGTCGTGCTTCTCTGCGGGGGCGACAAGCGTACGCAGGACGCGGATATCAGCAAGGCCGTCGCCTACAGAACCGATTTCCTGCGCCGGATGAAGAACCAGGAGGAATTGCAATGAACAAGCCGTATATTTCGCACGAAGACGCCACCATTGAGAGCTTCAAGAAAGACCCGGACTATGCCGCCGAGTACCTGAACGCTGTACTTGAGGACGGCGACCAGGAAGAACTTATGCTCGCCCTGCGCCGCGTCGCTTCCGCCTTCGGCATGAAGGATGTGGCGGAAAGCGCGCAACTCAACCCCAAAACGCTCTACCGCACGCTGTCTTCCGCCGGAAATCCCGAACTGCGTAGTTTCCAGGCCATTCTTGGCGCCATGGGCATGCGCCTCGCGGTAACGCCGCTGGCGCGGGAGCAGCATCACCAGTAAGGCGGTCTTTGTTGGGGAAAGTCGAGCTTAAAATCCTCGTTATGGATTTTAATTATTCTTGGAAACTTCTCCGGTAGAGTCCAAAAATATCCGCTTTGGACAACAAAATTTGGAGAAATTTTACATGGGTAAATTTCAGGGTAACTTATTTATTGTCTTAAGCTAAAATTTATTATTTCAGTATATTAATATAAATAGTCAAATTCCTCCCTCTCCGCCAGAAATTAATAAAAACCGTCTGGTTACGATGATGTAGCCCGGCGGTTTTTGTTATGGTTTTTTTGAGGGCGTGTTCAGCAAGCCCTCCTGTCCCCGCTCCTGAAAGTATGCCATTGCGAAGTTGGCGATCCTGGCATAGAAGCCAGAAAATGAAAGCGCGCGATTTTCTGAATCATATATGCTGCCCTCTACGAAAGGAGCCTGAAGTGAAACGATTCCATCTTATCCGCTACGTTGCGGTCGCATTATGTTTTTTGCTTCCGGCCGTGGGCGAATGCGCCCAAAATCCAGACGAGGACTACACGCCTCAGATCGGGCAGAAGGGCAAGGATGTCATATGGTTGCCGACTTTGAACGAGCTTACCGATATAATGCTCGACCTGGCAAAGGTCACTTCCTCCGATTACGTCATTGATCTCGGCTCCGGCGATGGACGCCTGGTAATTGCCGCGGCCAAACGCGGCGCGGTGGCATTGGGAATTGAATATGATCCGCAGTTGGTGGAATTTTCCAAACGCGCTGCCGCCAAAGAAGGGGTAAGCGAGAAAGCCACGTTCGAAGAAGGCGACATTTTTAAAAGCGATTTTTCAAAAGCGACCGTGCTCACCCTGTTTCTGGAAAATGAGCTCAATCTGGCGCTGCGGCCGAAAATTCTGGACATGAAGCCAGGCACGCGTGTTGTTTCCAACACCTTTACCATGGCGGAATGGGAGCCTGATCAGACTGTCCGAACCGAGCTGACCAACCCCGCGAACGGGAAAGTCGGCCACTTTTTGATTTATTTCTGGGTTGTTCCGGCGAAGGTAAGCGGAAACTGGAAGCTTGATACTGGCAAAATCAGTTTCGCTCAAAGCTTTCAGAAGGTTACAGGCACATTGACGATCGGGGGAAAAGAGGCGGAGCTTACCGGCAAGTTGAACGGGACAAAATTGACCTTTACCGCCGGGGGTACGGAATATACCGGCACGGTAAGCGGCAATACAATTTCAGGAATGCGGGGCGGCGGCTTCTGGAAAGCCACCCGTTGAGATACCGTGGCCTTGAACCACTCGGGTACGTTTGCACGCACCTGATGCCGCAACGAACGAAAAGTCTTTTCCCGTTGCCGTCAATACCATTCAATACGTTATGATTCCGGTACGATGAAAGAACATACGCTTGGCATGTGGTCCGGAATGGGGATGGTGATCGCCAACATGGTTGGCGCGGGTGTTTTTGTGAGCAGCGGCTCAATGGTTGACAGCCTGAACCCCCAACAGATTCTGGCGGCCTGGGTGGTCGGGACGCTGATCGCCCTGGCCGGAGCCAAGACCTATTCCGGTATTGTGCGGCTTGTTCCTCAGTCCGGCGGTGAATATCGTTTCCTGTCCACGCTGGTTCATCCCGCGCTCGGTTATCTTGCCGGCTGGGCCTCTCTGCTGATCGGGTTTTCCGCCCCTATAGCAATCTGCGCCACCGCCACGGGGGCTTTTGCCCGTACATTGCACGCCGGGATCAATGCGGAGTTGGTGGCAACACTGATGATCCTGGCCCTGACAACGGCTCACGCCATTGGCATGCGATCCTCGGTCGCGGTGCAAAACGCGCTGGTGGCGATAAAACTGCTTCTTGTAGCGGGTTTTGTCGTTGTCGGGCTGATTGGCGGCAACAACACCTGGCCCGAATGGACGCCGCTTGCTCATCAGGCGGCTGTCGCTCAGGCCGATGGATTTCCGATCCGCGCTTTCATGCAGAGCCTGTTTTATATCGCCTTTACCTTCAGCGGTTGGAACGCCGCTATCTACGCCGCTTCCGAATTCAAAAAACCGCAGCGTGACATTCCGCGCGCGATGATGCTGGGCTGTCTTGTTGTCGGCGTCCTGTATCTGTGCATAAACTGGGTATTTGTCGCCAATCTGCCCCCGGCGGAGCAATTCAGGATCGCCTCGGCCTATTATGGAGAATCCGCCAGCATCACGCTCGGGCACCGCATCATGGAAAACATTCTGGGCGAAGCGGGCGCCGCGTGCATGTCCGTTCTGGCGATTATCGCCTTTATATCCTCGGCCAGCGCAATGACCTTTCTTGGCCCCAGGGTTTACGCCACAATGGCGCGGGACGGTTTTTTGCCGGCGGCGCTGAAAGGCAAAGACGGAAAACCGCCGGTCGGCGCTGTGCTGATGCAGGGGGCCATAGCCCTGTTCCTGGTTTTCGCATACAGCCTGAAAGACGTGCTTTCAAATGTGGGCGCGGTTTTGACGCTGTTTTCCGCTTTGACGGTTTTTTCGCTGTTCTGGATCTGCCTCAGGCGCAAGGAATATCCGCGTCCCGCCCTGCCGGTTCTCATTGCCGCCGCTTTGTATCTTATGACGTCCGTCATCATGCTGTACTTCGGCTTCAGCGGATCGCCCACGCTGTACCTGTGGGTAGGGGCCTGTGTTCCGGCCGCTCTGGCGGGGTATTTTGTTGCCAGGAGGAAAATACTCTCTGGCAGCGAATCATAATTCCGATGCACAGATCCGCGAACCGCCTTCCCATGCCTTGTATGGGAAGGCGGTTCGCGTTACGATGTCGGGTTGTTCGTTTCGCCCGGCCCGCTCTTTTCCAGCGCGCGCAGCACCCGATCCGCCAGTTGGTGGTAAAAGCGCACGTGGAACAGGCGCGCCACATGGGCCGCGAGCATGGCGGACAGCAGCAGTTCCAGGGTGATGCTGCGCCCGGCCGTCATTTCTATCATGATAAAGGCCGCTGTCAGCGGCGCGCGGGTCACCCCGGCCAGAACCGCCGTCATGCACACGGCCAGGATTTCCGGACGCCACGCCGGATCGGCCAGGGCCGCGAACCACGTTCCCATTCCCGCGCCCACGGACAGCGAGGGCGTGAAAATGCCGCCCGGAAGCCCGCTGAGCGAGGTGGCGAGAAAGCCGACGAACTTCAACGGCGCGTACAGCCACGAAACTTGCTCCTGGCTGTGCAGCAGTTCAAAGGTCAGTTCCGCTCCGCTGCCGAAAATGGGCGCGCCCAGGCCGGCCACGGCCACGGTCAGGGCGCAGAGCAACACAAAGACGTATGGCCGTTTCCGTTGCAGCCGGATAATGGGTTTAGGCAGCCATTTGTACGATCTGATGGCCAGCCAGGAAAAAGCCCCGCCGACCAGGCCGCCGCACACGGCCATGACCGCGATGAGCGCCGACAGAAAAAGCGGCTGCGGGCCGCTTGTGATCTGGCCGAAAAAGGCGTGATCCCCGCGAAAGCAGTAGGTCGTCGCGCCCGCGAACACCACGGCCAGCACCAGTTTTCCCGAAGCACGCCATTCCATGGAATGGGCCAGTTCCTCAAAGGCGAACATCAGCCCGGCCAGGGGAGCGTTGAAAGCCGCCGCTATGCCGGCCGATCCGCCCGCGAGAATAAGCTGCCGCCGCGTGACGGCGTTGTCGCGCGGCTCAAAACGGCGGGCCGCGTAGAGCATGCTCGCGCCCACCTGCACGGTCGGGCCTTCAAGGCCGAGCACAAAGCCCGAGCCCAGCCCGGCTATGATGGCCAGAAACTTGGCCGCCGCCAGGCGCAGGCTCAACAACACGCCCGCGCGTTCGGGCGAATCCGCGACGCGCAAGGCGGCCACGGTCTGCTGGATGCCGCTGCCCTCGGTGCCCGGCCCCACCCGGCGCATGGCCCAGGTGATGGCCAGCCCGCCGGCCGGCAGGGAAAAGAAAGGCCACCACCACCAGCGTTCGCGCAACGATTCGAACAGGTTGAAGCTCCAGGCCGAACACAGGGCGAGCAGCACGGCGGCAAGGCCGATGCCCGCGGCCGTGATCCAGATCAGCAGGGAGGCGCTGCGGCGTTTTCCGGGGGAGAGAAGGGAGCGGTATCGGCGGGTGGAGTGGGGCATGGCAACATCCTTTTCCGGCAAGTACCATAACCATAGCAGCGCGGGGCTTTTCGGTAAAGCGCGCGTTGCGGAATGCGCCTTGCGGAAGAGCTCAAGCGCGCCTGCACCGCCGGGGCCGGCCTATTTGCGGGTGAACCGGACAGCGGCAATTGCTGAACGCGAAGGTCTTTCCGCAAAAGAGTCTCGCGGCTTCCTCTCAGAGGTGGTCCCCATTGTTCGGACAGGAAATAGCGGTTTCTTAGCTTGTACTTTTCCCCTATCAGGCTGCCTTTAAAAGGTGTTGGTGATGCTGGCCGTCTGGCGTCTTTTTTCTTGCCATTTTGTTGTCGATGTGTTTATATAGCGCAACAATAAAAAGCAAGGTGCTTTATGAAGATTCCTTTTACCGATTTTTTCGAGAGGCTGGCCAAGGCTACGGACATCGCCACGCAGGTGGAGCTTGCCAATGCCCTTGGCCTGAACCGTTCCGCCGTTACCCAGGCCAAGCAGCGCGACGCCGTGCCGCAAAAATGGATTCTGGCCCTGGCCAGACGCTACGGCGTGTCGCCGGACTGGCTGGAGTTCGGTTCCGGCGAGCCGCGCCCGCAAGCGCGCCAAAATCCGGCCCGGCCGCATGATGGGCCGAGGGACGGCGCGCGCCCGAAGCCCGAACGCGCGGGCACGGCGATCATGCGCGAATTTTCCCGGGAAGGCGCTGTTGAACAAGAACTGGTCTACGTGCCCAAGGTTCAGGCCCGTTTGTGCGCCGGCGGCGGGTCGTTCGAGATCGGGGCCCTGCCCGTGTCGGAGCATCCTTTTCCGCGCCAGTGGCTGGCGAAAATGGGCAGCCCGTCGTCCATGGTGTTCATGGACGTGGTGGGCGACAGCATGGAGCCGGGCATCCGCGACGGCGACATGGTGCTGGTGGACCAGAGCAACACCGGCATCAGTCCGCAGGTCGTTCTGGCCGTGGGGCTTGAAGATGCTATCTACCTGAAGCGGGTGGAAAAGCGCAGCGACGGCATTCTGCTGCATTCGGACAATGCCGCCTATTCCAGCATGGAAGTGTACGGCGACGAACTGAGCAGTTTTCGCGTGATCGGCAAGGTGGTCTGGCTCTGCCGCGACTGCCGGTATTATTACTGAGCGGAAGGCGTTGCGCTACGCGCGACATCTGGCGCGGCGGAAATAACAAACCGCCAGAATGGTTCCATTAGGGAACCATTCTGGCGGTTTGTTCAATCACAGTAAAAAACTTTGGAATCAGAGCCTTTTTACTTTGAAAAGATATGCCTCCGGCGGCCGGGGCTTTGCCCCGGACCCCACCAGGGGAAATGATTTCCCCTGGACCCCTCAATTGGGCGGCACAACGTCTCAAAGGTAATCGGCTCTGGAGCATTTCACGAATGAAATGAGTTAATTGCTCTGC
>JAVBOI010000050.1:0-9378 GCA_031550695.1 Desulfovibrio sp. | reverse complement strand
GTTCGGAATGTAAATCCCCGCTTCCGTCGCGGGGTTGGTTTAGGGGTGGGGGCTGCGCCTCCTGCGGCCGGGGGGAATGGGGATGGAAACTTTTACTGAAAGTTTCCTTCCCCTTTCCCCCCGGACCCCCTATCCCTATCCTTCAAACTTTTTTGTTTTGGGGTGTTGACAGGGAACAGGATCGCGAAAGGTTTCTCCTTTGTCCGGGCTTCCGAATAATGATACATTAGTCGCCATGAACGAGAATTTTTCCCACCTTCCTGTTGCGGTCGCCGTGAGCGGCGGGGCCGACAGCCTGCATGCCCTGATGCGCCTGCGCGAATCAGGGGTGCCGGCGTTCGCCCTGCACGGCCTGTTTGTTCCGCCCGACCTGCTGGAGGAGGCGGAGCGGGAGGGCGCCGAAGCCTCGCGCCGCCGGCTGGCCTCGCTTTGCGAGAAAATGGACGTTCCCCTGCATATTGTTGATTTGGCGGACGATTTTTTGCGGGCGGTGATCCGGCCTTTTGTGCAAAGCTATGCCGACGGTCTTACGCCCAACCCCTGCGCCCTGTGCAACGCGCGGATCAAGTTCGGCCTGCTGCTGGACAAGGCGCGGGCCCTGGGGGCGGGTCGCCTGGCCACGGGGCACTATGCCCGTCTGCTGCCCGAGGAAGGGGGGGAGCACGGCCCGGTTTTGCTGCAAGGCGCGGATCAGTCCAAGGACCAGAGCTATTTCCTTTCCCTGGTGCCGCGCGAAAACCTCAAGGCCGCGCTCTTTCCCCTGGGCGAAGCGCACAAGCGGGACGTGCTGGAAACCCTGGCCGGACAAAACATTGTTCCGCCCCAGCCGGGCGAAAGCCAGGAAGTCTGCTTTATCCCCGGCGACGACTACCGCGATTTTCTGTTGCGCGCGGCCGGGGCCCTGGGCGTAGCCCTGCCCGGCCCCGGTCCCATGCGTCTTGCGGACGGGCGCCGGCTGGGCGATCACAAGGGCCTGTGGCGGTATACGGAAGGCCAGCGCCGGGGACTTGGCCTGGGCTGGACAGAGCCTTTGCACGTTATCGCCAAGCGGGGCGGGGACAATGTTCTGCTTGTGGGGCCGCGTGGAGAAATGCTCACCGGCGGCTGCGACTGCGATGACGTGAACATCCTGTTGCCGCCGGCGTTTTGGCCGGAAACCGTGCTGGTGAAAACCCGCTACCGCGAGCGGCCCAAAGCGGCCAGGGTCAGCCTGCATGCGGAAGGTCCGGGCGGCCCGGTTCTGCGCATCCGTTTCGCGGAACCGGACGCGGCCGTGGCGCCCGGCCAGATTGCCGCCATCTACGTGCCCTTTTCCGAACAGGAAAACGCCCCCTTGCGCCTTGCGGCCGGGGGCGTGATCAGAACGGTCCATTCGTACGATTCGGGGTTGTGACAGTTCAACGAACGTTGAGCGCGGAGTAGCGGCGTTACCCACAATACGCCCGGCCATATGGGGTTTCCAAAGGGGGTCACCCCCTTTGGCCGCACAGAGCCTGTGTCCGCGACCGGAGGCAATACAACTCTTGGGCAACTTCAATACTCAAATATCCTATCGCGGGTGGTAGCGGCGCCATTGCCAGGGCGGCATGGGCCTTTTGTCGCGCCAGAGGCCGATTCTGTCGGCCTTGGCTTTGGCTTCGAGAGTTTGCCAGTAAGCGCAGCGGGCTGTATTGCAGTAGGCCGGGTATACCCAGGCGTGACCGTTTTCCACCAACTCCTCGTTAAGTATGCGGCCGTCGTCCAGGGCGACGATGGCCACCGTGCGATCGTAGCGGTCCGTGTCCATCTTTTGCACCTTGACGTTGGCGAAGAGGACCAGGGAGCTGGTGAATCTGGCGGCCGCCTTGCCGCCGGCCTGCTCCGACTCCGGACAGTCCACGCCGTAGAGGCGGATTTTCTGCCGCTCGCCGTTGGAAGCGAGCACGACGATGGTGTCGCCGTCGGCCACGGAAATGACCCGGCCCGGCAGAAACGCCGCGACAGTCCCGCCGCACAGCGACAGGATGACAAACGCGATCAGCTTGTTGAACGGGTTTTTGGGCAACCGTACGTGGCTATTCCTCGCCATCAGGATCCTGAAGAGCGGCTTTGCGGGCTTCGTAAGGGGCCAGAGCGGCTTCGGCTTCAGCGAGCTTTTCGAGCAGGAGGTCGCCATTTCGTTGCAGATTGCTGAATTCTTTGAGCAGTTCCGTGGCCCTGGCCGAATCGGCGTACACTTGCGGGTCAGCCAGCAGGGCCTCGGTTTGGCTCTGGGCCTCAAGAGTCGCGCCCAGCTCGGCCTCAAGAGCGGTGTAGGCGTCCTGAAAAGGCTTCATTTCCCGGTAGAGCTTGTTGCGGGCTTCGGCCCGTTCCCGTTTCTGGCGCTTGAGCTCATCGCGGGACAGGCCGGTGGTGCGGCCGTTTTCGCCACGTTTCTGCTCCAGGGCCTGGGCGCTTTCCAGCAGCCGGGCCTTTCTGCGGCTTTCGGCGTATTCTTCAAACCCGTGCTCGTGGATGGCAAAGCCGGCGGGCGAAAGCCCCCAGATCTGGTCGGCGGCCTCGCTGAGCAGATACCGGTCGTGGGCCACCATGAGCAGGGTGCCCTGGTAGGCGGACAAAGCCTCCACAAGGGCTTCGCGGCTTTCCAGATCCAGGTGGTTGGTGGGCTCGTCCAGGATCAGGAAGTTGCAGCGAGCCAGGAACAGGGTAGCCAGGAGCAGGCGGCTTTTTTCCCCGCCCGACAGGCTGCCGGCCGTGCGGTCAAAATAGTTCTGCCCCAGAAGAAAGAGGCCGAGCACGCTCATGAGCTCTTCTTCCGTGGTGCGCGGGTCGGACAGGCGGCGTATTTCGCCGAGCACGGTTCCGGCCGGATTGAGCGTTTCCAACTGGTGCTGGCTGAAGTAGCCCAGGCGGACCTGCTGGCCCATGACGATGCTGCCGCCTTCTTTTTCGGTCCGCCCCACCAGCAGCCTGAGCAGGGTGGATTTACCGCAGCCGTTGGGGCCGACCAGGGCGATTTTCTGGCCCCGGTACAGGGTGAAGGAAAGCCTGTCCCACATGCGCCGGCCGTCGGGAAAGGCAAAGCTCAAATCGGCCACGGAAATCACGGTGCGGTCGGATTGCGGCGGCGCGGGCCACTTAAAGCTCAGTTCCCTGCGTTTGGGCTCGGCCTGTAAACCTTCAAGCTCTTTTTCCAGCTTTTTCGCCATTTTTTGGCGTGATGCCGCCTGTCTGGCCTTGGTGGCCTTGGCCTTGAAGCGGCGGACAAAATCCATTTTGCGCTCAATTTCGTCCTGTACCCTGGCAGCCTCGCGGGCGCGCTGTTCCCCCATTTCTTCCTGCATGGAAATGAACTTGCTGAACGAGCCCTTGCGGAACAGGGGCTTGCCGCCGCCGCTGAAGTACAGCAGGTGGGTGCCCACCTTGTCCATGAACACCCGGTCGTGGGCGACAAACACCAGCACGCCCTGGTAGTCGAGCAGAAAGGCTTCGAGCCATTCCACGGCTTCCAGGTCCAGGTGGTTCGTCGGTTCGTCCAGCAGCAGTACGTCGGCCCCGGCCGTGAGCACGCGGGCCAGCTTGGCCCGTTCGCGCCAGCCGCCGGACAGCTCGCGCAAGGGCATGCGCCATTTGTGCTCGGCAAAGCCCAGGCCGGACAGTACCGCCTTGGCCCGGTGCTCAGGGTTGTAGCCGTACTTCTGCTCCAGTTCGGCCTGCCTGGCCGACAGGGCGAAAATGGCGGACTGGTCGTGGTCGTCCGCGGCCTTTTCCCACGTGTCCCAAAAGTCGTTCCAGTCCGGCAGCACGTCCAGGACAAAGTGCAGCAGTTCCGTGTTCAGCCGTTCCTCGTCGAGTTCCTGCTCCACATAGCCCAGGCGGCTTTCGCGCGGCATCATGATCCGGCCCGCGTCGGGCAGTTCCTTGCCGGCCAGAAGTTTGAGAAAAGTGGATTTGCCGCTGCCGTTGGGGCCGCACACGCAAAGGCGCACCCCGGACTGCACCTCCAGGGAGAAGTCCGGAATAATGTCCCGCCCGCCAAATGATTTGGAAAGATTCTGAATATTGATGTTCATGGAAAAATCACTGTCCGGCCTTGCCGTTTTCCCCGTAGCCGCGCTTGCGCATTTCCCGGCGGATGATGGGCGGCAGCACGAACCGGCTGAGCACGGGCACGGCCACCACCACGGGCAGCAGAATGATGCCCGCGAATTTGACCAGTTTGAGCAGCAACACCGGCTCCTGCTCCACGCCCAGCAGGCCGAACATTGCGTTCAAGTACAGGGGCAGGCCAAGCAAGCCGCCGCCGACCACCAGCACAATGACAAGTGGATGTTTAAGCGCGGCCCGCACAATGGCCGGGCGTTCGTCTCCCGGTACGCTGTTCAATATGGGATAGCGCCGCGCCAGACGCTTGCCCCGTGATGCTGAAGCCATGGGTCGTCCTTGTGAGAGCCGGGGGAGGGGGAAACCCCCTTTTGAAAAAGGGGCCGTTCGATCTGAACGAAGTGAAGGCGAACTCACCCGAAAAAAGCCCTTCCCCCGGACCCCCCATCCCTTTCCCCCAAAACTTTTTAGTTGGGTACCAGGAGGGTGGGGAGGGTATGAATTGTTCCTCGTAATCTACCGAGTTGTTGTGCCACTGATGCGGGTTTCGCGCAATGGTCGATTTTGAGCTGGACGCGTAGATGTTCGCTGGCTCGCGGAACGAAAATCTTCTGCCGTTCCACGAGCGCGGTTCTCTATTTGGGGGTCAAGGGGCTGTGCCCCTTGCGGGAGAGTCCAGAGAGGGCAGCGCACAGAGCCTGTGTCCCCGACCCTCTCTGGCCGCCGGAGGCGTTTTTCCGCTGCCGGCCTAAGCGCCGAACGAATCGACGATGGTGCAGATTTCCGCCGGGTGGAGGGGAACGTCGTTTCGTTTCACCTGCAGTATCTCGGCCACGTTGCCGCCTTTTTGCGAGGGCAGTTCCATGAGCAGCAACTGGTAGGCGAACTGGCCGGCGCTTTGCTCAAGATGCAGCCACCAGCCCTGACCGTGGCTTTCCCAGCGCAGGGTGAAGTGGTTGGGCGGGGTGTAGCCGTAAATGAGCATGGCCTTGAGGTCGTTGATGGAAAAGCGTCCGCGTCCGCGCCCTCCGGCGCTGACGTATTGCCCCTGCCCGGTGCGCACCACCAGGGGAAGGCTGAAAAAGTGGCGGGGCGGCTCGGCCTGGACCGGATCGGCGAACCCGGCCGCCGGGGCGCCGGACCGGCCGGCGGCAAAAGCGGCCGGATGTTTGTCGCCGCTGGCGGCGTGCAGGGAGATGACCTTGGCAGCGGGGCGCTCCGGGCCGGCGGCGGGCCCGAATTCCGGGGTTTGCCGGGCGGAGGCGGTTTCCGCCGCCAGTTGGGCGGCCGTGGCCAGGGCTTCGGCGGCCCCGCCGTTAGCCCAATCATGCGCGGCGTTGTCGCGCAGGCCCAGGAAGCGGCCGAGCTGATCCGCCAGGGAGGCCAGGTTGCCGGCCAGATCCGTTGTGGTTTTGTCAAGCCGGTTCAGGCGTTCTTCCAGCGATTGTTCGCGCTCGCGGGCGGCGGCGGCCTTTTTTTGGCGCAGTTCTTCCAGATCCCGGCCGCCCTTGAGGCCGAGATCCTCAAGCAGGCTTTCTATGCCCTGCATGCGCGAAAGCAGGGCCTTCTGCTGCTGAGTCATGGCCACCATGCTCTTGGCCATGTTGCTGACCCCGGCGCTGAGTTCCGGCGACACTTCCGCGCCGCTTTTGGCCGGCGTTTTGGGCTGTTCCGGGGCAATCCAGTCGAATTCTCCGGCAAGCCGCGAGCGCACTTCCTCCACGCTCATGCCGGTTTCGAAGAGATCCCGGATACGCGTGGCCACGGCGGCGGCTTGTGTGGAAAAGCGTATGGGCTTGCCCTGGCTTGCCACGGGGATGCAGCCGGGAAACTTGCGGCGGTAGCTTTTTACCGTGGTTTCGGAAACGCCCAGAAGATCGGCCAGGGCTTTGTGGGTGAAAGTTTTTTCACTCATGGGAGTATGGCATCCTTCTCGATGATATAGTCGGTCAAGGCCTTTTTCCCTTCCATATACAGGCGGCAGAGATCGCGTTCCGCCTTGTATTTGACCAGCATTTTAGAGGGCACCGATTCGTCGCGCGGAGAGAGGATCTTTTCCGGATTGACGAATTGCCCGTTCTTTTTCATGCGAAAATCAAGATGCGGTCCGGTGGAATAGCCGGTGCTGCCCACATAGCCGATAACCTCGCCCTGCCGGACCCGGCCGCCCTTCTGCAGCTTTTTGGCGAATCCGGAAAGGTGCAGGTACATGGATTCGTAGCCGTTGGCGTGCTTCAGGCTGATGTAGTTGCCCGCGCCTTTGCCCCAGCCGCGAAAGGTCACGGTGCCGCTGCCTATGGCCTTGACCGGCGTGCCTGTCGGCGCGGCGTAATCCATGGCCGGATGGGCCCGGACAGTATGGAAAACCGGGTGCATCCGCCGCAGGTTAAAACGCGAACTGATGCGGGTGAATGACAAAGGCGCTTTGAGAAAAGCCCGCTTGAGGCTGTCCCCGGCGGCATTGAAATAGGCGGCGTTGCCAAAACTGTCCTTGAAAAGAAAGGCTTCGTATTTACTGCCCTTGTTGACGAATTCAGCCCCGAGCATTTTCCCGTAGCCCTTGAATTCGCCGTCGCGGTAACGTTTTTCCAGCAGCACCCGAAAGCTGTCGCCAGGCTGGATGTCGCGGATGAAGTTTATCTCCCAGGCGAAAACGTCGGCCAGGCGCACCGCCAGCACCGGGCTTTCCCCGATATCGGACATGCTCTCGAACATGCTGGAATCAATGATTCCTTCCACTTTCTCCAGCAAAATGTCGTAGTGGATGTCCTCCACCGTCGCCACCCAGCGGGAGTCTTCGCGGCAGACCACCAGCCGGCGGTCGTCGTCTATCTCGTACTCGAAGCGGGAAAAATCCTCGCCGTCGCGATAGACCATGTAAGGCTGGCCGGCCCGGATGCGCGTCAGGGAATAAACGTTTTTGCAGGCGTCGACCAGGGAATGGACATCCTCCATGGGCAGCCATTCCTGAAGGAGCACGCCGGCGGTGTCGCCCTGGGAAATCACCCCCCGGTGCACGCCCGGCTCTTCTTCCTCGTCGCCTTCCGGCTTGTCCGGCTCTTTAAGGGCCGTGTCGCCCGGCCCGGCCTGATCCGTGGCGTTATCGGCCACGGACGGCGCAACGGGCAGGGGCTTGAACGTTTCCGGGGCGAAAAATTCGAAATAGCATACAACGGCAACAAGAATAATTCCAACGGCAACGCCGCAATAGCTGATAATTTCCAGCCAGCGGGCAAGGGCTCTCGGTTGTCGGAAGCGAGGCGCTTTTTTGATCATGCGGTACGCGAACAGTTCATTTTCGCGACCGCTTGGTCAGGGCGGAAGCGAAAGGTTATTCCGGTGTCGTCGGCTTGTTGTTGAACTACCTCTATACTAGAAAGCCATATATTTCAAAGGGTGAATGTCGTTTAAAAAATATGTAATATTTTTACTATATTATTATGGTATTCTTAGCAAACAAATCCGGATTTCGGGTCTTTGGACCTGGCGGAAGCAGGCGATGGTTGTCTTTCGGCTGGAAAATATTGCCGCACTCTGATACTATTCTGGGTAATCCTGAAAAAACCGTGGCCAGACAGCGGCAAAACGCCGCGAAAAGGAAGGATGCGATGAATAAGGAGCAGCTTGCGCGTATGCATCAGGGCAAGGGATTTGTGGCGGCACTGGACCAGAGCGGTGGCAGCACACCCAAGGCGCTGCGGCAGTACGGCATACCGGAAAACGATTATACGGGCGAAAAAGAAATGTTCGACCGCGTACACGGCATGCGCGTGCGTATCGTGACAAGTCCGGCCTTCAGCCGGGACTATATCCTGGGCGCCATTTTGTTTGAGGACACCATGCGCCGGCAGGTGAGCGGCGAGCCGACCGCCGATTTTCTTTGGAACAGAAAGGGCATTGTGCCTTTTCTCAAAGTGGACAAAGGGCTGACCGAGCTTGAGAACGGCGTGCAGCTCATGCGGCCCATACCCGGCTTGGCGGATCTGCTGCGCGAAGCCGCGGGAAAAAATATTTTCGGCACCAAGATGCGGTCCGTGATCCTCTCGGCCGATCCCAAGGGCATAGCCGAGGTGATGAAGCAGCAGTTCGATGTGGCCCGGCAGATTGCCGAGGCCGGGCTTGTGCCCATTATCGAACCAGAAGTGGACATTCTCAGCCCGGACCGACGGGATTCAGAAGCCTTGCTGAAAAAAGAAGCGCGCGGACATCTGGCGTCGTTGCCCCGGGAAATGCGGGTGATGTTCAAGTTTTCCATCCCGGTGGAAGACGGTTTTTACAGCGATCTTATGGACGACGAACGGGTCGTGCGCATTGTGGCCTTGTCCGGCGGCTACAGCCGGGCCGAGGCCAACGAGCGTCTGGCCCGCAACAAGGGGCTGATAGCCAGCTTTTCCCGGGCCTTGACGGAAGGGCTGACCGCACGGCAGAATGACGATGAATTCAACGCCACTCTGGCCGTTTCGGTGCGATCGATTTATGAGGCTTCAATCACTTAGGCATTACGAAAAGATCTTGCCTTCTGCCGATTTTGCCGTGCATCCGGCATGCGAAGCCCGCAATTTGATTGACGGAAAAGCCGCGCCTATCTCCCGCCGGTTCCGCGAACCGGCGGGAGATAGGCGCGGCTGCCGGCCTGCCGACAACACCCGAATTGTGCGCTTTTGAGGCCCGCATGAAGACATCGCCCCTTCCCCCTTCCCTGGCCGGCCATCTGCTGGCGCTCGGCGCCACGTTCATCTGGAGCAGCCTGTATATTTTCGCCAGAGTCCTGGCGGACAGGTTTTCGCCCGTCGAACTGGCCTTCTGGCGCTGGGCCGTGGCCGTGGCCGCTTTTCTGCCCTTTGTCTGGCGGGAGGTCTGGGCCGATCGGGACATCATCCGGCAACGCGCCGTTTGGCTCATGATCATCAGCCTGATCGGCATGGTTGGCTTCAGCGTGCTGATATTCCTGGCGGGCAGAACCACCACGGCCACCAATATGTCGCTGCTGGCCGCCACGGCGCCTGTTTTTATCGCCCTGATCTGCCGTTTTGTCCTGCGCGAGTCCTTGTCCTGGCGGCAGGTGATAGGGTTGCTGATTGCCGTGTGCGGGGTGGTGGTGCTGGTCACCAAAGGCGATATCGCCCGCTTGCTCAGCTTGAGCCTGACCGGCGGGGATCTGTGGATGTTGTGCGGGGCCATGTGCTTCGGCCTGTACAGCGTGTTGGTGCGGTTCCGGCCGTCGCAGCTTGGCATGCGCTCCTTTCTCTGCACCATCATGATTATGGGCGCGATCTGGATGCTGCCCCCGACGCT
>JAVBOI010000057.1:0-6839 GCA_031550695.1 Desulfovibrio sp. | reverse complement strand
GCCGCCCGCCTGGACCACTTCTACGAAGCCATGGCCCGCAACAGCCGCAAATCCCCGCGCAGCCTGTTCGACGAAAGCTACGCGCCGCGCGAGTTTCTCTGCTGCGTGGATCAGGTGGGCACGCTCCGCGCCCTGGTGGCCCCGAACGGCGCGGTAATCAAGGAAATCCGCCGCGACAGCTTCGGCGTCCCGTATCACGACAGCTTTCCGGCCTTCCACCTGCCCATCGGCTTTGCCGGCGGACTGGCAGATCCCGATACGGGGCTGGTCCGCTTCGGCTGGCGCGACTACGACCCGACGATCGGCCGTTTCCCCGCCCTGGACCCGGCCAGGGACCGTCGCGGCGACGGCGACCTGTACGACTACCGCATGGATGATCCGGGCAATCCACCGAATTCACCGCGCCTTTGACGACAAAGCGCGCTTTTCCGGTGTATGCTGCAACAGCAATCGGCGGCGGACTCAACAACACCCTTCCGCGCCATCCCGCAAGCCTCACGCTTCTGTAGCCCGCGCCTCGCCATCGTTATCCGCCTTCGCGCATCGCCCCCCCTTCTTCCGCGCCGCCCGCGCTTCCCGCGCCATCCGGCCTATTCCCGCTCCGCGCCTATCCCTCAAAATCCCTCCCCGACACTCAGCGAGGATTCCCATGCCCCCATGCATCCACAATGCCGCCACCGTGGACGATTTGCTGTCCGTAGAGGCCCAGCCGGAACAGCGCGCCTTTGTGGCTTCGCTCACCCGCGAGGTCGCCGCCGCCCTGCTGGCCGCCGGCCCTTCGCGCACCATTACGGACGACGCGGGCAACGTGCTGCTGTGCTGCGGCGTCATTCCCTTTCACCAGAACCGCGTCCACGCCTGGACGCTGCTCTCGGACCGGGCGGCAAAGCATATGCCCTTTCTGGTCAAGAGCGTGCTGAAGTTTCTTGAGTCCCTGCCCAGCCGCCGGGTGGAAATGACCATCCGCGAGGGCTTTCCCGCCGGCGTCAAGTGGGCGCGCATTCTCGGGTTTACGCCCGAGGGCCTTATGCGCGCCTATGATGAAAACGGCGATAACTGCATACTTTACGCGAGGATACAGCAATGAGCATGGCAACCGTACTGCCCATGATAGTGAACACCGGCTTGAAAATGTACAGCAACATGCAGGAAGGCAACAACGCCGCCCACGCCGCCAAGGCCCAGGCCCAGGCGCAGGCCCAGGCCAGCCTGGCCAACGCCGCCCAGGTACGCAACGAAGCCACGCGCCGCGAGGAACAACTGCGCCGCCAGGGCCGGGCCGAGGTGGGCAAAAAGACCGCCGCCATGGCTCAGGCCGGCGTGCTCGACACGGGCACCAGCGTGGGCGTTCTGGACCAGAACCGCGTGGACGCCGAACTGGAAGCCTTAAACGCCCGCTACCAGGGCATGAGCAGAAGCGACGCTTTGATGACCGACGCCCGGAACGCCATGCTCCAGGGCAAAAACGAGGCCGCCGCGGCCAGGGCCAAAAGCCTGACCAGCGCCATCGGCATTTTGAGCAACAGCGCGGCAAAAGGCGCTTACGGCCTGGTGGACAAGATCGCAAACTCCTCCGGAGCCCCCGGCTACAACATCGACGCCTGGAAATACCGGACGCCGGCTCTGGACGCCTGGAAACTGATGGCCGGGCAACGCTGAGCCATTCCGTTTGGAGGAAACATGAGCCGTTTCAATTCACTTTACGACGATATGGCGCGCAAGGTGCCGGACCCGTCGCGCATGGGCCTGAAAGACGTGGCCCTGGCCTTTGGCGTCTGCTACGACACGGCCCAGCGCTGGAGCAAGGACGACGGTTTTCCCCGGCCGGCCCTGTTCGGCCGCCGGCCGCGCTGGCGTCTTGAAGATCTGGCCTGGTGGGCCCTGCGCGAGGAAAACCCCTAGTGAAGTTGCCAAAGAGAAGTATTGCCTCCGGCGGCCAAAGGGGTTGAACCCCTTTGGAAACCCCATTTTGTGGGGCGTAACGCAAGGCTCGGCAAAAAACAAACGGCGGCCGAAGCGTGATGCTTCGACCGCCGTTCGCGCGTGGGCGCGGTGTTTTCTCAGCTCAACGCAAGATACACGTCCGACGACACCTGATGCACGAAATAGGTGGCCAGGGATATGCTCAACGCGCAGGGCAGGGAAACCGACTTTCCGGACAGCACCCGGATGAGCAGGGCCGTGGCCAGGCTTTTCAGCGCCAGCACGCCCACGTAGCCCAGCGCGGCCGTGACCAGCCAACTGGTTTCCGTTGCGGGCGAAGCGCCGAGCCGCAACGATGTGAAGGCCGACGCCAGAAAACAGGCCAGCACGGCCGCCGTGAGTTTGTAGGAATTGAAGTTCAGCATGAACCAGCCTCCGGCATACTCTGTCCCAACTTCCTACCCGCTCCGCGCCGCCTTGGCAAGGTTGCGGAGCGCCGGGACCGGAGGGCGCGCCTTGGCAAGAGCGGAGAACGCCGGGGGCGGCGCCACCGCTCCGCGCCGGCCGGAAACCCCGCGTCAAGCCCCCACGCGGCCAACGCGCCGAATTCACCGCACAGCCCGACGACAGAAGACGGTCTATCGGGCTATTGTGCGATGAACCGCCCGCAAGCCTTTTTTCTTCCCGCCTTCGCCTTTCCCGCCTTCGTTTTTCGCGCCTTCGTTTTTCGCGCCGCGCGCGGCAAGCCGGATTTCCTTCCCCGCCTTCACGCTCCCGCATCCTTTCCCGTTTCCTCCCCCCGCCTTTCGCGCCGCGCGCGGCAAGTCGCATTCCCGCCTTTGTACAACAGCCGGAAATGCGTCGCCCCCGGGCTTCGCTTTCCGCCGTTTCCCGCCACACACCACCCACCTTAACCGGGAGAAAACCCATGTCCCTTTACAGAACCCTGCGCGATTGCAACCCCGGCGGCGTCTACTACCGCGAGGGGCAGATCGTTTCCTTCGCCTCGGCCCCGGATGCCGAGCTGTTCGCCCCGGCCGAGCCGGGCGCCGTGCCGGAAATCGTTTTCGAGCCGGCCAACCCGGCCGGAACCCCCATGACCGACGAGACAAAAACCGCCATCGCCAAGGCCGGCCGCCCGAAAAAGGCCGTGGGCGCCATTACCGGCGCGGCCGCTTCCGGCAACGCCAAAAGGAGGTAGCCATGTATACCCGCATTCAGATCTGCAACCGCGCTTTAGCCAAAATCGGCCATTTCAGCATCATGTCCCTGGACGACGCCTCCGACACCGCCGTTATCCTTAACAGCATGTACGACGTGGTGCGCGACGCCGAGCTTTCCGCCAACCGCTGGGGTTTCGCCCTTGCCCGCGCCCTGCTGCCGGCCCTGGAGGAAGGCCCGGCCTTCGGCTTCACCCGCAAGTTTCCCCTGCCCAACGACTGCCTGCGCCTGGTGGAAGCGGGCCGGGTATGGCCGGTCGATGCCCGCGCCGACTACCGTTTCGGGCCGGACGCGTCCTGGGAGGTGGAAGGCGGGGCCGTGCTCTGCGACCTGCCCGCGCCCCTGCCCGTGCGCTACATACGGCGCGAGGAAAACCCGGAACGCTACCCGGCCACTTTTGTCGAGGCGCTCGCCTGCAAGCTGGCCATAGAAATCTGCCCGCGCATCGCCGGCAAAAACTCGGCCAAGGAAAGCCTGTGGCAGGAATACAAGTTCGCCATTGCCGAGGCCAAGCGCGTGAACGCCATCCAGAAAGCGCCCCAGCGCCTTCAGGACGGCGCCTGGATGCTCTCGCGCGCCGGTTCCGGCATTGCCGGTTCCGGCATTGCCGGCTTCGGCCCGCTTGACGGAGGCCGCCATGGGTAGGGTATCGCGCATCCAGACCGCCCTTAACGCCGGCGAAATCTCGCCCTTGCTCGACGCCCGGCCGGATCTGCAAAAATACGGGGCCGCGCTTCGCTCGTCCGTGGGCTTTCTGCCGCTCGTCCAGGGCGCGGCCAAACGCCGGGGCGGCTTTCGCTATCTCGGCCGCACCAAGAACGACGGCCGGGCCGTGTTTCTGGAATTCATACGCTCGCGCAAAACCGCCTACGTGCTGGAATTCGGCGAGCGCTACATCCGCTTCTGGACCCGGCGCGGCCAGGTAATCGACGAGTCCGGCCAGGTGTACGAAATCGCCTCGCCCTACTCCCTGGACGATTTGCTCGACGATGACAACCGGCCGAAAATCACCGGCGCGCAATCGGGCGACGTGCTCTACCTGGCCTGCGCCGGCGTGCCGCCGCGCAAGCTGTCCTGCGCCGGCCCCACCGCCTGGGAGCTTGCGGAATTCCGGCCCAAGGGCGGGCCGTGGGGCGAGGCCAATACCGACAAGAAAAAGACCATTGCCGTGTCCGGTGCGCGCGACGGCGAAGTTACGCTGACCGCCAACTTCGAGGCCTTCAAGCCCGGCCATGTCGGCTCGCTGCTGCGTCTGGAAAATTCCGTGTGGATAGACATCGTGCCCTGGGAATCCCTGGTCAGGATTGAGCCGAATGTGTATCGCCGCTCTGACGGCAAAACGTATCTGGCCATGGAACATAACAAGGGTGACGAATGGTGGACGGGAGCGGTCCAGCCCACGCACACGGACGGAAGCGTATGGGACGGCAAGGGCAAACGCCTGGTAACGACTGATTCCGCCTTTGTCGGCGTGCTCTGGCAGTACCGTGACCCCGGTTACGGCGTCGTGCGCATAACCGCCGTGGATTCGCCGACCTCGGTCCGGGCCGAGGTGGTGGAAGGCTACTCCCTGCCCGACGCCCTCATGGGCGCATCCACCTGGAAGTGGCAGTTCGGGGCCTGGTCGGACGCGGCCGGCTTTCCCACCTGCTGCGCCTTTTTCCGCGAGCGCCTGACCTTCGGCGGCGGCACCCGCGTCTGGACCAGCAAGGCCGGCGACTTTGAAAACTTCGAGGACAAGACCTTCGGCCAGATAGCCACGGACAACGCCGTTACCGTTACCGTGGTAACGGGCCAGGGCGTGGACTCCATTGCCGCCCTGGCTTCCATGAGTTCCCTGGTGGTCATTACCGGCGGCGGCGAGGTGGTCGTTTCCGAAGCGGCCGCCTCCGAGCCGTTCGGCCCGGAAAACGTGCGCGTCTCGCCGCAGTCGGCCTACGGCGGCCTGGCCGCCAGGCCGGCCAAGGTGGGCTCGTCCTGCCTGTTCGTCCAGGCCGGCGGCCGCAAGGTGCGCGAACTGGGCTACGACTTCTCGTCCGACGCCTGGTCCTCGCCGGACGTGACCATGCTGGCCGAGCACATCACCCGGCCCGGCATCCTCTGCCTGGCCTACCAGCAGGAGCCGTATTCCATACTCTGGTGCGCGCGCGCCGACGGCGCGCTCATCGGCCTTACCCACGACCGCAATCAGGAGGTGTCCGCCTGGCACCGGCATGGTGTGGGCGAAAACGGCCGCGTGGAGGCCCTGGCCGTCATACCGGCCCACGACCGGCCCGAGGACGAGCTGTACGCCATGGTCGCCATCGAGGCGCAAGGGCGGACCCGGCGCTTTGTCTGCGCCCTTGACGAAGGGCTCGCCCCCGGCGGCGCGGTCAAGGACGCCTTTTTCCTGGACTGCGGCAAAACCGTGGAAAGCCACACTCCCGTAAGTGAAATACCCAGCCTTGAGCACCTGGAGGGCTTACGCGTGCACATTCTGGCCGACGGCGCCGCGCGCCCGCCGCAAACGGTGGAAAACGGCAAAATCACGCTTGACCGGCCGGCCCGGCTTGTCCAGGTGGGGCTGCCCTACGAGTCGCGCCTGGAAACCACCTTTCTCGAGGCCGGCGCGCAGGCCGGCACGGCCCAGGGGGCGAAAAAGCGCATCGTCAAGGCCCAGCTGCGCGTGCTGGAATCGGCCGGCGGCGAGATAGGCAGCCCGGCCGCCGGGCGCTGGCAGACCATATTCGCCCGCGACGTGCGCGACAAAATGGATTCCCCGGCCCGGCTGGTCAGCGGCGATTTGGGCAACACCCCCTGGCCCGGCGGCTGGGAAACCGGCGGCAGCGTGGGCATACGCCAGGCTCTGCCGCTGCCGCTCTGCGTGCTGGCCATTGTGATGGTGGTGGAAACCACGGATTTGTGAGGGGGGTACCCGTTCTTGCCATTGCGAGGAGCGAAGCGGGAACGCCCTCCGCCCGTGTCATTGCGAGGAGCGAAGCGACGTGGCAATCCATGCCTTTCGCTTCTCGCCCTTTGTTCTGAAAAAAGAATGAAGCCAACCCGCCAGGATGGCTCCCGTCACTTAAAAAAACAAGGAAAAACATCATGCAAACGCAATCCAATACATCCCGCTCCCCCACCCTTTCCCGCAACGGCCTGACCGTCCAATGCGCCTTTGGCCCGGACGGCCGGCTGGAGAAGAAAACCGAACGCCTTAACGGAAGTACCAGTAAATTCGCATACGAATTCGACGCCAAAGGGCATCTGCTTGAAGTCCGCCGCGGCGACTCGTTTGTGGAAATCTACCGCTACAACGCGAAAGGACAACGCACCATGCAGCGGTGCACCTACGGCGGGTTGGACGAAAGCATCGCGCGCGAGTACGAATACGATGACGCCGGACGTCTCGTCCAGGCCGGAGAGATGAGTTTCGCCTATGACCGCAACGGCGCTTTGTGCCAGCGCCGCGACCCGCGCGGCGCCACCTTTTTCAACTACGGAAACGACACCCGCCTGGATACCGTCACCCTGCCCGACGGCGGCGAAATCCGCTACGAGTACGATCAGGCCAATCCCCTCAACCCGGCCAGACGCTTCAAAAACGGCCGCCTGACCCATCAGTACGTCTGGCGCGATCTTCTGCGCCTGTCCGCCTGCCTGGATCACGACGCGGGCGTGGAATATCAGTTTGCCTATGACCGGGAAGGCAGGCT
>JAVBOI010000111.1:0-9796 GCA_031550695.1 Desulfovibrio sp. | reverse complement strand
CGAGGCATAAAATCCAGAACCCATGAAGACCTCTTTGCAGGAGTTGGAAAAGCCCTGGACCGTGTTTCTGCAAGCGATGCCCAGGGCTGGTTCAAGTCTTCTGGTTATATACAATTTTAAAGTTGAAATGCTCTAAAGTTGAAATGCTCTAAGGCCGGGCTCCTGATCGGAGAATTCGTTCGCGGTTTTCGGTGGCGCGGGGATTACGCGGGTATTCGGGGGCACGTGGCTTGTGACGGGAGCAGAATACCTGTAAGCCGCCCCGCGTCGTTGCGCGGGGCGGCTTTTCTTGTGCGCGCGTCTTTTTACGCCGCTTTGATTTTCCCGACAAAATAGCGGTACACCGTCAAGTCATCGGTCAGTTCCGGGTGAAAGGCGGCCACCAGGATGTTGCCCTGCTCGGCCATGACCATTTTGCCGTCCACGGATGCCAGCACGCGCGCTCCGGGCCCGGCGCTCCGAATATACGGCGCCCGGATGAACACGGCCGGAATGCTGCCCAGCCCCTCCACGGCCAGGGGCGTTTCAAAGCTGTCCGTCTGCCGGCCGAAGCCGTTGCGCTCCACCGTGATGTCCATGAGGCCCAGGGGTTGGGGTTCCTTGACCGGCCCGCTGATTTCCCGGCCGCAGAGGATAAGCCCGGCGCAGGTGCCCAGCACCGGATGCGAGCGGGCAAAGGCGCGGATGGGCTCTTGCAGGCCGTTCTGGCGGATCAGGCGGCTGATGGCCGTGGATTCGCCGCCGGGAATGACCAGGGCGTCCGCCCGGACCAGATCGTCCGGGCTGTTCACGGCCAGGCTGTCGGCCCCGGCCCGGCGGGCCATGTCCAGGTGTTCGGAAACAGCCCCTTGCAGGGCCAGCACGCCGACGCGGGCCATGATTACCACCCCCGCTCCTGCATGCGCTGTTCGCGGGCCAGGGAGCCGATTTCCAGGCCTTTCATGGCCGCGCCCAGGCCTTTGGACAGGCCGGCCAGCAGGGGGTAGTCCCGGTAGTTGGCCACCGCGCCGACAATGGCTTTGGCGAATTTTTCCGGATTGTCGGACTTGAAGATGCCGGAGCCGACAAACACGCCGTCCGCGCCAAGCGTCATCATCAGGGCGGCGTCGGCCGGGGTGGCCACGCCGCCGGCCGCGAAGTTGACCACGGGCAGCTTGCCCAGGCGTTTCACTTCGAGCAGCAGTTCATAGGGCGCGCCCAGGTCCTTGGCGAACGCCATGAGTTCGTCGTCGTTTTTGCAGGCCACGGCTTTCACTTCCGCCGTTACCCGGCGCATGTGGCGTACGGCTTCCACAATGTTGCCCGTGCCCGGCTCGCCCTTGGTGCGCAGCATGGAAGCCCCTTCGCCCATGCGGCGCAAAGCTTCGCCCAGATCGCGGCAACCGCAGACAAAGGGCACGGTAAAGTCTTTTTTCAGAATGTGAAACTGCTCGTCCGCCGGGGTGAGCACTTCGCTTTCGTCAATATAGTCCACGCCCATGGCTTCCAGAATGCGGGCCTCGACAATGTGGCCGATGCGGGCCTTGGCCATGACCGGAATGCTCACCGCCTTCATGACTTCTTCCACAATGGTGGGGTCGGCCATGCGGGCCACGCCCCCGGCGGCCCGGATGTCCGAGGGCACGCGCTCCAGGGCCATCACGGCCACGGCTCCGGCGGCCTCGGCTATTCTGGCCTGGTCGGCGTTGACCACGTCCATGATCACGCCGCCTTTTTGCATTTGGGCCATGCCCCGTTTTACCGTTTGCGATCCGATGATTTTTTCAGACATTGTCCGCCTCCTTGTTTTTTCCGCTAACTAAAGGCAAAAGGAGAGAGACAAAAGGTCCAGTTGGATGGTATTTTCCCCATCCAATTATACGCATCCCGATTGCGCAAACCAATTTTGCCCATCCTGATCGCGCAAATCCCCCGGCCCACCCAAACGGGCCGCAAAATAACCCACCTTCATACCCCAAACTAAAAAGTTTTGAAGGGAGAGGATGGGGGTCCGGGGGTAGGAGAGGGGAACTTTTGCAAAAGTTTCCCTCTCCTTCCCCCGGCCGCCGGAGGCAAACATCTATGTGGTCCCCTCTCTCGCGGCGGGGCGGCGGGTTGCCGCTGTATAAACAGGTGGAGGCCCTGATCGAGGGAGCAGTTGCTGACGGCCGTCTGGGCGGCGGCGAGCGGCTGCCTTCGGAGCGGCGGCTGTGCGCGCTTTTGGGCGTGAACCGGTCCACGGTCATCCAGGCCCTGGACGAGTTGGCCGACCGGGGCGTGCTGCTGCGCCGCCGAGGCAGCGGCACGTATGTGAACGGCGACAAGTGGGGGGTGCAGCAGTACCCGGTGCTCAACTGGCGGCCGCCGGTCCTTGGGACGCGGCCGGGCGGGCAGGCCGCGCGCATTGCCGCCTGCCGGGAAGAAGCCCGGCGCGCGGGCCGGTTGCTTTGCGATCTTGCCGGCAGCGATCTGCCCCCGGATCTGGCCCCGGACGCGGCCGTGCCCGAAGGTTCCTGGCGCGAACTGCTGCGCCAGGAACTGGATGAGGAATCGTCCTTGGTGGGTCTGCTGGAGTTTCGGGAGGCGGTGCGGGATCATCTGCGCGAGTGCCTGGATCTTGAAACGGACGCGGACCAGATACTGATCACCTCCGGGGCGCGACAGGCCCTGTTCCTCATCACCCAGTGTCTGCTGCGGCCGGGCGAGGCCGTGGGCATGGAGGCCCCGTCCTATTTCTACTCGCTGCCGCTGTTCCAGGCGGCCGGGCTGCGCCTGTTCGCCATCCCCACGGACAAGGAGGGCGTGCTCCCGGACGAACTGGACGACCTGATCACGCGGCGCGGGCTGCGCATGGTCTTTCTGAACCCGGCGTTCCAGAACCCTTCCGGCCACGTCATGAGCGAAAGCCGCAAGCGCGTGGTCTTGCGCCTGTGCTCGGCCAGGCGCGTGCCCATTGTGGAGGACGACGCCTACAGCCTGCTGGCCTTTTCCCCGCAAGCGGGGGCCGCCCACGGCTCGCCGGCCTTTCTCCGGCAAGCGGACACCGCGCCGATCAAGCGTTTTGACGCCCACGGCCAGACCCTCTACATCGGTTCGGTCTCAAGCTACATGGGCCGGAACGTGCGCGCCGGCTGGCTGGTCGCGCCCAGGGGCGTGGTGCAAAAGCTGGCCGATGTGCGCCGGCAGATGGACGCGGGCCTGAGCGTGCTGCCGCAAATTCTGGCCGGCCACTTTCTGCGCCATGACCTGGCCGGACGCCTGGGGCCGCTCCGGGCCGAGCTGGCCCGCCGCGCCTTAGCCCTGCGGCAAACCCTGGACGACATTCTGCCGGCCCACGCGGCATACGATCCGCCTGAAGGAGGAATGCATCTGTACCTGCGCCCGCACCCGGACGCGGGAACCGGCGACGACATCCTGGAAGCCCTGCTCGGCCACAACATTCTGCCCGCGCCCGGCGCGGAGTTCGGCGACGCCGAAGGCCGCTTCCGCCTGAACTTCGGCCAGTATCGCGGGTAGGGGAGGGGGAGTGGAGAAGAATGCCTCCGGCGGCCAAAGGGGGTGACCCCCTTTGGAAACCCCATTTTGTTAGCCAGGCCACGGCGACAATCTCAAAGTTAACTTTCTCTAAACAATGACGTTTTGCAAAAAGGCGGCAAAGGCGGCCTGGGCTCTGGCAAAATCCTCGGCGTCGGGGTGTTTGGCCGCTTCGAGCAATCGCGTCCGCCTTTCCGGCGTCATGGGGTGCTTGGCGTTGCCGTCGCTCTGCATGCGCCGTTCAAGGCGTTTGGGCGCGAGCCTGCCCTGGCAGAGAAAGGTGCCGACAATCCTGTTGCCGGAAAGCAGGGCGCGGGCCGCTTCAATAACATGGCCGGCGTGCTCCGAATCGGGATAGGCCGCCAGGGTGCCGAAAATGCCCACGCTTTTATCCCGCACCTTTTCCATGTAGCGCGACATCAGCGGGTCCGGTCCGGTGCGGTGGGTCCAGAAACCCAGGGCCAGAAAGTCATAGTCGTCCGGCTCCGGGGCCTGCCGCACCGGGTAGATGCCGGTTCCCGGGGGCATGATCCGGTGGATGGCCTCGGCCACGGCCCTGGTGTTTCCGGTCACGCTCGAATAGACCAGCAAATGTCGCATCAGTGTTTCCTCAGAGGAAAAATCAGTGTTTCCCTTTGGAAGGCGGTGAACAGGTTCATTACGTCGCGTTCGATTTGGGCGCGTGGGGTTTGCGGAAAAACAGAAGCGAGCAGCTCAACCCCCTCTGCTTCGCTGAGCGGTTCGGCCAGCAGTTCCCATACCGCCCGGCCAAGAGGATTCAAATGAAAAATCTCGTCTCCCGTTTCCTTACCCAGAAAGAACTCTCCCCGCCCCTGTCTGACAAACGCATCGGGACGGCGGACAAAGCGTTCATCGGAAACGCCCCGGCCGGGCGCGCCCGGCCGGGGCGTTTCCGACGCGGGCGCAACGTTTTCGGCGGCAGGGGCCGGGACGCTTTGTTGTTTCCGGGCGGGCCCGGAAAATCCTCTGTCTGTTTCAATAAACGCGTTTCGCAGCAGGGCCGTGGCATCGTCAAGACGGGCATAGCGCAGATACCAGCAGGGCGCTTGTTCCGTCAGCCGCTCCGAGCGGTCGAGCACTTCCGAGGCGCTGCCGCGCAGTGCAGACAGAGCGCGCCGGGGTTGGCCTCGAGCCAGGCGTAAATCACATCGACAACAATGCTGGAAAACGCACACACGCCCGAATCCGCGAATACGGGCCCGTCCAGCCAGGGCGCGTCAATCCTGTATTCTCCTTTGACGCGGCGCGCGGTAATGACCGGCCTGTTCGCGGGGTGGGGGACGTCAATGCGGAACGGCCAGGTGGGAAAAATATCCCGGGCCATGTCCAGAAGCGGCGCGCACCGCACAAACCTTACAGGCCGCGGAACGCCGCTGAAATGAATATCCGCTCCGGAAGCTTCGGCCATCCGGTTCCTTCGATTCATGGGATCTGCCGTCCGTGAAAACCGCATCCCATGCCTAATCCTTTGTAACCACGCTGGATTAGGGATGGGATGCGGAATGAGCAATGCCGGGCGTTAACAGGCCCTAAGGCCTGCCGCCGGGAATGTTGACGCCGATTCCGGTACCGGGAATGGTGATGTCCGTGCCGCCCCGGCCGTCGTCCTGAAAGTAGCGTCTGCCGCCGTGCGAATAGCGTGCGCCAGTGCGGGAGTGGCGCCATCCGTCCCTGTCATAGAACCGCCCGCCGCTCGAATAGCGTCTGCCGCCGCCGGAGTGCCGCCAGCCGCCGCCTGAAGCGCGTCTGTTGTTGCTGGAACAGCGTTTGCCGCCGCGAGAGGAGCGCCCATTGCCACGGGAATAGCGCTTGTTGCCCTTGGAGCCTTTCCCCTTGTTACCGTGGTTTTTCGCCTGCGCTTCGTTTAAAGGTATCAGTACCGGTGCCGCGTATATGGCCCCGCCGCCAAAAGACCAAGAGGGAATTCGCGCCGCCCGGTGGCGACATCTCCCCCCGCCTGAACACCTGGCGCATCGCCTTTCATGAGCCGTTCTCCTGATTGGATGAAACAAGGACATGGCAGAAAGGCCATGACCCTGTAATGGCATATAGCCTAAGCGGTGGGTGATAGCAATATGCGTCCCCGATTTTGCAGGTAGGCATGCAATGGATAATTCCAATGTCAGGGCAAGGCTGTTTTTTTCGTCTGGCCGGGCGCGAATCTTTTTTCAAGGGGGAGGCCCTGCCCCGCGGGCGGCGCCCAATTGTGTTTTCCTGCAAAAGTATCTGGCCTGCCCCTTGAAAAAAGGCGAAGCAACGACGCCTGACGGAAAAACTCAGCCTTTCCTTTCCAGCCATTGATCGCGGGTGAGCTTGTACAGGTAGTTGCGCCTTTTCGGGTCGCCCGGCGGGAACAGCAGCAGGTCGAACTCTTTTTCCCTCTTCATGCCCAGGCGTTCCATCAGACCGAAGGAGCGCTTGTTGCCCACGGCCGTGAACGACACCAGCTCGTCAAGCCGCAACTCGGCAAAGGCGAAGCGCATGATCTCGCGGGCCGCTTCCAGGGCAAAACCCTTGCCCCAGAAGACCGGGGCCAGGCGCCAGCCTATTTCCACGCAGGGACGGCCCACGCCGAATTCAGGCCCCGGCTCGTGCATGCCGGCCATGCCCATGAATTCGCCGCTTTCCTTGTGCTCCAGCGCCCAGAAGCCCCAGCCGCGCCGGGAGAAATCCCCGCGCAGCTTGTCCACCAGAGCGTCGCAGGCGCTTTTGTCCGGAAAAACCGGCAGAAATTCATACACCCGGGGATCGGAACTTATGGCGTAAAACGGCGCGTGGTCGTCATCGTGCCATGGGCGAAGGAACATGCGGTCCGTGGACAGGGTGGTGGTTTTGGGCATGGCGGGTTTCCTTTTCAGCGATTGGGCGCGCGGGCTATTTTTTGCGGTTGCTGATCGTTTTGCCGCCCGGTCAGGAGTTCCGCGAAGCTTCGCAAATGGGCGGAGCCCTGGTGCGCGTTCAGCCTGAGAGCCTCGAAAGTAATGGTCAGTTCCTTTTCTCCGCAACCGCGATGATGCGTACTGTTCAGTCAACAGCATTTTCGCTGAAACCGCAAAGCGTCACAAGAAGAAATGCAATGGCTACCTCGAAATCACCCTGAAAGTGTCCGCTGCCAACCGTCCCGCCGCTGCCGGCGTCTATAACAAGTACAAGGAAACCTTTCTGAAGCAGATCACGGGCGCGAATACGCATGGCGCGCCCATGGCGATTGTTGTTTGCGGCCTGAAGGACCAAGCCTGGATGCGCCCGCGGGACGGGCACGACATGACCGAAAAAGACTCGCGCCTAGCCAGACAAAAAACTCAGCGGTTCCCGAATGTTGCACACCAATGCGAGGGGAGAGGAGCAGAAGAAAAGAAAGAAATATCGATGCCCCGGTTGCTCTCGCTTCCTCTGGCGTTATCGGGTATACCAGCGGCAGGGGCGCGGGAGCATTGTGCCGCGTGTGCCCTGGCACATAACAATCGGGGCTGGTCAATGACCGACAAGCGCGAGCCGGCGAGCTTAGGCGGAAGTATCGCAACAGCGGAGCCACGGTATTTTTCCGACCGCCTCAAACGGAAACTGGATCAACTCCGCGCTTTTTCCGCCGCCCTTGTCGAAGCGCCGTCCGGATACGGCAAAACCACCGCCGTGCGGGAGCATCTCAAGTTCTTTGCCGCGCGTGACGCGAACGTCCGCTGGTTTACCGCTGTGGACGAAGCGCCGGACGCGGGTTTTCGGCGGCTCTGCCGCGAAATAGCCGCCATTGACGCCCATGTGGGGGAACGCCTGCTGCAAACCGGTTTTCCCAACGCCTTTACCATTGGGGAAGCCTGCGACGCCTTGCGCGCCATAACGTGCGAGCGCGAAACCTGGCTGATCATCGATAATTTTCAGTTTTTACGCCCGGTTCTGACGCCCGCTTTTCTGGCCGCGCTGCTCGAGCACGGCGGCGCGGGTCTGCATGTTGTCGTTGTGACGCAGCCGCTGGGCCGGGATATGCACGCGGCTGTCGCGGGACGCGCTTTTTTGCATGTCACGGCTCTCGACTTACGGCTGGATGCCGAGGACATCCGCCGCTATTACGCCCTGGCCGGTGTTGCCGTCACAGCGGTGGAGGCGGAAACGGTCCTGCGGCACACCGAGGGCTGGATCATCGCCGTTTACCTGCAACTTTGCGCTTTTCGGGACACAGGCGTTTTTTCCGACTCCGCCGTTTTGCCGCTCATGGAAAAGTTGGTGTGGGACAGGCTGAGCGGCGAGCAGCAGGACTTTTTCCTGCGTCTGTCCCCCTTTGAGAGCGCCACGGCGCGGCGTATGTGCCTTTTGCTCGGTTGCGACGCCCTGCCCGAGTATGCCCTGGAGGCCCTGGCCGGTCCCTTTATCCGCTATGATCCTGTTGCGCGGCGCTACGAACCGCACGTCATCCTGTTTGAACTGGCCGGCCGCAAACGCGCGGAACGCGGCCAGAGCTTTGAGCGCGAATGCCTGCTGGGCGCGGGCGATCTCTGCCGCGACCAGGGCGAAGTCGCGGCCGCCCTGGGCTTTTACGCGCGTGTGCGGGCCTATGAGCGCATGCTTTGCCTGGATCTGGCGCCGGCGATTTTCGAGGAGATCGAGGGCCGGCCGTTTTTCGCCCTGGCGCTGGAAATAGCGGAACGCTGCCCGGCGGAAACAAGGCGGGCGCATCCTTTGTCCATGCTGTGCGTTGCCTGGGCGCTTAAAGCGGCGGGTCTGGAGGCCGCCTTTTCCGTCTTGCTGGCGGAACTGGACGGTCTGCTGGAAAAGGACGGCCCGTTGCGGGCGGAATGGCTGCTGCTGTCCGCCTACCGGCACTACCCCCGGTTGGACGAAATGCTGCCGCTGGTGCAAAAGGCCGCGCCCCTGTTTAACGGGGCCTGCTCGCGCGTGATTCCGCCGGAAGCCCCCTGGGCCTTTGGCGGCTATTTCCAGTTGACCGAATTTCATCTGAAAGCGGGCGAAGCCGAACGCGAGGCCGCGCGCTTTGAAGAATTCATCGCCCTGTATTCCCAACTGACAAACGGTCACGGCAGCGGCGCGGACGCGCTTTTTCGCGCTGAACTCGCCCTGTTGCGAGGCGATCTGTCCGAGGCGGAGATATGTGCCCACAAAGCGAGCTTTATGGCCGAAAGCAAACACCAGAGCATCGTCCAACTGGGCGCTGCCATGGCTCTGGCCAATATCGCGCTGGTAAAGGCGGACACGGCCGGCTGGCAGGCCGCCATAGGCCTTATGGAGCGCGCCGCCGCCCGCGCGGGCCGGAATACCGCGCTTGTCCGCGCGGTGCTGGATACGGTGCGCGGTTCGCTCCTGGTTGAACTGGGCGCGCAAACGCGCATTGCCGACTGGCTGAAAAACCGGGATCTTCCCCGGCACCTGCCGGCTCCCGTGGCTCTTAACGCGCTTTACGTACACATCGTCTTTCTGCTGCATCAGGGCGAACTGGCGCGCTTTATCGGAACCCTGGAAGCCCTGTCGCCCTCTGTTCCGAACAAATCGGCTTATGGCGCCTTCAGTTTCGCGTTCCTCCTGGGCGCGGGCTATGCCGCGACAGGCAAGCGCGACAAGGCCGCCGAACTTTTGGAGCGCGCCGCCGCAACCGGGCTGCCCGACGGCTTTCTGTTGCATTTCGCGGCTTACTCAAGGCTGTTCGCGGGGCTTATCGAGGAGTTGATCGAAACGCGGCATTCGCAACACCTTGAGGCCTTCCGCGCCATAAAAGCGCGCTTTGAAACCGGCTGGAACGCGCTGCACAACGCCGTGTCCAAAGACGAACTGCCCGCCGGCCTGACCGCGCGGGAACGCGAAATCGCGCTGCTGGCGACCAGAGGGCTGCGCAACAGCGAGATAGCGGAACAGCTCTTTGTGACGGAAAGCACGGTACGCACCCACCTGCGCGCCATATTCCAGAAGCTGGACATTGACCGCCGCGCCAGGCTGGCGGAAAAGCTGATGTAATTGTGAAGTTGCCCAAGAGTCATATTGCCTCCGGCGGCCAAAGGGGGCCGGGGGCACAGGCTCTGTGTGAACCCCCTTTGGAAACCCCATTTGGGGTGGCGTGTTGTAGTGGTGGTACGATGGGCGTTCCTGAACGGGGCTCCCGACGGCGATGTTATTTTAGAGCAATTAACGCTTGAAAGAGTCGCTTAACGGCGGGCAAGGCACAGAGCCTGTGTCCGCGACCCGCCTACGCCTCTTTCGCGGCAAGGATTTGAGGACAAATCCTTGCAGAGCGATTCACTCATTTCATTCGTGAAAT
>JAVBOI010000064.1:0-44282 GCA_031550695.1 Desulfovibrio sp. | reverse complement strand
GTGCTCCAGCACTCACAAAATTGCCTTGTTGTTTTGCTCTTCCCGGGCTTCCTGCTTGTTATTGCGTTACTTCTGGGCGCGGGCCTTGGCCGGCGCCGACGCCGCGATCCGCCGGACACGGCCCGGCTGTTTGGCAATAACGGCGGCATAGGCCAGGGCCGTGCCGTTGGCGTAATCATGGCCGAACACTTCCGTATCCGGCTCAAGGCCATTGCGGAGCAGAAACTCCAGGGAGGCGGCGTCGCCGTTGTCGATCAGCGGCTTGACCGTGTCGGAAACAGTTTCGGCCGCGCCATTGCAGGCGGAAAAGGCGCTGAAGAGAACCCCCACCACTTCCTTGTCCCCGGCCTTGGCGGCCAGTTGCATCAGGGTGGTGTACGAATCGCCGCATACCCGCTCCCGGTCGGAGGACTTCAGAAAGTCGGCCAGGTGGGCCGCCCGTTCCCTGGGTTCCACGAGGTAGGTGATGCGGAAAAGGTTGCCCTCGCGGGCAAGAAAACCCCAGTGGGCCCACATAACCAGGCCCAGAGCAGTCACGCAGCCAAGGCCGAAACGCAGGGGAACGCTTATGGACGGCATATCCGGCCGGTCAAGAAACCTGAACGCGGCAAAAGCCAGGCCCCAATACAGGGGATACAACAGCATCAGAACATGGAGCAGGTTATTGTCGCCAAGGGCCGGCCCAAGGAAAAAAAGAATGAAGGCCAGCACGATGTTGGCCACCAGCACGCTGAGGGCGAACCTCAACCCCAGGGCGCCCCAGACGAGAAAGGCCGCGGCAAGGCCGTACAGGCAGAAAGTTTGCTCGTTCATTTGCCTTAAGAATCCCCGTTGTCCAGCCTGAATTCAACCCGGTTCTTGCCTTTTTGTTTCGCCTGGTACAGCAGCTTGTCGCACCGGGCTATGAGGTCTTCCATGTTTTCGTCGGGCAGCAGTTCGGCCAGGCCTATGCTGACCGTGACCGAAAGGTCCCGGCCATCGGCCCGGGTATGGGTTTCCTCAATTCGCCGGCGAACGCGTTCCAGTATTTTTTCGCCCTCGTTCAGCCCTATGCCGGCAAAGCAGACGAAAAGCTCCTCGCCCCCGTAACGGGCGCCCCAGTCCGAGCTTCGCCGGACAAAACCGGACAACGCGCCCGCCACCGCGGCCAGAACGCGGTCGCCGTTCTGGTGCCCGAAGGTGTCGTTCACCTGCTTGAAGTCGTCGATATCGAGCAGGGCCACGCACAACGGGGCGCCAATCCGCTGGCTGCTCTTGATGAGCTTGGGCAGGCCGGCCTCCAGGTAGCGGCGGTTGAACAGGCCGGTGAGAACGTCTGTGGTGGCGATGGTGTTCAGATTCTGGATAATGCTGGTCACACCGTCAACGCGGTGCTGGTCCTGTACGTCCATGGTCATGCTTTCGGAAATATCCTTGACCATTTCCACGATTATGCGCTTGTCCCTGTGGGCCACGGGCGTGGACATGATGAGCAGCACCGCGCCGCCCGAGTATTCCAGCTTGACCATGGTCCTGTCGGCGTAAAACGCCCTGGAGGAAGTACAATTTCGGCAACGCTCGCTTGATCCGAATACATCCGTGCAGCAAATGTCCGTCTTGCGAATATTTCCGTCCGGCGTCCACTCAAGCAGCAGCCCCCGATCCGGCTCCACCATCCTGAGGATGTCGAACATTCCCCCAAAAATATTGTTCGCGCGCAGCAGTTCCTGTATCGCTTCGGTATCGGATTCCATAGTGTTTCCACCCAACAATGGCCGTATGACATTTCGGAAACGTTTCACTCCCCCGCATAACGGACGCTGCGCGGCAACGTTCCCATTGTACGCCCGCTTGCGCAGCATGAAGATAAAACGCCGTAAATGTCAATACGGCCCTGACGCCTCCACATTTTCAACGCAAAACCGGACTTGTTCCCTACAGTACCTTCACAAGGGAATACGCCATCTGCGCAGCCATGCAGTAAAGAAGACAGGCAAAGGCCTTTTTCAGCTTGGTTACGGGCAATCTGTGGGCCAGTCTGGCGCCATAAGGAGCGGTAAACACGCTGGCCGCGGCTATACCGAAAAAGGCCGGCAGGTAAATGAAGCCAACCGTGTAATCGGGCCGGCCTTCCACGCCCATGCCGTTTATCAGGTAGCCCAGAGCGCCGGCCACGGCTATGGGGAAGCCGATGGCCGCCGAAGTGCCGATGGCCTTGTGCATGGGCACGTTGCACCAGGTCATGTAGGGAACGGAAAGCGTGCCGCCGCCGATGCCCACCAAGCTGGAAACAACGCCGATAATCCCGCCCGCCACGGAGTTGCCCACAAAGCCGGGGATCTCGCGCGAGGCCTTGGGCTTGATGTTCAGCAGCATCTGGGTGGCCGCGTATAGCAAAAAGGCGATGAAAAAGCCCTTGAGCCAAAGCGTGGGCAGATGGGCGGCCAGCTTGCTGCCGAAAAAGGTGCCGAGCAGGATGCCGAGAACGATGGTCCGGAATATGGGCCAGATGACCGCATTGTTACGGTGGTGGGCCATGAAGCTGGAAACGGACGTGAACATGATGGTGGCCAGAGAGGTGCCCAGGGCCAGGTGGTGCGTGTGCTCCCCGACAATTCCCTGAAAGCTGAAGGTGTAGGTGATCATGGGCACGATGACCAGCCCGCCGCCAACGCCCAGCAGTCCCGCCAGTATGCCGGCAACAGTGCCGAGACACAGAAAGATGATAAGAGACAATACCAGCATGCAAAAGCTCCTTCTCGCGGCACAGGGACAGCCGCATGTCTTCTCCCCCGACCTGGGGACAGGCTATGCGTCCGCTTGCGGACGCCGTTCCGATACGGCAATACATCGTGAGTTCTTGGGAAAAACCTGCGGCGCTTGGACGCGACGAGCGGCGCCGCGTTCCTTTTCGCGGACTGCCCAAAGCGAACAAGCGCAGGTTGATCTGCTCTAACGGCAAAATCGCGTTTTGACAACGTCTGAATTACCCGGCCGTTGCCGCCGCGCGGCGGCCGCTTCGCGCGGAACCGGCGCGGTGTTGGAAATACGGGCAGGAAAGGCTCGCGGCCCGGGCGCATTTGCTGTATACTCCGCCGGAACGGCCGGAGCCGGAAGCGGCTTTCGGGCACGGCAACGACCACGGGCGCATTACCATCAGAGCAAATTCATTTTGATTTGCCCAAGAGCAGTATTGTCGCCGGTCGCGGACACAGGCCCTGTGCGGCCAAAGGGGGCCGGGGGCACAGGCCCTGTGTGAACCCCTTTGGAAACCCCGTTATGTCGGCCGGGCTGACGAGTTTGAAGCGCTCTAAACCACTAACCACCGGCGGTAAAACGTATGCGGATATACATTGCGGCGTCCTGGAAGCACCAGCACGCGGTTGAAATGCTGACGGAACGGCTGGAGGACGCCGGCCACGCCGTCCTGTCCTGGCTGCGGGAGGGCCGGCCCGAAGAAGCCTTTCTCTCCCGGCGGGAACTGGCCCATTTCATCAACTCCGACGAAGGCCGGCGCGTGTTCGACTTTTGCGCCGGCTCGGCCACGGGCTGCGATCTGGTCATTTATCTGGGGCCCTCGGGCTGCGACGCCTGGGCCGAAGTCGGGGCCGCCTACGGCCGGGGCCTGCCCGTGCTCGGCCTGCTGGCGAAATCCGAGGAAGTCGGCCTGATGCGCCATATGGTGCGTTCGTGGCACCGGTCGGTGACGGAGCTTTTGGAAGCGGTATCCGCCATGGCCGGGTGACAGCGACCCACGCACGCTAAAGCATTATAACTTTGAAAAGTATGCCTCCGGCGGCCGGGGCTTTGCCCCGACAATTCCGCAGGATAGCGGAATTGGACGCATGGAGCGAAGCGACCGCGCCCGAAGGGCGAGGCCCAGGAAGGGCCGAGTCAACCCCACCAGGAGAAATCGGGGACACAGGCTCTGTGTGATTTCCCCTGGACCCCCCAATAGGGTGTGGCAATATTTCAAAGGTCATCCGCTCCAACGGACGAGAGCCGCGCTTGAGAACGCCCATCGCGTATCCGCCACGGCACGCACCCCAAACGGGGTTTCCAAAGGGGGTCACCCCCTTTGGCCGCCGGAGGCAATCTTTCTCTTGAACAACTTCGAAATTGCCTTGCTTTTTCATACCAGCACGTGCGCCCGGTAGAGGCGCAGGGCGTTGGCGAAAAAGGCCCGTTGTTTTCCGCGATCCTCGTTGTGCAAGGGCAGCATGGACAAAAAGAGCAGGACGGTCAGGGGCATGACATCCGCAACGGAGCATTGGGGGATAAAGCGCTTTTCCCAAAACCCGGCCTGCACCGCCACAAGCCGTTCATCGAGCACAAAGCGCAGATCGTAGTGGTAGGGCTCATCCGCCTCCAACTGGTAATAGCCTGAAATAATAAAGTCATACAGGCCGATGCAGGAGTGGGCGAGCTTGGCCAGATCGTACTTCTGATCGCCGTAGATCGTCTGCGTGCCGTCGTTATCCAGCCCGCGCGGATCAATGACCTTGATCCTCCCGGCCCGCAGGTCGATGAGAATATTGCTCAGGCACAAATCCCCGTGCAGAATGCCCGGCGCGCAGGGCAGATCCAGGGTCTTTCGCAGGCAGTCCTCGCAAATGTCCCGCAGCGGGGGCAGTTGCTCGCCGGCGTAATACAGCGGCCGCGCCGCATCAAGTCCTTCGGCTTCCGTGAACAGGCTCAGGCGCTGCCAGGTCTTGTCGGCGTAGAGCTTGCGCGCCGCCTGAAGAACGGCCTCCTCGTCCGGCGCTCCGCCGGCGGCATCGACAAAGAAGCTCGTAGCAAGATCAAAGGCATACTCCCAAAAGGATACCGGGTTTCTGCCGTGCACGTACAACTCGTTCAAAGGACTGAGGGGCAGATACTCCAATTGGTAATAGGGGCGCCCCGCCTCGTGCCCGTGGGCGATTAACTGGGGGAGGTATTTCCTGAGCCGCGCCGGCGCCTGCCGGAACCAGTTGGCCTCTGCCTCTATCTTTTCGGGCGGGGTCCCGGTTTTGGTGACAACGTTGGCCGTGACGCTTAAGGCGTTGAAGGCCCGTTGCGTGGTCAGGGCGGCGCGGGAACGAAAGTAGGTGTTGACGCGGCCAAGATCAAACCATTGGCCGGCCGGGGCAAAACGCAGGGGATGTTCCCGGCCGTAGGCCCGGACCGCGTCGGTGAACGAATCCTTGGCCAGGGCCAGGCAGCGGATCAGGGATCTGGCGGACGAAAATGAAAAAAAGCCCGTCCAGACCAGTTCCCCGGCGCTGGCGGCCCGCTCCTTTTCCCGTTTGTAACCGTCCTCGGGACTGGGGGCCACGCTGACAAGGTCCAGTTCCTTTGGAAAATCGCCGAACAGCGTGTCGCCGCGCAGAATTCTCACGCCGTCGTCCCCGCTTTCCACCGCGCTGAGAATGTAAACGAGGGCCGCGCACAGAGAAAAATGGTCGGGCGTGCGGATGACGCTTACGCCCAGCCGCTTTAGAAGTTCGGTTTCATGCACCGTCATCGCATACTGCCTGGGCAGGCTGACGAATATCGTCTGATCGGGAAAGGCGGCTTTAAGCGCCCGCGCCTGATGCTCGATAAGCTTCCTGTTGGCCAGAGGCAGCATGCAGGGAGGAATGACGCCGAACTCCGCCTGCAGTTCGGGCGGAACATAGGCGCCGGAATTGATGATAATCATGGCGTGCTCGCTATCCGGAACAGTTTCTTTGGAACATCCGCCAAGTGTTACTTCTTTCCGCCGACGCGTCAATCCCGCCGGGCGGACCGCCGAAAAAGCCCGGCCGAGGCCAGCCAACCCAGTTGCCGTCAAGAGGTGCCCATGCTTCCTGAAACAGGCGAAATGGAATCGCCCCGCAAGCGGAAAACGCAACGGCTGTTTGTCGCCCTGGAATTGCCCGAGAACGTTCTGGCCCGCCTGGATGCCCTGAAACCGGAATTGCCCGAGCTCCCCTGGGCGCCGCGAAAGAACATCCACCTGACTTTGCGCTTTATCGGCAACGTGCCGGAAGAGGAGCTTTTCGGGATCAAGGCGGCTCTCAGGAACGTGCGGGTCGACCGGTTTCTCCTGCGGGTGCGGGGCCTGGGAATTTTCACGCAGAGCCGCCAGACCGTTCTCTGGGCGGGGCTGGAGCTTTCTCCGGATTTACTCGTCCTCAAGCGCCGGGTGGACGCCGCCCTGGAGGGCGGCCCGGCCCTTGCCCCGGTCCCCGGCCGGTTCTCCCCGCACATCACCCTGAGCAGAATACGGAAAAATCGTCCCGCGACATTGCGGCGATTCGTCGACGGGTATGCCGGAACCGGCCTGGGAGAATTTCATGTGACTTCATTTTCGCTTTTTCGCAGCGAACTCACCCCCGGCGGCGCAATCCATTCCTTGGAAGAAGCATACACGCTTTCCCCACCATAAGTTTCTGGCGGTGGCCGATGTGACAGTGATTCTCCCGTTCATGGCGCAGAGTGGTTGGTCAACAAGTCAATATTTCAGCGTGAAAAAAAGTACTTCCTGCGCGTGCTGACCCGCGTGTCCGCCTTTGCCGAGGAGATCGCCCAGGAACGCTTTGACACCCAGCTTTCCGTACGCGAAGGCGGGGAAATCGGGACCATGGTCCGTTCCATTCTCGCCATTCCCGCCAGCCTCAACGACACGGGAGCGCTTCCCCGGCTTTGACCGGGGAAGCGCTCTTATTGTATGCGCGGCCGTGTATCTTCCATATACAACTGTATAAGAGGATTCTTATCGGTTGAATTGACGCACTTTCCGGAGATAAAGGACATTACTGACAAGTCCATTGCATAACGATTTATTCATTAAAGACGTATCATATTTTACGTAATCATATAATAATACTTCTTAAATATAATAATTTTCGTAAAAAAACGATAAGAAGTCACTAATTTTCAATTTAAATGCCTATTATAAATAATAATAACTATTCATTGTGATTTATATCATGTCAATTATACGCATCAAGACTGATCCCGTTGACATTATTTTACTAAATACGTATTAATCCATAATCAAGTTAAAAACCAGGAGGCTGTATGGGTGCGTTCCGGTTTTCCTTACAGTGTTTATTCATGGTTTTATTGCTCACGGCAACAACGGTATTTGCCGCCGGTCAATTGTTGACCGTGAGCACACAAGATGCCCAGATGCGTAAATCCGCTTCTTTCACCAGTGGGCAGACAACAAGGCTCCTTTACGGCGATACGGTGACCGTTCTAGAGGAAAAAGGCGACTGGTACCGCGTGAGCGGCCAGGGCGCCACCGGCTGGATGCACAGCAGTGCCTTTGCCGGAAGCGGGGGCGCCCCGCTTTCCGCCGGTTCGGGCAATGTTGACCCCAAGGTCAGCGAACGCGAAGTCAGCATGGCCGGCAAGGGCTTCAACTCCCAGGTGGAGCAGGCCTACCGGTCCGCCCACCCCGAAGGCTATGCCAAAGTGGATGCCATGCTTCGCATCAATTTCTCTTCCAGCGAGCTTGAGGCCTTTCTCGCGGCCGGCAGGGATTCCCGGCAAGGGGGCGCGCAATGAGAACTCCCCTGCATACACTGATGGCAACGGCGCTGGTTGCTCTTGCCCTTTGCTCCTGCCGTCCGCCCGACGTTTCCAGCGTGTTCGGCATGTTTGAGCGGCACGGGGAGAGCATGAGCCAGGCCTCGCAGGAGTTCACCCCCGAACAGGAATATTATCTCGGCCGGGCCGTTGCCGCGCGGATCGTCTCGCGGTACGGCGCGGTTGAAGACCAGGGGGCCAACAACTACCTTAACCGGGTGGGACAGGCTCTGGCCATGCGCGCGCGCCATATGCAGAACGGCTACCATTTTCTGCTGCTGAACTCGCCCGAGGTCAACGCCTTTGCCGCGCCCGGCGGGTTCATCTTTGTCACCACCGGGATGATGAGTCTGGTTTCGGACGAATCCGAATTGGCGGCCGTTCTGGCCCACGAAATCGCCCACGTGCAGAACAGGGACGCGGTTGCGGCCATCCAGAACGCGCGCCTGACCGGCGCTTTGACCGCTCTCGGCAAGGACGCGGCCGGCCAGTACACGCCTTCCGTGCCGGGTTCGCAGTATCTTGGCGTGTTTTCAGGCGCGGTGGACGACGTGATCAGCACCCTGGTCACCAAAGGGTATTCGCGCGGCCAGGAGTACGCGGCGGACGCGACGGCCAAAGGCCTGCTGAGTTCGGCCGGCTATGACCCGCGCGCCCTGGAATCGGTGTTGCAGGCCATGTCAAGGCGAGTATCTCCCGGCAGCGCCGGTTTTGGCAGCACCCACCCCTCGGCGGAAAACCGTCTGGACAAGCTCGGCGTGTCCGGCACCCCGGCCGAAAAAGATACCGGCGTGCGCGCCAGCCGCTTCCAGGCCGCCATGAGCAGATACAGCCGCTAGCTAGAGCAGATTAGTTTTGAAGTTGCCCAAGAGTTGTATTGCCTCCGGCGGCCAAAGGGGGTGACCCCCTTTGGAAACCCCATTTTGTTGGTTAGGCGTCACCGATGAAACACCTCAGCCCGACAGTCCGCCGCGCCCTGCTCTGCGGGCTGTCGGCTTTGCTTCTGGCCGCGGGCCTGCAACAGGCCGGCCTGCTGCGCGCCCTTGAATGGTACGGGTGGGACGCGGGCGTGTATCTGCTCGCCCGGCCCGCGCCGACCACGGAGCGCATCGCCATAATCGAGCTGGATCAGAACAGCCTGGACTGGGGCGCCGGGGAAAACGGCTGGCGCTGGCCCTGGCCGCGCGAAGTCTACGGCGTGATCCTGGATTTTTGCAAAAGGGCCGGGGCGGCCACGGTTTCCTTTGACGTGCTCTATTCCGAACCCTCGCTTTACGGGGTGGACGACGATCGGGCTCTGGCAGCGGCCGGCCGGGAAAACGGCCGGCTGCTGCTTTCCTTTGTGCTCGGCCGCGAAACAGGCAACCGCACGGACTGGCCGCCCGCCTTTCCGGACTTCTCGCCTCTGGCGCGGGTGGACTGGCGCGTTTCGCCCGAAACCTTTCCCATTATGCCGCGCGCGAGTTTTCCCGCCCCGGAAGTGAACGCCGGCGCGGCCGCTCTCGGCATGGTCAATCAGAACCCCGATCCGGACGGCGTATTCCGCGCCCTCAGGCCGCTGGTGTTTTTCGCCGGCCGGCCCGTGCCGGCCCTTTCCCTGGCCGCCTATCTGCTGGATACGCCCGGCACGTCGGTTTCCCGCGAGCCGGGAGGGCTTGCGCTCAGTTCGCCGGGAAAGCCCGCCGTCAGCATCCCCCTGGACGACGAATACCGGGCCGTGCTGAACTTTCGAGGCAGGGCCGGCACGCACCCAAGCCACAACGCGGCCGCGATCATCCAGAGCGAACTGCGCATCCGGGAAGGGCAAACACCGGTCCTTCCGCCGGAAACGCTGCGCGGCAAGCACGTGTTGTTCGGCTTCACCGCCCCGGCCTTGCTGGACCTGCGCTCCGCCCCGCCGGGCGGAGTCTTCTCCGGGGTCGAACTGCACGCGACCGCCCTTGACAACCTGCTCGCCAACGACTTTTTCCGTCCCGTGCCCGCGCCGTTCACGCTTCTCATTACCGGGGCCCTTTGCCTGGCAGCCGCCTTTTTCGCCCTGCGCGCGGTCAATCTGCGCCAGCTCGGCCTGGTATGCTGCTTTTTTCTCGCCTTGCCCGCGCTGCTGTTCTGGGGAGCGTACCGCGCCACCTACCAGTTGCCGCTGATCATGCTGTTAAGCGCGACCTTTTTCTCTCTGGCCTTTTCCGTGGCCGTGGCCTACGCCACCGAGGGCCGACAGCGCCGCTTCCTGAAAAACGCCTTCAGCCAGTACTTGAGCCCCGCGGTAATCAACGAGATTATCAAAAATCCCGACCGGCTGAAGCTTGGCGGCGAAAAACGCGTGCTGTCCATCTATTTTTCGGATCTGGCCGGGTTCAGCACCTTTTCGGAAAAACTCTCGCCGGAAGAACTGACCCGCCTGCTCAACGAATACCTTTCCGCCATGACCGACACCATCCTGCAGGAAGGCGGCACCATCGACAAATACGAGGGCGACGCCATCATCGCCTTCTGGAACGCGCCCCATCCCCAGGAGGACCATGCGGCCCGCGCCCTGCGGGCGGCCATGCGCTGCCAGGAAGTCCTCACCGCCATGCAGCCGCGCTTCAGGCCGGTGGCCGGGCGCGATCTGGTCATGCGCATAGGCATGAACACCGGCCCGGCCGTGGTCGGGAACATGGGCTCGCGCTCGCGCTTTGACTACACCATGCTGGGGGATGCGGTGAACCTGGCCTCCCGCCTGGAAGGGGCGAACAAGGAATTCGGCACCCATACAATGGTGTCGCGGGCCACGTTCGAGGCGGCGGGCGACCTGTTCGCGGGCCGGGAACTGGCCCTGCTGCAGGTAGTGGGCCGCAAGGAGGCCACCAGCGTCTTTGAGCCCATGTCCCATGAAGAAGCCGCCGCCCGCGCGGACCAACTGGCAATCTTCGCCTCCGGGCTGACGGCCTTCAAAGCCGGCCGCATTGCCGAGGCCAAAGCCTTTTTCGCCCGCATCGCGGAAAGCGATCCCCCGGCCGCCGCCTACCTGAAATACTGCGACAGCCTGCCCGAGCCCCTGCCCGATGACTGGGCCGGCGTGTGGAAACCCTCCGGCAAGTGACATGCCGCCCGTATTCGTCGCTTCCATCACGTTACTCCATCAGCATCTATCCGCATTTTCAGGCCTGTCCCCGAGGAAATGTACTCGCTTTTTCCTTGCCAAGACAGGCGGGCAGGTATATGGAGAGAAGCACTCGGACACGGCACGTATTTCGCCGTGGAAAACTTTTGCCGCGCCACCTCTGTTCCGGCTCGCGCCGGACAGCGGCGCAACCGGATCGCCGGATCGGACCGGCAAAAGCCATCACGACACAGCAAGCATGCCGCAAAGGGACATGTCGCCGGGATTGCCCCGGCCAGCAGCGGAAGGAGTGGACGAGTCCACCCGGCCGTTTTTTTTTTGCCCAAAGGGGCCGGATGAACAAATTAATTTTGAAGTTGCCCAAGAGAGTGATTGCCTCCGGCGGCCAAAGGGGGTCGGGGACACAGGCTCTGTGTGAACCCCTTTGGAAACCCCATTTTGTTGTTTGGGCTGAAGTGGATGATTTCAAAATTACTATGCCCAATGCGCGGGTCAAGGGGGCCGCTGCCCCCTTGCGGGGCGTGGGGCGGAGCCCCACTTCGACTGGCCTGGCTTCATCCCCGGCGCCTTTCAAGGACTGTATCAGTCCCCGGGAGCTATTCCCGAAATTTTTATTCCCGCCTTCCGTGTTTCGGCTGAACGGCGCGCGCGCCAGCCACAGTGAACCTCTCAGACAAAGGCTTTTCTCATGCCCAAAAGAACGGACATCAAGCGTATCATGGTCATCGGCTCGGGCCCCATCGTCATCGGGCAGGCCTGCGAGTTCGACTATTCCGGCACCCAGGCGGTCAAGGCCCTGAAGGAGGAAGGCTACGAAGTCATTCTGGTCAACTCCAACCCGGCCACCATCATGACCGACCCCGGGCTTGCCGATCGCACCTACATCGAACCCATTGAGCCGGAAACCGTTGCCGCCATTATCCGGCGCGAAAAACCGGACGCGCTTCTGCCCACCATGGGCGGCCAGACCGGCCTCAACACCTCCCTGGCTTTGAGCGAAAACGGGGTCTTGAGCGAGTGCGGCGTGGAATTGCTCGGCGCGGACAGCAAGGCCATTGCCACGGCCGAAAGCCGCGAGATGTTCCGGGCCTGCATCGAGGGCATCGGCCTGAAAATGCCGGCCTCAGTCATTGCCCGCAACATCCAGGATGTGCGCGACGCCGCCAAGTCCATCCCATTCCCGATCATTCTGCGCCCGGCCTTTACCCTGGGCGGAGCGGGCGGCGGCGTGGCCTACAACATGGAAGACCTCGAGGCCATCGGCGCGGCCGGCCTGGCCGCCAGCATGCGCAGCGAAGTGCTGGTCGAGCAGAGCGTGCTCGGCTGGAAGGAAATTGAAATCGAGATCATCCGCGACCACAAAGACAAGTGCATCATTGTCTGCTCCATAGAAAACTTTGACGCCATGGGGGTGCACACCGGCGACTCCATCACCGTGGCCCCGGCCATGACCCTGTCCGAGGCCGAACTCAAAACCATTTTCAAGGCCTCGGAGGACATCATCCGGGCCGTGGGCATGGCCGCGGGCGGGGCCAACATCCAGTATGCCGTGAATCCGGCGGACGGAGAACTGGTGGTCATTGAGATGAACCCGCGCGTGTCACGCTCGTCCGCGCTCGCCTCCAAGGCCACGGGCCTGCCCATTGCCAGGGTGGCGGCCAAGCTGGCCGTGGGCTACAGCCTGGACGAAATCAAGGACGACAAGACCGGCAAAAGCCTGGCCGACTATGTTCCGGAGATTGATTACGTGGTGGTCAAGGTACCGCGTTTCACCTTTGAAAAGTTCCCCGGCGCCAAGGACGAACTGACCACGTCCATGAAAAGCGTGGGCGAGGCCATGAGCCTGGGCGGCAGCTTCAAGGAGGCGTTGCAGAAAGGCCTGCGCTCTCTGGAACTGGGCGTGGCCGGCCTGGGTTTTGATTTTCGCGGCAAACTGCCGGATCGGCACGATCTTATTCCCCTGCTGCGCACTCCGAACTCCCGCCGCATTTTCGCCATCCGTCAGGCCATGCTCCAGGGCATGGGCATTGAGGAAATTTACGAAATCACGGCCATTGATCCCTGGTTCCTGAACGAAATGAAGGAAATCGTGGACATGGAGCGGGAAATCCGGGATTTTGCCCTGGCCAACGCCATGACCGACGACAACAAGGAACTGGAAGCCCTGCTGCACCGGGCCAAGGCCATGGGATTCGCCGACGCCCAGCTCGCGGAAATGTGGAAACGCCCCGTGGACGACGTGCGTTCCCTACGCAAAGCCATGGGCATATTCCCGGCCTCGGAGGCGGTGAAAACCTATGCCGGCAAGGCCGGGGCCTCGGATTCCTACTATTATTCCAGCTACCGCAAGCCCGAAGGCGCCACCTTTGCCGAATCCGGTAAAAAGGTGATCATCCTGGGCGGCGGGCCCAACCGCATCGGCCAGGGCATTGAGTTCGACTACTGCTGCTGCCACGCCTCCTTTGCCCTGCGCGACTCGGGCGTGACCTCCATCATGGTCAACTCCAACCCGGAGACAGTTTCCACCGACTTTGACACCTCCGACCGCCTCTACTTCGAGCCCCTGACCTTTGAAGACGTCATGAACATCGTGGAAACGGAAAAACCCGACGGCGTGATCGTGCAGTTCGGCGGGCAGACGCCCCTGAACCTGGCCGTGCCCCTGATGCGGGCCGGGGTGCCCATTATCGGCACCTCGCCGGACTCCATTGACCGGGCCGAAGACCGCGAACGCTTTCAGGCCCTGATCAAAAAGCTCGACCTGCTCCAACCGGCCAACGCCATTGCCATGAACCCGGCCGAAGCCATGACCGCGGCCGGGGAAATAGGCTATCCCGTGGTGGTGCGCCCCTCTTACGTGCTTGGCGGCCGGGCCATGATGGTGGTCTATGACGGGGAACAGCTCAAGGAATACTTTGCCGACGTGCTGCGCGACAAAGCCCCGGAGCACCCCATTCTCATCGACAAGTTCCTTGAACACGCCACGGAAGTGGACGTGGACGCCCTGTGCGACGCCGACGACTGCTACGTGGCCGGCATTATGGAACATATCGAGGAAGCCGGCATCCATTCGGGCGATTCGGCCTGCGTGTTGCCGCCCCATACCCTGTCGCCTTCCATCATCGGGGAAATCGCCCGCCAGACGAGAGCCCTGGCCAAGGAACTGCGCGTCATCGGCCTCATGAACGTGCAGTTCGCGGTCAAGGACGGCCGGGTCTACGTGCTTGAGGTCAACCCCAGGGCCTCGCGCACGGCGCCCTTTGTGTCCAAGGCCACGGGCGTGCCCCTGCCCCGCCTGGCCACGCTGCTCATGCTCGGGGAGAAGTTGAAGGACCTGAAGCCGGCCGCGGTCAACAAAAGCGGCTATATTTCGGTCAAGGAAGCGGTCTTCCCCTTTAACCGTTTCCCTGGCGTGGATATTCTGCTTGGACCGGAAATGCGCTCCACTGGCGAAGTAATGGGCATTGCCGGCAGCTTTGAGGAAGCCTTCATGAAAGGCCAGCTCGCGGCCGGCCAGCGCCTGCCCTCTTCCGGCAAGGTGTTCATTTCCGTCAATGACCACGACAAGCCGTATACTCCTGAGGTTGCCGGCATTTTCCACGAACTCGGCTTTGAAATCCTGGCCACCTCCGGTACGGCCAAACTGCTCAAGGAAGCGGGCGTGCCCGCCACGCCGGTGCTGAAAGTGTACGAGGGACGGCCGAACATTGTGGACCGGATCATCAACGGCGACGTGTCCCTGGTGATCAACACCGCCTCTGGCAAGCTCACGGTGCAGGATTCCAAGTCCATCCGCCAGAGCACCCTGCAATACGGCGTGCCGTACAGCACCACTCTGGACGGAGCCAAGGCCATTGCCCTGGCCATTGCCGACGCCAGAAAGCACGGCCTGAACGTGCGCAGCCTGCAGGAATATTACGCCGAATAGGGAGAGCGAAAAAACGCGCGCAAGGAAAAGGGCGCGGCACAACGAAGGTTAGCCCTTTTCCCTCTGTTTTTTCCCGCGGATTGGCCATGCGCCTTTCCGCGGCCCGCTGTTTTCCGGCCGACCGGTCACGGGTTTGTTGACCAATGCCGTATAAACACATACTAAGGGAGATATGCTGGCGTCCGGTTTTTCGAGCGCACTTTTTGGCGCCTCCCGGGCAGAAGGCATAGGGATCACCATGGCACACAACTGGATCGAACGCGGCAAGGAAGTTATCGGCATAGAGATGGACGGCCTGGCCAATGTGCGTGGCCTGCTCGGCCCGTCCTTCGCCCTTGCCGTGGATATGCTTGCCGCCTGCAAGGGGCGGGTGGCCATAACCGGCATCGGCAAATCCGGGCTGGTCGGGCGCAAGATAGCCGCCACGCTGTCCTCCACCGGCACGCCGGCCTATTTTCTGCACCCGGTGGAAGGGGCTCACGGCGATCTCGGCTCGGTCAGGGAAGGCGACGTGATCATTGCCATTTCCTATTCCGGCCGGACGGACGAACTGAATGCCATTCTCCCGTCGCTACGCAGCCTGGGCGCCAAAGTTATCGCCATCACTTCCGGACTGCATTCGCCGCTGGCCGAACTGGCCGACGTGGTCATTGACTGCTCCATACCGCGCGAGGCCTGCCCCATGAACCTCGCGCCCACCAGCAGCACCACGGCCACCCTGGCCCTGGGCGATGCTCTGGCTGTTTGCCTTATTGACATAAAATCTTTCACGGCCAAAGATTTTCGCCGCTATCATCCTGGCGGGGCCCTGGGGCAGCACCTCAGCCTTTCGGTCGCGGACATTATGCACACGGACGCTATTCCGCTGGCCAAAGATTCGGCTCCCATACGCGAGGCCCTGGATATTCTGGACAAAGGCGGCTATGGCGCGGTAATTCTCACGGACGGGCAAAAACGCCTCACGGGCATTGTAACGGACGGCGACGTCCGGCGCATTGTCTGCCAGGGCAGGCTTGATCCGCACCGGCCCGTGGCCGGAATAATGACCCGCAACCCCCGCCACGCCCTTACGGACATGAGCGCGGCGGAGCTTATGGATATTATGGAGCAAAAAGCCATTACCGTGCTCCCGGTCGTGAACGGAGAGGACGCCGTAACCGGAATCGTCCACATGCACGACCTGCTGGGCAAGGGCCGGATCAAATTCGCCGGGCCGGCCTTTCCGGGCCGTTAGGGCAAAATTTAGCAGCGGCAACTCATCACACTGTAATATTGGAATATTAACGAAAACAGGCCATTTTTGGCCGCCAAAGAAAGCCGCTGGAAGCAATCGCAATCTTACGATATATACAAGCAACACACCTTACCATGGAGGACTTCCACGATGAAAGGCAAACTCGCCAGTTCCACCCGGGTGAGCATCATGCACCGCCCCTTGCCTGAAGAAGCCAACCACGCGGGCTCTGTTCACGGCGGCAACCTCATGCGCCACCTGGATGAAGTCGGCAGCCTGGTGGCCATGCGTTATGCGCGCAGCCGCATCGCCACCGTGGCCGTGGAGTATATGTCTTTCCTGGGCCCGGTCCTGCCCAATGAAATTGTGCACTTTCACGGCTCCGTCAACGCCGTCTGGAACAGCTCCATGGAAGTGGGCATTCGCACCGAGGCCGAAGATCCCCTTACGGGCGCGGTCCGCCACGTGGGCACCTCGTATATGACCTTTGTCAGCCTTGACGAAAACGGCGCGCCCCGGCCCCTGCCCCTGCTGGTGGCGGAAAACGAGGAAGACGAACGCAGAATGGCCGACGCCACAAGGCGCATGGCCTTTTCGCTCATCGAGCACAACCGCAAGCACGAGGCTTCGCGCTTAAGCGGCCTGAAACTTGAAGTCATGCCCGGCCAGTACGCCATCTGCAAGCTGCCGGCCGACGCGCCTTTGCCCGATTTTTCCGTGTTGCCCGCATCGTCTTTCGCCAGTTTGTCGCGCACCAGCGAAGAACTTTCCCTGGTGCTGGCCGAAGAGAACATTCCGGTTCTCTGGGAAAAGAACCCGAGCATGGAAGTCTTTTCCGGCTTTGCCTGTCTGAAAGTGGTGGAAAGCGCCACCATCCACAAGGTCGGCATGCTGTCCAGCCTTACCACGGTGCTGGCCTCGGCCCAGATATCGGTTTACTGCGTCTTCACGTACAACACCTGTTACATATTGCTCAACGCCCAGAACCTGGAGCGGGCCAAAACACGCCTGAGAAACGCCGGGCACAGAATCAACTAAGAGCCGCACCCGGCCTTTCTGCTCGCACGGACCGGCCGCGCGCGAAAAAGCTCAGGCAGATCTGACAGACTCGCCTGAGCTTTTTTTCCCACGCGGCGATACGCCCGCCCAGCCAACCCGCAACCCCGGCAAAAATAACGCATACCATGTCCGACAGCCTCCGCACGCCCAGAATCGTCCTTCTCGGTCGCCCCAATGTGGGCAAATCCACGCTTTTCAACCGCCTTATCCGCAGCAATCGCGCCATTACCCATGACCGGCCCGGCGTCACCAGGGATCGCATGGAAGGCGTGGTGCGTAGCAGGGGACGGGAGGATTTTTTTCTGATCGATACCGGCGGCGTCACCCTGGATGAACACGCCCGCGTGGAGCAAGGGCCGGAAGGCATTCGCGGATTCGAGGCCGCCATTCTGGAGCAGGCCAGGGAGGCCGTTCGCGAGTCGGACCTGTTGTGCCTGGTGGTGGACGCTCGCGACGGACTGACGCCCTTTGACCGACATCTGGCCGATTTTCTGCGCCGTCTGGGCAAGCCGCTGCTGGTGGTGGTGAACAAAGTGGACGGCCCGGAAAAGGCGGACATTCTGCTGGCAGAATTCCACGAACTCGGCCTGGACATGCTGCCCTGCTCCGCCGCCCACGGCTTTAATATCAGGGAGTTGGAAGAAGAACTACGCGAGCGCCTTTTCCCGGCGGAGCCGGAGCCGGACGAGACCGGGGAAGCCGAAGGCTCCGTCTTGTTCGCGGGTGCCTCCCGGCGCCAGAAAAAGCGGCTCAAGGCCGCTCTGGCGGAAGAAGACTCCAGGAAAGAAGCCGCCGTTTCCCCGCCGCCGGAGTTGCCTGTCCCCGATACGTCAGAACCCGCCTCTCTCCCCCCGGATAACGGCGACACGGATGAAGTGCCGGAACCTGAAGCGGAATCTGAAACGGCAAGTGACGACGAAAGCGAACTGCCCCCCGACGCCGAGTTGGAGGAGGCAGTGGGCGAATCCGAGGAACTGGAACTTTCCGCCGGGCCTTTGCGCCTGTGCCTGCTCGGCCGGCCCAATGCCGGCAAATCCTCGCTGGTGAACGCCCTGGTGGGCGAGACGCGCATGATCGTCAGCGATATGGCCGGCACAACCCGCGACAGCGTGGACGTGAGCACGGAAATTGACGGCGAACCGTGCGTTTTCGTGGATACGGCCGGGGTGCGCCGCCGCGCGAAGATTACCGATACGGTCGAGCGCTACAGCGTGAACTCGTCCCTTAAAAGCACCACCAAGGCACATGTCACGCTGCTGGTGCTGGACGCGACCGTGGGACTGGCCCTGCAGGACAAGCGCCTGATCGACCTGCTCCACGAGCGCAAAACGCCCTTTATGCTGCTGGTGAACAAAAGCGATTTGATCGACCAGAAAAAGCGCAAGGAAATTCAAACGCTGTATAAAGATGCCCTGGTTTTTTGCCCGCATGTTCCCCTGCTGTTCGTTTCGGCGAAAAACAGGCATAACCTGAAAAAAATCGTGCCCCAGGCCCGCGCCATCCGCCAGGAATGCGCGGTGCGCGTGCCCACGGGCCAGTTGAACCGGGCCATGACGGAAGTGCTCGAACGGCACCAGCCGCCCATTGTAGGCCGCAGCCGGGCCAAATTCTTCTATCTGACGCAGGCGGAGAGCCGGCCGCCGACCTTTGTCTTCTTTGTCAACAGCGCCGACAAAATATCGCCCGCTTACGCCCGGTATCTGGAACGTTCCCTGCGCGCGCTTTTCGGCATCCGCCATGCGCCCATGCGCGTGCATTTTCGGTCATCGCACAGCAAACGCACCCCAAAGAGGGCCTGATCGCCATGGCCAATCCTCCACGCACGGACATTGACCAGGAAAGGGAAGAAGCCGCCGCCCTGGCCCAGGCCTTTTCCGGCTCTTCGGCCGCGGACCGCGACCGCCTGGCCCGCATCGTGGATCTGCTGCCCTGTTATGTGGTCCTGGTATCCAGCGATCACCGCATCCTTTTCCGGAACAAAACCTTTGACCAGTATTTCGGCCCGCCCGGCGACAAGCGCTGCTACGCCGCCTTGCGCGACCAGGATGCGCCCTGCCGTTTCTGCGCTCCGCTGGGGGGCATCAACAACCGCAGTTCCAGTGTGATCGAGTGGATTCATTCCAAAAACAATTATGCCTTCCGGGTCTATTCGTATCCTTTTGGCGAGGTTGACGGCGTTTCGTGCATCCTGAAAGTGGGCTTCAACGTGACCTCCAGACTGCGCGTGCAGCAGGCGCTGGATTTGAGCGAGCAAAGCTACCGCATCATCACCGACAACCTTTCCATCGGCATCGCCCTTCTGGACACCAAGCTGCGCATCAAAACGGGCAACGTGCGGATGAGCCAGTGGTTTGCCGAAGGCTTCAGGCTTAACCGCCCCATTTGCGAAGTGCTGGGCTGCCCCCACTTTGCGAAGCATGCGCCGGATGCGGCTTCTGACAAAAGCACGTGCGCGAGCTGTCCCATTTACGCCTCCCTCAACGACGGGAACAGCCATGAAAAGGAATTCAGCGTTATCTTTCAGGACAGCAAGGAGCATAGCGTCCGCCTGGTGACCTGCCCGGTAAAACCGGGCAAACACCCGGGCAAGCGGCATGTGGTCCGGGCGCTGATTGTCATGCTGGAAGACATTACCGCCCGCCTGCGCATGAGCCAGCAACTGCAACGCGCCCGCAAGCTGGAAGCCATGAGCGCCCTGGCCGGCGGTATTGCCCATGAAATCAATCAGCCCTTGTCCGCCCTGCACCTGTATGCCAGCGGCATGCAAATGCTGCTGGAAAAGCAGGGCGAACTGCCGCCGGAAACCACCCAGGAACGCCTTACGCTTATCATGAGCGAGGCGGACAAAATTCGCAGCATCATCACGCATATGCGCGCCCTGGTCATGCAGGAGGGCAGCGTCCCTGTCGAAGCCGTCGACCTGGCCGCAACAGTTGACACCTCTCTCGGCGTGATGCGACAGCAGCTTGAAACGCGCAATATTCGCGTGACCAAAGACTTTGCCGCGCAACTGCCCCCGGTGCGCAGCAATGCGGTCCAGCTTCAGCAGGTGGTGGTCAATCTGCTGGCCAACGCCATCCACGCCCTGGACGGCCGCTCGCAGAAAAAAGGCCCCGGCTTTGCGCCCCAAATACTGCTCAAGGCTACTCTTGACGAAAGCGGCACAAAGGCCCGGCTGGAAGTAGCGGACAACGGCCCCGGGCTGCCCAAGGGCAGCGAGCGCATTTTTGATCCCTTCTTCACCACCAAGGAAAAACACCAGGGCATGGGGCTGGGCCTGTCCATCGTCCATGCCATGATCTCCCTTTGGGGCGGCGAAATCGGCGCTGTCTCCCACCATCCCAAACTCGGCGGGGCCTCGTTTTTCGTCGATCTGCACACGGCCGACGCCATGGACGGAACGCGGCAGGAGCGGTAACGCTCCAGACTGGCGCGGTTTCGCCTTCACAAAGCGCTGTCCCATGCTGCGGCGTGGCGGTTTCCATTTTTTTCTTGACTTATTCTAAACTTTTGCCAACGTTGGGAATGGATACTGAAAACGACTTTGGCGGATAAAGCGCAGGCATCTTTGCCGTATGAGGGATGCCTCCTTGACCTCTTAAACGTTCCAGGAGTTTCTATGGGTACCCCCTTTCGCGTTCTGTTGTGCTGTCTTTTCGTCTTTTTCTGCGCGGGCTGCGCTTCTGACGGTACGCTGACGAACCCCTTTTCCAGTTCCGAACCGGTTTCGGGAACCCCTTATTATTTCAGCGAATTTCCGGATATCCCCATCCCCAATGATATGAGCGAAAAACGCGGCGACACCTTTGTCACCTTTGCCCCTTCCGGAGTCAAATGCGGCACGCAACGCTTTTCGGGCCGTCTTGAACTGGTTTCCCTCATGAATACCGTACGCCGGAACATGGCCAGTAACGGCTGGACCCTGCGTTCGGTGCTTCGCGCCAAGGAATCCACCCTCGTTTTTGAAAAGCCGGATCGGATAGCGACCTTTCAACTCAGCGACGGGCTGATTTTTACCGATATGCGCCTCTTTGTTTCGTCCCGGCTTGAAGGGGATTCAAGCTCGGTCAACGTCAACGCCTACTCTCCGCCCGCGAGCTCATCCGGATCCGGGGGTCAGCAAACCCTGGCCAAATAATGTCCGGACTGCACCCTTTCTCCGCCCTTCGGGGCCGCAAGCTCCATCTGGGGGTCTGCGGCTCCGTTGCCGCGTACAAGGCCGTGGAATTGATGCGCGCCCTGCAAAAGCTCGGCGTGAGCGTCAGCATCACCCTTACGGAGTCCGCCGCCCGCTTTATCACCCCGTTGACCTTTGAGTCCCTTGGCGCGGAGGTGGTCTTTACCCGCATGTTCGGCCAGGATGCCGGGCAGATCTTCGGGCACCTTATTCCCGGGCAGGCGGCCGACGCTTTCATGATCGCGCCGGCCACCGCCGCCACCCTGGCCCGCCTGGCTCACGGCATGGCCGACGACATGCTCTCGGCCCAGGCGCTGGCCTTTGAGGGCTCCCTGATCCTGGCCCCGGCCATGAACCCCCGCATGTGGAACAACCCGGCCACGCAGTGCAATCTGGATATACTGCTCCAACGCGGCGCGATTGTTGTGCAGCCGGATTCCGGCACGGTCGCCTGCGGCGACAGCGGCCAGGGCAAACTGGCGGATATGCCGGAACTGGTCCTGGCGGCGGCCAAGGCGCTGCTGCCCCAGGACATGGTCGGCAAAACCGTTCTCTTGACCCTTGGCCCCACGCGCGAGCAGTGGGACGATGTGCGCGTCTGGACGAACCGGTCCACCGGACTGATGGGGGCCAGCATCGCCCATGCCGCCTATTTGCGGGGCGCCTTTGTCTATGCCCTGGCCGGCCCTGGCGTACCCTGGCTGCCTGCCGGCGTGCAGCGCCACGATGTGAGCTCGGCCCGCCAGATGCTCGACAAAGCCCTGGAGCTCTGGCCCTGGGCGGATCTTGGCATTTTCACCGCCGCGGTTGCGGATTTTTCCCCAGAGCCCTTTGGCAAGGGTAAATTTAAAAAAAGCGGCGCAAGCGCGGGCTTTGACGTCCGCTTTCTCCCCAACCCGGATATTCTGGCCACGCTGGCGGCCGAAGCCGAGCCTCGGCAGCGGATTCTCGGCTTTGCCGCGGAATCCGAAAACCTTGCCGAACAGGCCAGGGAAAAAATGCGGAGAAAACGGGCCAACATGATTGCCGGCAATCTTATCTCCGCGCCCGATTCCGGCTTTGCCGTTCCCACCAACCGGCTGTTCGTCTGTGATGACGCCGGCCGGGAGGAACAGTGGCCCGCCATGTCCAAAGCGGACGCGGCCTGGAGGTTGCTCGATTGGCTATTAACCCTCTGACCCTGGCGGAAATGCTCCGCCCATGGCGCGCCGCGGGCATTAGCGAACTGTTGGGGGAAGTCCTGACCGGGAAAACTCCCTCGGCCGGCCCGCAGAACGAAGGGAGCGCCTGTGCTTCCGAGTTCGCGCCAGAGCCGGAACCGTTGCCGGACCATGCCGGAAACAGCCCTGAGGCATCCCAAAAGGCAGCGCGGCCCGACAAGGCTCCTGCCAGGGCCGGCGCCCAAACGCTGAAGGATTCCGCGCCGCCGAACTTCCGCGCTTATCCGGAAGCATGGCGGTCCCTGCTGGAGCGCACCAATCCCGCGCCCATACTCTGGACCTATGCCGAGTTGGGCGAGGATCTGGCTGGCCGGGGAGACAAGGAGCGTTCCGCCTGCCTGCGCCGCCTTATCAACTCTTTGCGGCTGCCCAAAGGGTCCAGCGCTTTTTGGCCGGTGCGTCTTACTTCCTCTGGCGAAAGCAAAGGCGCTCCCGCCCCCCTCAATGGGGAAGAATCCGCGCCCGGAGGGACAGACGACTTTTTTCAGGCGGGGCTGCGGCATATCGCCCCCAGAGTGGCCATTATGCTCGGGACCCCGCCCGTGGAGCTTTCAGGGCTAAAACTTTCCCTCAACGTTCCTTTTACGCAGCAGATCCACGGGGGAATACTGTATGTGCTGCTGCCCGATTTCAACGCCATCCTTGCCAAGCCCTCCCTGGAAGAGCGGGCCGGCGTATTCTTGCGCGCGGCCTTGTCAGGCCTGCTCCTGGCATGACAAGGCCGGGCGCGCGTCATGCGGCAAAAAAAGCCGTAGTGCACCCAATCCCAAGCACACTCGAAATCATTAAATCACAGGCGTAAGCAGCATGCATATTCTGGTTACCGGCGCCGCCGGCTTCATCGGCTACCATACCTGCGCCCGTCTCGCCCAATCAGGGCATACGGTGGTCGGCCTTGATAACTTCAACGACTACTACAGCCCACAGTTAAAACGGGACAGGGCACGGGAACTGGCGGCTTTTTCCGGTTTTCGCATGGAGGAACTGGATCTGGCGAACGCGGACGGGGTGACCGCGCTCTTTGCGGCCGAATGTTTTACCCATGTTATCAATCTGGCGGCCCAGGCCGGGGTGCGTTACAGCCTGGTCAATCCTGATGCCTACATCCAGTCCAACATCGTCGGCTTTGCCAACCTGCTGGAGGCCTGCCGCCACCACAAGGTAGCGCACCTGGTTTACGCGTCTTCCAGCTCTGTATACGGATTGAACACGCAGCTGCCCTTTTCGGCCGACCAGCCCGTGGACCATCCGGTCAGCCTGTACGCTGCCACGAAGAAAAGCAATGAGATGATGGCCCACACGTACAGCCACCTGTATAGCCTGCCTACCACCGGCCTGCGTTTTTTTACCGTATACGGACCATGGGGCCGCCCTGACATGGCCTTGTTCATTTTCACCAAAGCCATACTGGAAGGGCGCAGCATACCGGTTTTTAACAACGGGGATATGCTGAGAGATTTCACGTATATTGATGACATCGTGGACGGGGTGGTCGCTGTGCTTGACCGCCCGGCAGCGCCCTCGCCGGCCTGGAATCCCGAGTCGCCCCGACCTTCCATAAGTCAGGCTCCCTACCGGCTTTACAACATAGGAAATAATAGCGCGGTTCGCCTGGGCGATTTTATCAAAACCCTGGAAAAGACTTTGAACCGCACAGCCAAGCTGGATTTGTTACCCATGCAACCCGGGGACGTGCAGGCAACCTTTGCCGATATTGCCCCTCTACACAACGAGACTGGATTTTTGCCTAAAACTCCTTTGAAAGTCGGCATTGCGAATTTTGTAGCTTGGTACAAGCAATACTACCAATAAGCCACTCTCACGCCTTCAAAGCGCTGTTTCACGTGAAACAGCACTTTCCTCGCGCCCAGCACCCACGAACCATCCCCGCAATCTTGGCATCCGTCTTCCGACTTCCAGTGCGATCGCATAACGGCCGCGCTCCCCGCAAGCAATCGAGGATTCAACATGTAGTGTTTCACGTGAAACAGCTCGGCGTGTTGACTCGCTTTTGCATTTTCAGTATGAGTATTTGCTAAGCGCCGCTGGACGCAAAAATTGAATCTGGCGTAAGCACTGCCTCATGTGTTCCGTGTTTCACGTGAAACTGCCCATCCTCTGCGAGGTCCTACTGTGTCCAGAATAATAGCTATTGCGAACCAAAAAGGCGGCGTGGGCAAGACAACCACGGCGATCAATCTGGCAGCGTCTCTGGCGGTCATGGAAAAACGGGTTTTGCTCGTAGATTGTGACCCGCAAGCGAACTCAACCAGCGGGCTGGACATTGCAGCGGGAAAGGCAAACCTTTACCCCGCGTTTTTCCAACCCGAACTGGCGGAGCAGGCCATAACGCCTACTATCAGCCCGTACCTGTCCGTTCTTCCGTCAACAACGGATTTGGTGGCGGTGGAAATGGAGTTGGTGGATAAAATTGGCCGGGAATATTATTTGAGCGAAGTGATCAAAGCGGTTGAAGCGCGATTCGACTACATTGTTCTCGATTGCCCCCCCTCGCTCGGCCTGCTGACCCTCAACGCCCTCTGCGCGGCCCGGGAGCTTCTTATCCCGCTTCAGTGCGAATTTTTCGCCCTGGAAGGCATCGTTAAACTGCTGCATACCTATGAACTGGTCCGCAAACGGCTGAACACCTCTCTTTCGCTTCTCGGCGTGGTGCTCACCATGTACGACACCCGCAACAAATTGACGCGCCAGGTGAAGAACGAGGTCCGTAAATGCTTTCCCGATCATCTTTTCGAAACGGTCGTGCCCAGAAACGTCCGCCTGTCCGAGGCGCCCAGCCACGGCAAATCAATCATCCACTATGACATAAAGTCCAAAGGGGCGGAATCCTATCTGGCCCTTGCCAAGGAAGTGGTGCTCCGCAGGCCCGTGCGCAGGGATTGAGCAAAACCGACAACGCAAGCCAGCCCGTAAACGCGCGGACAAATGGTCTCTCACTCTCGGCCGCAGGCGTCCACGCTGAACTCAAAACACATGTGATCTTTGAAATGCTTTTTCCGAACCGTTGCCCCGCATGTATTGCAATGAAAAACAATAAGACCGCCAAGCTGCGCGCTTTTCAGCCTGAACGGCTTTGACGGGTCGGTAAGCCAGTTGTCGGTCCGGGTCTGGCAGTTGCCGCACGTTACATCCGTGCAAAGAGGATATTTGAAGTCCCAGTACGATTTGAACTCCTCCCATTCGTGCAGGGGTTCCGGCCTGGCTGTGGGCTCCATTTCCTCAAGCATGCCGCGGATCAGCGGCTCAAGCTTGTGCCGGTTGCGGGCCCACAGGCTGGCGCTCAGCATGACGGCGTACAGACCGCCGTCTTTATCGTAAAGCGGAAGAAAATGATCGGCATGAGCCATGAAAAACACCTCTATGGTAACAGGTCAACATAACGCCCTTGCGCTGGCGCGCCGGGCAACCGCGCCTGATGCAGTTCATCCTCTTGCCCCTGTTCTGTCAAGGCCAACATGTCGCGATACCCGCGCCAAAAACCACGGTCGACGGAACCCCAGGAAGTAACGGAATACAAGGAGACTCTCCCATGGCAGCGATTTCCACCGGGCTTGGCAAAGGCCTGGACGCCCTTATCCGGGAAACAAGCGAAGCCCGCGACCTTAGCGGCGTTCAGGTTTTGCTCCTCAAAGACATCATTCCCAACCCCAATCAGCCGCGTCGCAAATTCAACGAAAAGGCGCTGGAAGAACTGGCCGCCTCCATCCGCAGCCAGGGAATTTTGCAGCCTTTGCTGGTCCGGCCTTGCGGGCCGGCCAAGCCCGGCAAATATGAAATCGTTGCCGGAGAACGCCGCTGGCGGGCAAGCCAATTGGCCGGACTAACCGAAATCCCCGTGCTGATCCGTTCTTTTTCCGCCCAGGACACGCTGGCCGCCGCCCTTATCGAGAATTTGCAGCGCGAAGACCTTAACCCTATTGAAGAAGCGCTCGGTATTCAAACCCTGAAGGACGAATTCGGGCTCAGCCAGGATGATTTGGCGAAAAAGCTCGGCAAGAGCCGCTCCGCCATAGCTAACAGCCTGCGCCTGCTTTCCCTGCCCGAGGCCACGCGCAAGGATCTGGCCGATGGCAGGCTCTCCGCCGGCCACGCCCGATCCCTGCTCGCCATAAGCGATCCGCAGGCCCAGGAACGCCTGAAAAACCTGATTATTGACCGACACCTGTCCGTTCGCGAAGCCGAAGGCCTGGCCGCCGCCTGGAAAGAAAAGGGCGAGCCGGAATTTGACAGCCTTCTGCGCGCGTTTGCGAACGACCAAGACGAACTCGCGGGCGGAACGCCGTTCCGCCCGCAAGAGGCGGCAGAGCCTTCGTTGGATCGCGGCCCAGCCCCCGTTTTGGAAAGCAAAAAATCCAGGCCCCAGAGCGCCAGGTTGCTGGAAATCCAGGCCAGAATCAGCGGTCTTCTGAACACCTCGGTCCGCGTCACAGGCAAGGAGGATAAGGGAAAAATCAGCCTCAGCTATAACAGCAAGGCCGAATTGGAGGCGCTGCTTACCAGACTTGCCAGCCCGGCCCTGGAAGCCCAAATTCACCCCGCCATTGCCGGCGCGGGCAATGCCGCTCTTGCCGGGCAAAACCATTCGCCGCTTGAGGGCAGTTCGCACGAAGCGCTCGATGCCACCAAACGCCTCTCTTTGTCCGGCGCCGACAACACCGCCCTGGCCGGCTCGGAAAAACCCGCCCTGTCGGCATCCGCCCATGCCGCTCTGGGCGCGCGCACACGCCAGGCTCTGGGCGGAGCCCAAAACGCCGCCCTGGACGCCGGAGCCCCCAAAGACGCGATTCCCGGAAACACAAACCAGTCCGACAAATAAGCGCCCAACCAGGAGACACCGGATGCCAGCCATCATTCCCGCCGGGGCGCACGCCGCATCAGTTCATGAGCCTTCCCGGCTCGTCAGCTGCATGGAAAAACTCACCCAAACCAAAATTCTTATTGTGGGCGACGTCATGGTCGACGAGTACCTGACCGGCGACGCCGACCGCATATCGCCGGAAGCCCCTGTGCCGGTGGTGCGTATTGAGGGGGAAAAGCAACTTGTGGGGGGGGCCGGCAACGTGGCCAGAAACGTCACCTCCCTGAGAGGCCGGGCCGTGCTTGTCGGCGTGCGGGGCAACGACGCCATGGGCCAGGTCATGGACGCCTGCCTTGCCGGGGAAGGAATCGAGCATTCGCTGCTGACCCTTGAAAACCGCCCCACAACCACAAAAACCCGCATCCTGGCACGCCAGCAGCAGGTCTTGCGCTTTGACAAAGAAGACGCCGGCCCTTTTTCGGCCAAAGAAACCGCCGCGCTCCTCCGCCTCGTCGCGGACCATTTGGAGACCTGCGACGCTCTGGTTCTGTCAGATTACGGCAAGGGCATGGTTTCCCAAAAAATGGTCACCGGCCTGCAAAAACTGCTGCAAAAGGCCGGCAGGCCCATTCCCGTACTGGTGGACCCCAAGCCCCAGAACATTCATCTGTACAAAGGGGTCAGCCTGTTAACGCCCAACGCCAAGGAGACCAGCGAGGCGGCGCGCCTGCCGGTTAAAACGCCGCAAGACATCGTCCTGGCCGGGCAAAGCCTCATTAAACGCCTCGGTTGCGGGCATCTGGTCACCACGCTGGGCAGCAGAGGCATGGCGGTGTTTGAAGACGCGAAAACCGTCTGGCATATCCCCACCGCGGCCCAGCAGGTCTTTGATGTCACCGGGGCTGGCGATACGGTCATCGCTACCATTGCCATGGGTCTGGCCGCCGGCGTGGACCTCGTCACCGCCTGCCTGCTGGCCAACTACGCGGCCGGAATTGTCGTCGGCCAGGTGGGCGCGGCCACAACCACCCCGAAACAACTGGCCGAAGCCTTCGTTACTCTGCCCCGGCCCGACATTACCCGCTGGCTTTAAAACCGATTGCTGAAGAATGCCTCCGGCGGCCAAAGGGGGTCGGGGACACAGGCTCTGTGTGAACCCCTTTGGAAACCCCATACGGGAGGGCGTATTGTGGCGATATTCCGGCGGGTGTTCCCAAACAAGGCTCCCGCCAATATGCATGAACCAGAAAGCGCCCGCTACAACCCAAATGCCGGGTCAAGGGCTGGCAAGCCCTTGTGGGGCGTGGGGCAAAGCCCCGCTCGCGCCAATCGGCTTCGACAATACTGGCTTTGCCAGCAGTCTGAGCGCCCGCTACGGGCGTTTTCTGATTTGGGCGCCGTAGAAAAATTCCCGCAACGGGGAAGAAAAATCCGTTCGAAATTCCCGCAAAAGTTCAGCATTTTCACTCTGTTCAAGAAAAGCTGCTACCTGTCCCTCATTTTCCGCCGGATTAAGAGTGCAGGTCAAATATATGATGCTGCCGCCCGGCTCCAGACGTTCCCAGGCCAGGGCCAGTATCCGCTTTTGCGTGTCCGCGAGCTTGTCCAGATCGCCCGGCGTGCGACGGAATCTGATTTCCGGGCGGCGGCTCAGGGTGCCCAGGCCGGAGCAGGGGACGTCGATCAGAATGGTGCCGAATGTCCTGGACTGTTCGGCCAGACGAGCGGCCGATTCTTCAGCGGTCAGCGGTAAAACTTCCGGGCATGGCGGAGCCGTCAGCTTAAGACGCGCGTATTCCTCCGACAACGCGTTCAGCCTGTGCTCAGACGGGTCCGAGGCCAGGCACACCGCAATGCCCTGCTCGAGCAGGGCCAGGGTTTTCCCTCCCCGGCCGGCGCAGCAGTCCCATATGGGCAGACGCCACGAAGCCGGTTCAAAGGCTTCCAGAACCTCGTAAGAAGCCGCGCTTTGCCGGCTGGCTTTGCCTTCCTGAAGCAGGTCACGGGTTTGCCACGGAAGCGGGCCGGGAAAGGCCAGCCCGCAGGCGCCGGCCAGAAAAAGCTTTTCCTTGGAAGTAGCGGGCGGCTTCAACAATACGGCTCCCAACTCGTTCTTTTCTATGCCCGTTGTCTCGCCCGGTTCAAATGCGTTATGTTGGGTTCGCGCCTCTCCGTCGGATATTTCCGTTCCGGTCGTCCGTTGATGCACCGATTCTTTGATCTGCGCTAGTTGATAAAGCGCAACCAAAGCGGCTTTCGCCTGCTCCCAGTCAGATCGGGCCCGGTTCAGGCGCAGGCCCGAAGGAGCGGGCCCTTGCGCCGCCTCAAGCAGGGCGTGGGTCCCTTCCAGGCCGTAGTGCCGGAGCCAGAGCGCCACAATCCAGGCTGGCACGGCGAAGAAACGCGCCAGAGCGTCTTCAGCCGCATCTGCGTCCCGAAGGACACGGCGGGGATTGCCGAATTCATCCAGAGAGCGCTGCATGGAGCGCAGGGCTCCATTGGCCACTCTGGAAAGCCCCTGGCCAAAGCGATTGCGTATATGCGTCACTGTCCAGCCCACGCTGGCATGGTGCGGAATGCGCAGGCAGGCCATCTCATACAGGGCCTGCAGCAGGGCCAACCGCATTTCCGCGGGCAATTTGTCCGGCTTGCTCAAAAACCCGTTGGCAAAGTCTTCCAGGGCGATATAGCGGCGCAGCACGCCATAGACCAGTTCCGTGCAAAGGCGTTTGTCCGTGGGAGTCAGCAAAGACGAGTGCAAAGCCTCGTCAAGCGCGGCCTGGGAATCGGCCCGGCCGTCCAGCACCCGGGACAGAACCGTCAGGGCGGCGGCGCGCGGGTCGTGTCCCGCGCGGTGCAGCCGGAGAGAGCCGCGCTTTTTTACGGATTGCGCGCGAACTTCTTGAGAATTACTGTTCTTCGGCATTCAGGCTCCGGTAATTTCCCTCGGGCAGCTTGTCCGGGGCGATGAAACTTCGCAACGCTTCCTCCACCAGGCGGAGGGCTACTTGCGTATTGTGGCAGGGCCCTTCCGGGCGATGGTTCAGGATTCCGTAGACGGGCAGCGGATGAGTATCCTGTATGCCCGACGTGAGGTCGCGCTCGCAGGCCACGGCAATAATCAGCCCGGGGCGGGTTTCCACCACAATCCTGCGGGCAATGGAGCCGCCGGTGGCAATGGCCAGGCGGACGCCGTAATGATCCCGCAAGGCGAGCAAGCCGGCAATGGGGCAGCGGCCGCACCGTCTGCAGGCATCAACCGTGTTCGTAAGCCGGATTTCGCAATCCGCCCGTTGCAGGCAATGCGGCAGCAACAGCAAAATCCGTTCGGGCTCATAACAGCCGCCCGTGGTCTGGGCGAGTTCGTTATTGACCTTGATAAAGCTTCGCCGCACCTCGGCGGCGGAAACCCCTATAAGACGCGCCAGCAGCTCCATACACGGCAAAAACAGCCTGTTGGCCAGACCGCGCACCCGCGAGGATCCCCAAAAATTCCTGCCTATGGAGACTTGAAGCACCAGGCTCAGTGCGGCCCAGGCAATGACGCCTATGCACGCGATAAACAGTATGCCCGTGATATAGGGGATGCTGGGATGAATATTGCCAAGGCCGATGACCGGAATAATCCAGCCGACCAGAAGAAAAAGGCAAAGGAGCACGGAAGTGCCCGTAACCAGGCCGATAAACAGCCGTTTGCGCGGCGGCCTGGGCACGGGCGCGCTCATGAACTCGGACAGAGCGCGTTTGCGGGAAGACGGCTGGTGTTGTTTCACGTGAACCACCGAGGCTTCCGCCGGCTAGAGCAGAGAGATTTTGAAGTTGGCCAAGAGTGGTATTGCCTCCGGCGGCCAAAGGGGGTGACCCCCTTTGGAAACCCCCTTTGGTGGATCGGGATCAAGTGGATAATCTCAAAATAAATTTACCCTAACGCCCGCTGAATCGCACGTTACGGGCGCCGGCAATATAGCCGTTGTAGAAAGCGGCCGCGTCCATGCGTTTGCGCCCGGCAGGCTTGAATGACGTAAAGGCGTAGGCGCCGTCGCCGCAACCGAGCAGAAGCGCGCCCTCGGCCTGACCGACCAGGCGGGCGCATGAACAAGCGCCTTGCGGTTCCTTTTCATTGCCAGCGGTCGCGGTTCGCGCCATTTCCTCTGTCAGCGGAAAAACGCCCGGTTCAACCTGGACGTCAAGATCCGGCTGCCCTTCCCGGCGCAGAACCAGAAAAGCGCCAGGCCAGGGCGTTACGCCCCGAATATGGGCGTGCAGGGCTCGTGCGCTCAGAGAGAAATCCAGCAGCCCTTCTTCCTTGCGCAACTTGGGGGCGTGCGTGGCCCTTGCGGATTCCTGCGGGATCTCGTGCATCCGGCCGGCGGCAAGCCTTTGCAGGGCCATGAGCAGAAGCTCCGCCCCTTCCGTCGCCAGTTCGTCATGCAGCGTGGCCGAGGTGTCGTTGATGCCGATGCCCACAGCCCGCTGCAACAGTATGGGGCCCGTGTCGAGCCCGGCCTCCATGCGCATGATGGTAACGCCGGTAACAGCCTCTCCCTGCATGATGGCCCGTTGTATGGGAGCCGCGCCCCGGTATTTCGGCAGCAGCGAGGCGTGCACGTTCAACGGCATGAGCCGGGGTATGTCCAGCACCCGTTGGGGCAAAATAAGGCCGTAAGCGGCCACAAGCAGCACATCCGGCACGTAGGCGGCCAAAGCGGCCACGGCCGCGTCCCCCCCCGGCGTCTTTTTGAAATCCAAAGGCTGTTCCACGGCAATGCCGTGCCGCTCGGCCAACTCTTTCACCGGCGGGCGGCTCAATTGCTTTCCGCGCCCGGCCGGACGATCCGGTTGGGTGTACACGGCAACGACATCAAGAAATCCGGCCGGCAAAAGCCGCTCGAGAATGGTCGCGGCAAAGGCGGGCGTGCCCATGAAAACAGCCCGCAGGGCGGGCCGCTCAACCGCCAGCCGGGCCGCTTCGGCCTGTACCGACGTAAGGTCTGGCGGGCTGCCAACACTCGCCTCGACGCCAAGCGCTTCCGAATGTGTTCCGCTGTTTCGCGCGGGGCGGTCGCCCGCGCTGTCGTCGCCAGAGGAAATTTCCGGAAAAGCGGGAGAATTGTTCATTCCCGTCACTTCCCCTTTTTCTGAAGCCGCTTGTCCAGCATGGTGCGCTTGAGTCGGCTGATGCGGTCGATGAACAGCGTGCCCTCAAGGTGGTCGCATTCGTGTTGCAGACAAATGGCCAGCAAGCCGTCAGCGTCAAAGGAAAGCGGGTTTCCGTCCAAGTCCTTCGCTTCGACGTGGACCAGCTCTCTGCGGCACACGGAAGACCGATAGTCCGCTACAGACAGGCAGCCTTCCTCTGAATCCACTTCCCGGCCGGACAGCGTCAGGACCGGATTGACCAGAACGCGCAAATCCTCTCTTTTTTCAGGGCCCGACACATCCATCACCACCAGGCGGATGGACTCGCCCACCTGGGGGGCCGCCAGGCCGATGCCATCGCGGGCGTACATGGTTTCCGCCATGTCCGAGGCAAGTTCCCTCAGTTCGGGAGTGACGGCCTCCACTGTCTCAGCCTTGCGCCCGAGGCGCGGATCCGGATATTGCAACACTGGTCGAATCATGATTTTCCTTTCACCTCTTCAAAACGCCCGACGCGCGCGGCAGGGCAACCGGCGCCCCCTCCCTCGCAAGCCATCACAAGCAGCGGTTTGAAGCGTTTTCCTCGTTGTTCTGCTTTAAAGATAAGCAAATTCTGAGAAAAAGAAAGGGGGGGAAAGCAGGCCCGTATGCTCCGGCCCTGCTTTCCCCAAAGGGAGTTCGCATCAAACTGCCCGTGCAGTGGTTTCGCACCGCGTCTTTGGCAGTCAAACCCGTTGAAGCACCCAGGCGACACGCCCGACGATGTGGGCATCGTGACCGTCCAGGGGCAGCGAAACTTCCGGATGCGCCGGGTTTTCGCTGCGCAGTATCAGACGGGTATTTTGCGTATCTACATAAGCGCGCTTAAGGACAAGCCCCTCGTAAGGCAGCCTGACCCCATACATTTCGCCGGATGAAACGTGCCGTTGCGCGGTATCAATCCCCACAAAAGCGCCCTTCAGTATGTACGGCTCCATGCCCGAGGTTTCGCTCCGGATAACAAGCAGTCCGGGACTCGAAAAGGACTGCGGGATATTCAGGCGGCCCAGAACGGGCGCCGCCTCGGCGCCTTCCGCCGCCGCCTGGGTGGAGTAGACCGTTACAATCATATTTTTTGTATCCGGCCCGTTGTAGCGGCTTGCATCCTCACATACAGCATTCGCCGGCGCATCAACCGGGGTATACCCTTGCTCCGTTCTCAGGTACATGGGTCCGCTGCCTTTTTTCAGCCAATCCGGGTTAAGGCCGAATTGTTCAAAAAGCTTCATATACCAATCCGAAGGCACAGAATTTCGTCTCTTCGCATCCGAGATACTGGACTGCCTGATATCCAAAACTTCAGCAAGTTCAACCTGGGTTCTGGTATTGGTTGCGATCTTGATGCGCTCAAAGATCTCGTCAAAGTTGACCACTCAATTGCTCCTCATGTTTGTCCGAATTCTCTTGCCAAACTCCCTGCACCAACTGTGGGGGTGCTGTCAAGCAACCGCTTTCGCGCCGCTTGACAGGAAAAAGGTAAGAAAGCATTCGGATAAAGCAAGTCCTATATCCGCTGTTTTCTACTTCTGGGCCTTCAGAAATTGGACCAATTTACCCTAGTTTAAATACTTTAGCAGAGGATCGTCGCTGGAAAAAATAATTTTCCCATTTTCTTTGAAGGCATTTCGGTATACCTCCAAGCTTTTGGAAAATTCATAAAATTCCGGATCAGCGGATAACGCGTCGGCGAAAATTTTTATGGCCCTGGCGTCAGCCTCCCCGCGGATAATGATGCTCTCCCGAGTGGCGTTGGCCAGGATAATATCGCGCTGCATCTCGGCTTCGGAGCGGATTCGCTTGTTTTCAGATTCGCCTTCTGATCTGTACTTGTTGGCCATGCGCTTTCGTTCGGCGTTCATTCGATCAAAAATCGCCTGCCGGTTGGGCAAGTCTGTTCGCTTAATCCGCACGTCAATGATGGTAACCCCATACTCTTCGGCCTGTTTGTTGGATTTTTCCAACACTTCTTCCATGATGGCCGTGCGCTTGGTATACACCACCTCGTTCAGTTCCCTGCTGCCGATGGCGCTGCGAAGCTGGGAATAGACTATGCTGCGCAGGCGCTCAGTGGCCACGGCCTCGGAGCGGAGTTTGCGGTAAAACATCAGGGGATCGGTGATGCGCCAGCAGGCGTAGTTGTCGATTTCGAAGGTCTTCAGATCGGCGGTCAGACTGTAGGTCTTTGGTATGTCAAACACCAGGATGCGGTTTTCCAGAATAACAACGCTCTGGACAAAAGGCAGTTTGAAGTTGAGTCCCGGCGCGCGGACCGGGGCAACCGGCTCACCCAGTTGCAATACGAGCGCGCGTTGGTTTTCCCCGACAAAAAAGATGCATTGGCTGGCCAGAAAACCCGCTGCCGCCAGGCAGATGAGGCATCCCACAAAAAAACGGTTCATCGCGCCGTCCCTCCTTTTCCGGCCGGGACGCCGACAGCCTTGTTTTCCAGGGAGGGCGTCGTTTGATCAAGGTTCAACAGGGGCAGCACGCCGCCCTTGGCCGTTTTGGAAAGGATGATCTTCTGCATGCCGGGCGAGGAAAGAATATCGTTCATTGCCTCGAGATACATGCGTTTTTTCGTTATTTCCTTGGCGTGGTTGAATTCCTTGACCATGGCCGTAAAGCGCTTGGCCTCACCCTCCGCCGTCTGTGTGATTTTTTGCCGGTACGCCTGGGCGCTGTTGACCATGCCCACGGCCGTACCGTTGGCCACCGGCACAATTTCCATCCTGTACGCTTCCGCCTGATTGATGATGCGCACCTTGTCCTCGCGGGCGCTGGCCACATCCTTGAACGCCGCCTCTACTTCCGTCGGCGGCTGCACGTCGAGCAACTGGACCGTATGGATGCGGACGCCAATGTCATAACTGGCCAGTATGGTCTCAAGAACCTTCAAGGCGTCCACCTGCACCTCGGCGCGGCCGGCGGTGAGGATGGAATCGATGTTGCTGCGGCCCACCACCTCGCGCATGGCCGCTTCGGCCGCGATGGCAATGGTTTTGTCCGGCTCTTTCACGTTGAAGCGATATTTTCGGGCGTCGCTGATGCTGTACTGCACGTTGAACTGCATGTGCACGATATTCTCGTCCCCCGTGAACATGCTGGATTCTTCGGCCTTGCCCTGAGACAGCTTGGCGCTTTCGGAACTTTGCCCGATAACAACGGTGCGCAACAGTTGCGTGTTGATAATTTCAACACTTTCAATAGGATATGGCGCACGATAGTGCGGACCGTCCCCCACCTGGCGATCGTATTTGCCAAAACGGGTAATGACGCCGACCTCTCCGGGGTTGACAATAAAGATGCCGGAGGCTAGCCAGAGCAAAACCGCGATGATAAGCACAGAACCCAAAGGAATGCCGGCCCCGAAAATTTTCGACAAAAAAGCGCCGAATTGAAAACCCCCAAAGGGATTCTCAGGGCCGTCTCCTTGCGGTTGTGGGCTTTTTCCTTGCCTTTGCCGCTTTTCTTGTAGTTTTTCCCAGTCCCAATTCATAGTGCTGCCACCATAGAGGACAGAGCATAAATGGTCAAGGCTTCCAACAGAGTCCGCCCCATGCGGAAAACGCGCATAACGTCCGCCACACTGTCGCGGATATCTTTGACAACGTTCGCCCCCTTGCCATGAAGCTGAGAACCGGCATATCCTTACAGACGCTTAACGCGGTCTGGTACGATGATACTTGTTTATTACTGAGAACTCTTCCTGACAGGGAGGTGGCATATGGCGACGCGGCCACGCCGCCCCGATTTTTCTCACGCCGGAGACGTGATGCATGAGACTGTTCCGCCTGCCCAAACGAGACCCGGGACGCTTTGAACAAGATCCCCCCTGGATGAGGATATTGCGCTACATCCTGCTTGTCCTGCTTTTCGGCGCGGTCGGGTTCGGGTTCTGGCTCAATGCCCAAAGGCAGGCCGCCATGCTGACAAAGCCCGCCCCGCCGGTCATCGATAAAACCGGCTCGCTCTCGGACGAACAACAGAAGCAATTGACGATCTACACGGAAAAATTTCTCGCAACCTACGGTATGGCCATAGTGATACGCATTCAGGACGAAAACTTCCCGGCGGACGTCTTGCCGGCGGACGAAAAAACGAAAACGCTGTTTCTGGGGCTGGCGCTCCGCAACGGGCAGGTCCGTCTGGATGTGCCCCCGCTGGCGGCGGCCGCGCTGGAAAAACCGTTTACCGACTATCTGCGCCAGGATCATTTTCCGCCCTACTTTGCCCGGAACAATTGGCAGGAAGGGCTGGCAGCCGCCCTGAACCTGCTGACTAAACAATTGGACCGGACCCTGTCCGGGCAGGAAAACGCCGCATCCGGATCTTCCGCAGGCACGGTCCAAAATGCCGCGGGGAGTTCCGCCCCTTGAACAAGCAAACTTTTCCCACAACGCCTACCGCCGCCAAAGCCGGCCCGGAGGTCATCATCCATACCGACGGCTCCTGTCTCGGCAATCCCGGTCCCGGCGGATGGGGCGTCCGGCTGGCCTGCAAAGGCGTGGTGAAGCTGCTTTCCGGCGGGTTCGCCAGAACCACGAACAACCGCATGGAACTCTATGCCGCCATCATGGCCCTGGAAGCCCTCACGCGGCCCTGCGCCATCGCCCTGTATACGGATTCGCGCTATGTCCGCGACGCTGTGGAAAAACGCTGGCTGGCCGGCTGGCAAAAAAAGAACTGGAAAAAAGCCGACGGCAAACCGGTTCTCAACAGGGATTTGTGGGAACGCTTCGCCGGCCTGCTGTGCAGGCACACCGTCCGCCTGCACTGGGTGGAGGGGCACGCCGGCCACATGGAAAACGAGGAAGTGGACACCCTGGCCCGCTCCGCCGCCATGCAGCCAGGGCTGCCGATGGACCAGGGCTACGACGGATAGATGATGGAAGCCTCCGTATTGATCGCCAAGCTCGTCCTGCCGCTTGGCCGGCTTGTGCTGGTGATGAGCATCGGCCTGTTGCTGGCCGGATTGCTGGAAAGCCTGCACTGGACCCGTTTTGTGGCCAGGCTGGCTTCGCCCCTGGCCCGTCTTGGCCACCTGCGCGAGGTGGCCGGCGCTTCCTTTGCCCTGGCCTTTTTTTCCCCGGCGGCTTCCAACTCGCTGCTGGCCGAAGCCCATGCCTCCGGCGAGCTTTCCCGGCGCGAACTGGTTCTCGCCAACCTCTTCAACAGCTCGCCCACCTTTCTGGTCCACCTGCCCACCCTGTTCTCCATGGTCTTCGCTTTTCTCGGCCCCAGGGCCTTTGTTTACGTGGGCTTGAGCTTTGCCGCCGCGGCCATGCGCACGGCCTGCACTATCATTGCCGGCAGGATTATGCTCCCGCCGCCTCCCCAGGGCTGCCGCAGTTGCGCCGCCCCCGATTCCGGCAAACGGGACTGGAAAAAGGCGGCGGAACTCACCCTGGTCCGCTTTAAAAAGCGCATAACCAAGCTGCTGCTTTTCACCATCCCCATCTACTGCCTGTTTTTCGCCATGCAGCAGGCCGGCTGGTTCTCCCTGGCCGAGCAGTGGCTGGCGGAGCACGCCGGGGCGTTTTCGTTCCTGAATCCCAGCGCCATCAGCATAATAGCCATGTACCTGCTGGCCGAGTCCGGGGCGGCCATGTCCGCCGCCGCTTCCCTGGCCGCCGGCGGCGCCCTGGCCGATCATGAGATCATCATGGCCCTGCTGGTGGGCACCATCATCTCAACGCCCATGCGGGCCCTGCGCCACCAGTTTCCCTCCTACGCCGGATTCTTCACGCCCGTTCTGGCCCTGCACCTGGTGCTGATGAACCAGCTCTGCCGCGCCTCCAGCCTCATCCTCGTGGCGGCCCTGTACTACTGGGCCGTGGTCTGAGCGAAAATATTTTGAAGTTGCCCAAGAGTTGTATTGCCTCCGGCGGCCAAAGGGGGTGACCCCCTTTGGAAACCCCATTTTTTGGGTCAAGCCGCATAATGTGGAGCATGTCATCAATCCAAGGCCCCTGAAAAGCATGCTTTTCAGGGGCCTTGGTATTTTTCAGCCGCAAAGCCGCGCTGAAAATATTTACCTTTAAATTTATATTGCGGACGGGAGCAACGTTCGAGAACACCCGTCGAGCCACCGCCACGTCACGCCCTCTCGTATGGGGTGTCCAGAGGGGGTCACCCCCTCTGGCCGCCGGAGGCATATTTTCAATATGTAGACGGCACGGCCATCATGTCTTCGCAGCTGTCCCCTTCCCAGGTGGCTTCAAGCACGTTGCCGGCTTTGTCCGACACGATCACCAGCCGACAGTACTGCCGGGCCATGTGGGCCGGCACAAAGACGTTGCGGGTGTAATACACGGGAAAGCCGTCGTAGTCATAGCCCACGAGAATCTTCTGCTCAACATACTGGCCGGGTACCTGCGTCACCTGGTCGAGCAGCCATTCGTTGCGCGCTCCCCCGTCGGGGAGGTCGCTTTTGCTGGTCGGCGGGCCAAAATAGTGCGTTGCCAGTTGCATGGTCTCAACGTGCGGCATAAGGCGGTCCATTTTGGTGGTGGCGCAGCTTGAAAGCAGAAACAACGCGCACCCGGCCAGAACAATCGCGGCGGCAACGCGGCCGGCCGGCCCGGAGGGCCGCGCCGGCGCGCGCGTTATGGTGTGGCTGGTAGGCATCCTCATGGGCGTTCCTCCTGAGTCTGTTCTCCATGGCGGCGTTTTTACGGAGCCTCCAGTATAGCAGGCAAGAAAGCGAAAGCAAACGAAACAAAGGCGCGGCAGGCCTTGTCGTTACCCGCCGCGCCCGGAAAGGGCCGAAAAAGGGAAAGTTACTTGGCGCAGTCCACGCAACGCACGGTCTCCGGCATGGCCCGCAGGCGGGCGAAGCCGATTTCTTCACCACAGTCTATGCAGTAGCCGAACTCCGGATCGTCATCGATGCGCTTGCGGGCGTATTCCAGTCCGGCCAGGCGCGTGCGGGCCGCGGACAGGGCGGCTTCGTTGACGCTTTTGTTGACGATGGAGTCCATACGGGTAATGTCGTCCATGTCTTCCGCGCTCACCGGGCGGGTGATTTCCTCAAGAGTGGCAACGTCTTTGGTAAGCCGTTTCAGTTCTGAAAGAAGTTTCTGCTTTATTTCTTCTTTTTGTGCGCTCGTCATTACGAACCCTTGCCGGAGGTGTTAGAGCCTCCGCGGATAAAGTCGTTACGCCCGCCACAAGGCGGGCGGCCTTTTGAGGAAGCCAGCATAACTAAAAACTGCAAAACTCCCCGCGGGTTTTGCAGCTAATTCCCGTCTACCATTATCCCGCCAGGAAAGCAAACCAATTATTCTCTCCGTGACGACCCTGCCGCAAGAAGCGGGACGATTGATCCGGGCTACCTCTGCTTTACCGGGACAACATCGGGTTTCTTGGTCGCCTGCCTGCCCCGCAAGGCGGCGATGCGCAGTTCAACGACTTTGCTGTTGGGGTAGCTTTCCCGAATACTTTCAAAAAGCCTGATCGCCTCGTCCGGCCGGTTCCGCTGCTCAAGCACGTCCGCCAGCATGAACACGGCCAGCACTCGGCGCCGGGAAGAGGTTTCGGGCATATCCAGGAGCGAACGCAGGGCCTTTTCGGATTTTTCCAGATCGTCGGTGAACATGGCCGCTTCGGCCACGTCATACAGGCAGTCGGCCTTGGTGGCGGGCGAAACATTGAGTTGCAGGCAAAGATCGAGCACTTCCGCGGCCATGGTGAATTCAAGACGGCGCATATAGGCGTGGGAAAGTTCCCGGTAACAGGCGGCCTTGTCTTCGGCCGGGGCGTCCTCGTCCGCCACAAGCGCCTCCCAGAGGCTCACGGCTCGATCGTACAGGCGCAGGTCATCGCATACCGCGGCCAGCCACTTCTGGATTTCCCGACGTTTGGGCGGGTCGTCGGCATACTCCACGAGCATGATTTCCAGGTAATTCTTGGCTGTGGCCTTGTCCTGGCGGATGTTCAGGGCGATGTCCAGCAGACTGTGCCAGACGTTCCAACGTTGTTCGCCGGCGGGATTTTTGCGCAAATAGCGCTCGTAAAACATTTCGGCGTCGCCGGTGTCCCTGGCCTTGACCGCGTTTTCGGCCATGTCCAGATCGCTTTTCAGGCCGTCGTCCGCCTTGAATTCCCGGCCGCCAAAAAAGAATGCCAGCGAGAGAAGCAACGGAAGGCAGAGCAGAAAAAAGGCGGGTTTCAGTGCGCCGTGGGCCATAGCTATCTCCGGATATGCGCGAGAGCCCGGAACCCGGCTTGGGCTCTCCTTCCCCAGGAGCAGATTACTTTTGAAGTTGCCAAGAGAATTATTGCCTCCGGTCGCGGACACAGGCCCTGTGCGACCAAAGGGGTTCGGGGACACAGGTTCTGTGTGAACCCCTTTGGAAACCCCATTTTTGTCTGAATCAAACGGCTTATTCGGCCGGCTCCGCTCCGGCAACGCCATCCTCGGCGGCGCCGTCGTCAATGCGGTCAAAACCGACTACGGAAGCGCCTCCGTCCATGCTTACAAGGCGCACGCCCTGGGTGGCCCGGCCGACGCTTCTTACTTCTTCCACCCCGATCCGGATGATCTTGTTCGTCGAGGTGAGCAGGATAAGGGCGTCGTTATCGGAAACGGGCATGGCCCCGATCACCGGCCCGGTCTTTGATGTGGCCTTGAAGTTGATAACGCCCTTACCGCCGCGCGACTGGATACGGTACAGGGCGAGTTTGGTGCGCTTGCCGTAACCGTTGCGCGAAATGGTCATGATAGAGCTGTCCTCGTCGCCCTCGTTCATGATCACGCAGGCCACCACGCTGTCCACCCCGCGCAGGGCAATGCCCTTGACCCCGGAAGCGCCCCGGCCCATGGGCCGGACCTCGCCGCAGTTGAAGCGGATGGCCAGCCCGGCCTCGGTGGTGAGCACCACCTGGCACTGCTCCTGCACCTCGCGCACCGTGATCAGCTCGTCGCCGTCACGCAGGCTGACCGCGTTAAGCCCGACCTTGCGGCAGCGGGCATACAGCGACGCATCGGAACGCTTGATCATGCCTTTTTTGGTGACGAACAGGAAAAACTGATCCGCGCTGAATTCGCGCACGGTCAGGGCCGTGGTCACCCATTCGTCCTTGTCCAGGGGCAGCAGGTTGGCTATGTGCACGCCCTTGGCCGTGCGGCTGCCTTCGGGCACCTGGTGCACCTTGAGCTGGTGCATGCGCCCCCTGTTGGTGAACAGGAGCAGGAACTGGTGATTGGAGGTGGTGAGGAAATCCTGCACCACGTCGTCCTCGCCCATGTGCAGTCCGGCTATGCCTTTGCCGCCCCGGCGCTGCTGCTGGTAGTTGTCCAGGGTGGTGCGCTTGATGTAGCCGCGCCTGGACAGGGTGATCACCACATCCTCGTCGGGAATCAGATCCTCAATGTCGATGCCGGCCAGATCGTCGTGCTCCACCTCGGTTTTGCGGGGTGTGGCGAATGTTGCTTTCAGTTCCGCGATTTCATCGCGCACCACGCCGCGCAGCACTTCGACGTTTTCAAGGATGGACTTGAAATATTCTATTTTTTTCAAAAGCTCCCTGTATTCTTCCAGAAGCTTCTCGTGCTCAAGGCCGGTGAGGCGTTGCAGACGCATGTCCAGAATGGCCTGGGCCTGGATTTCCGACAGCCCGAAACGGCTCATCAAACCGTCCCTGGCCTCCAGCGGAGTGGCCGAGGCCCGGATCAGGGCCACCACCGCGTCGATGTTGTCCAGGGCGATGCGCAGGCCCTCCAGGATATGCGCCCTGGCCTCGGACTTTCTCAAATCGTAATTGGTGCGCCGGATGATCACCTCGCGCCGGTGCTCCAGAAAGTAGGACAGCGCGGATTTTAAGTTCAGCAGCTGCGGCTTGTTGTTGACCACAGCCAGCATGTTGTAGGCGAAGGAGCTTTCCAGCGGGGTATATTTATACAGGCCGTTGATGATGATTTCCGGAATGGTGCCCCGCTTCAGATCCAGCACGATGCGGATGCCCCGGCGGTCGGATTCGTCCCGCAGGTCCGAAACGCCTTCTATTTTGCGCTCGTTCACCAGCATGGCGATTTTTTCCACCAGGCTGGACTTGTTCAGGGCATAGGGAATTTCCCGGATGACAATGGCTTCCGCGCCCTTTTTGCGTTCTTCCAGCTCCACGCGGCCCCGGACCTTGATCGATCCGCGCCCGGTGGTAAAGGCGTCCTCAAGCCCCTTGCCGGCATAAATGACCCCGCCGGTGGGAAAATCCGGCCCGTGCACGTGCTCCATCAAATCGTAGACCGTGCAGCCCGGGTCTTCCACCAGCAGCAGCATGGCATCGCACAGCTCGCCCAGGTTGTGCGGCGGCACGTTGGTGGCCATGCCCACGGCAATGCCCGACGTGCCGTTGAGCAGAAAGTTGGGCACCTTGGTGGGCAGAACCGAGGGCTCTTCCAGCGTGTTGTCGTAGTTGGGCCGAAAGTCCACCGTTTCCTTGTCGATATCGGCCAGAAACTCCCCGGCCAGGCGCGACATGCGCACTTCCGTATATCGCATGGCGGCGGCGGCGTCGCCGTCAATGGAGCCGAAGTTGCCCTGGCCGTCCACCAGGGGGTCGCGCATGGAGAAATCCTGGGCCAGACGCACCAGAGCGTCGTATACGGCCGAGTCGCCGTGCGGGTGGTATTTACCGATAACGTCACCCACCACCCTGGCCGACTTTTTGGGCGGCCGCGTGTAGCTGTTGCCCAGTTCATGCTGGGCGAACAATATGCGGCGGTGCACCGGCTTCAAGCCGTCACGCACGTCCGGAATGGCCCGGCCGATGATGACCGAAAGCGAATACTCCAGATAAGATTTTCGTAACTCTTTCTCTATGCTGACGCCCGGTCTTTCTTCCAGGCCCGCTGGCCGACTTTGTGACATGGATAACGGTTCCTTTGTGGTAAGAATGCCTCCGGCGGCCGGGGGAAGGGAAGGAAACGTGGGGGCGCTCCCCCCTTTGAAAAAGTTTCCTTCCCTTCCCCCGGACCCCCATCCCATCCTTCAAAACTTTTTATAATGGAGGATGGGAGGAGGCGGGGGATGTCCAGGGTTTTCCTGAGCGGAGCTCCCGGCATTGTGCCTTTGTCCGCGTTTGTTAGTTAAGCCACCCTGCTCCGGCAGAGCGCTTTGTCATCAAAATTTTGTTATCGCCAGTCAACCGACAGGGGGATGGCGTCGAGCTGTTCAACAACGGCCGGCGGCGTCGAGCCCCTGTAAACAAAGCTGATGCGCAAAAGCCCGTCGCCCTGGATGTATATGGTGGAAGCGTTCATGAGCGTGGCCGCGCCGTCGGCAATCTTGCCGTCCATAACCACCACAAAGCCGTCACCGGCTTCCAGAAGATCGGCGGACAAATCCGCCACCTTCATTTTGCGCTTTGCGTATTCGGACTTGAGCTTGCCGGCGAAAGAATCGAGAAATTTGGCCGCAATGGCCTCCCGTTCCTTGTCCGTGCTGGTTTTGAGCAGGTTGCGCACCTTGCCTATGCCGGAATTTTGATAACTTATGCAAAAGGCAGCGGTAACTTTACCATCGCTTCCCGTTTTCCAGCCAAGCGTCTTTATCTGGTTGGGATCACCCGTGGCGCAATCGAAAATCCGGGTCACTTCGGCGTTGGCGGAGGCAAAGCCGTTGTCGGCCCTTTCCCAGTCGTCGGGCAGGGTCACGCTGACCCCCGGATCAATCGTCAGTATCTCGGCCCACGCCGGGCCGGCTGTCAGCAGCAGGCAGCAGGCAACCGCAAAAAGGCCAGCAAGCGTTTGTCTCATAATAATTCTCCGCCAGTATTTCCCCAAGCTCGCTTCGTAATATTACCGTTCCGTCAGAGCCCCCCGACTAACGGGGTTTCCAAAGGGGGTCACCCCCTTTGGCTGCCGGAGGCAATTCGACTCTAGAGCAATTAACGCTTGAAAGAGTCGCTTAACGGCGGGCAAGGCACAGAGCCTGTGTCCGCGACCCGCCTACGCCTCTTTCGCGGCAAGGATTTGAGGACAAATCCTTGCAGAGCGATTCACTCATTTCATTCGTGAAAT
>JAVBOI010000039.1:0-16185 GCA_031550695.1 Desulfovibrio sp. | reverse complement strand
ATTTCACGAATGAAATGAGTGAATTGCTCTGCAAGGATTTGTCCTCAAATCCTTGCCGCAAAAGAGGCGTAGGCGGGTCGCGGACACAGGCTCTGTGCCTTGCCCGAAGTTTCGCGACTCTTTCAAGCGTTAATTGCTCTAGGAACACCCGTCGCGCCGTCACAACGACACGCCACCCCGTATGGGGTGTCCAGAGGGGGTCACCCCCTCTGGACGCCGGAGGCAGCTTTCACGCAACCCGCCGGCCCGTCATTTCACCATGGCTACCCACCATTGCTCTTTTATCTTGTCGAGATTCTTCAGAAACAGGCGCACCAGCGCGGGCGCGAACTTGAAGCCGGACTGCTGGCTGATGTAGGCGAGGGCTTCATCCTCGGGTATGCCTTCGCGGTAGTCGTTTTCGGCCAGTTGGGCGTCGTAGACGTCGATGATGGACACGAGTTGCGCTTCCAGGGGAATCTGGGTGCCTTTCAGGCCCTGAGGGTAGCCCGAGCCGTCCCAGTTTTCGTGATGGCTTAAGGCGATGCGCTGGGCCATCTGGACGGTGGCGTTGCCGGAACCGGACAGAATGCGGGCGCCGATGGTGGTGTGCTCTTGCATGTGCTCGCGTTCCGTTTCGGTCAGGATACCTTTTTTTCTGAGCACCCCGTCGTTCAGGCCTATTTTGCCGATGTCATGCAGGGGCGCGGCCAGTTTGAGCATGTCTATCTTGTCGGAATCCCAGTTGAAAAGCCGCCCCAGATAGGCGCTCATGATGCCGATGCGCCGCACGTGCAGGGCGGTTTCGCGGTGGCGGGATTCCAGGGCGTTATACAACCGCAGGGTGATTTCCTCCTGTGTTTCCCGAATATTATGAATTTGCCGGCTAACCTGTTCCTCAAGGTTGGCGGTGTGTTCGCGCAGGGAGCGTTCCGACTGGACCACCCGGCCGCCCACCTGCATGTGCAGGCGCAGCCGGGCCGCGCTGAAGGGCTTGACCAGGTAGTCGTCCACTTCGCCTTCGGTAAAGCCTTTTACCAGGTCCGCGTGCGCGTTTTTCACCGTCAGAAGAATGATGTACACATAGCCCGATTTCCGCGTCAGCTTGCGGACCTGGCGGGCCAGTTCCACGCCGTCCATGTGGGGCATTTCCCAGTCGGTTATCAGCACATCGATGGTGTTTTTCGCGCTGCCGGCTATATGGGCCAGGGCGGCTTTGCCGTTGTCCACCTCCACGACGTTGTGCCCCCAGTTGCGCAAATGGGAGGAGACGATGTAGCGCGAGGTTTCCTGATCTTCAGCGACAAGAATGTTCATGTGTTCTCCGTGGTCCCGTGTTGCGCGCCGGCATGGGCGATATAGTCGTTCATTTCGTGGGCGAGGACGGCGAGATCCTCTTGTATGGAATTGACTTTATCCTTGATAGTCGCCAGGTTTTCCGCGAAAACGTCCTTGCCCGCCATGATCTCCAGGGCGAAAATGTTCTCGCAGAGCGCGCCGGCGGTGTAGTAGCGCGTGATGCCCTTGAGAGCGTGGGCCGTTTTGGCGAGCGCCGCGCTGTCGCTTTCGGCCACGGCCGTTTTGGCCTGTTCGATCAGCTTGGGCGCGTTGCGCATGAAAATGCGCATGGACTCCGCGATATCCTGAACCTCGCCGCCGATGCAGTCGGTGACAATGGCGATGTCCAGAAAGGCGTTTTTGACGCAGGCAGGCTGCTCGCGGGCGGGCCGCCTGTTTTGCCCGGCCGGTTGATCCGCCTTGGCGCGATGTTCCCCGGCGTTGTCCGGGGTTACGGTTTGGAGCGGGGTCTGGCTGTCGGCCGGACCGTCGGCCTGGGCCCGGTTGTCGGGCGGGCTCTGGTTATCGGCCGGAATATCGGCTTCGGCTCGCCGCTTTTGGCCCAGGGAAAAGGTCACGGTGGCGGCGTCCAGGGCGTCGAGAACCGTGTGCGTGTACAGCGGCTTGACCACATAGCCGTCCATGCCGGCCTGTAAATAGCTGGTTTTGTTCTCCTGCATGGCGTGCGCGGTCATGGCCACTATCGGGGTGTAGCCGGACAGGATGCCGTTTTGCTCGTACTGGCGGATTTGCCGCGTGGCCTCCACGCCGTCCATGACCGGCATCTGTATGTCCATGAGGACAAGGTCGTAGGCGTGCCGCATCAGGGAGTTGACGGCTTGGCGGCCGTCCCCGGCGACGGTGACGCCGTGCCCCAGGTTTTTCAGCATCTTTGTGGCCACGAACTGGTTGGTTTCCGTGTCTTCCACAAGCAGGATGTCCAGGGTCACCTCGGACGAGGGGTGGTCTTTCCAGAAATCCCGGCCGTCGGCCGTGACGGCCGCGTTTCCGCCGGACATGCCCAGGGCTTTGCGGATGGCGGCCAGCAGATCTTCCGGCCGGACCGGTTTCATTATGTCCAGGCAGTATGGCGCCTTTCTTTCAAAGCTGGGCGAGAGAATGCTGGACGAGAGCACGATGACGGGAATATCGCGCAACCCCTCTTTTTCATGCATGGCGTTGATCAGGTCCAGGCCGCTTTTCTCCGGCATCTGAAAATCGCTGAGCACAAGGTCGAAAGGCTTCTGCATGGCCACGGAAAGCTCCAGGCCGCGCAGGGCTTCGTCAACGCTGGCGCATTCGTGGGCGTTTATTTGCCAGGCGCGGAGCTGTTCCAGATAAATCTGGCGGTTGGTGGCGTTGTCGTCCACAATCAGGACCCGTTTTCTCCGCACCTGGTCAATGGCCGTATTCATGTTGCTCACGTTGGCCATCAACAGAACCGGCAGGGTGATCTCGAACGAAAAGAGGCTGCCTTTGCCCGGCGTGCTTTCCAGGGCGAGGGATGAGTCCATGAGCTCCAGCAGCCGGCGCACGATGGGCAGGCCCAGCCCGGTGCCGCTGAAACGCCGCGTGGTGGAGGCGTCCACCTGTTCAAAGGCGTTGAAAATGACGTCCTGCTTTTCAAGGGGAATGCCTATGCCCGTGTCGCTGACGGCCATGCGCATGCGCACCTCGTGGCTCATAAGGTCCGCGCATTGCACCCACAGAGCCACCTCGCCGTGCGGGGTGAACTTCAGGGCGTTGCTGAGCAGGTTCATGAGGATTTGCCGGATGCGGTTACTGTCGCCTAAGAGATAGTCCGGTATGCGCTCGTCGATTTTCACCAGGAATTCCAGGCTCTTCTTATGGGCGATGGGGGCGAGGCTGCGTACCGTGTCAAAGACGACGTCGCGCAGGCTGAAGGGCATGGGGTCCAGGCGCATTTTGCCGGCCTCGATCTTGGAAAAGTCCAGCACCTCGTTGAGCACGGCCAGAAGGCTGGCCCCGCTGCTGGCGATGGTGGCCGTCATGGCGGCCTGATCCTCGTCCAGTTCCGACTGGGAGAGCAGATCCGTCATGCCGAGAATGCCGTTAAGGGGCGTGCGTATTTCATGGCTTATATTGGCCATGAAGTCGTTTTTCGCCTGGTTGGCGCTTTCGGCCGTCTCCTTGGCCGCGCGCCACTGGTGCTCCCGTTCCTCCATGGTTTTGGTGCGGTCGGCAACGCGGTCTTCCAAATCCCGCGTCAGGGCGCGCAGCTGGATTTCGGCCTTGTCCCGCTCTCCGATGCGCCGTTTCAAAAGCAACATTGAGCCGACTATGCCAAGGGCTCCTATCAGCCACAGTGACAACCGGATGGCAAGGGTGCTGAACACGCTTTGCATGCCCAGGCTCACAAAGGGGGCCATGGGCACGGACACGCTGACCCCGCCGTGCACGGCGCCTTCCGTGTAGCCGTTGGCGTGGCAGCGTTTACAGCTTTCCTCCATGACGAGCGGGCGCAGCAGGCGCATGTATTCGTTGCCGCTGACCACCATGCGTTCGGACACTTCCGTGAGCGTCGTGTCCACGGTGATCAGTTGCAGCTTGTGTCTTTCCCACGAGTCGATGGTGGTGTCGGCGTGCAGCGACTGCAAGCCGATCACGCCGCTCGCCACGCCCTGCCGCATGGTGCCGGAAGCATGGACCAGCCGGTTCATCAGGGGCGGGTGGATTTTCGTCAGGGTACCGACCGGGGTTTTAACCGTGCGCGCCGGTACGATCGGATAGGGGTTGGGGGCGATGCCGGCGGACACCGGCACATAGACGCCGCCCATTTTCGCGTTCCACATGTGAAAGGCCACGTCCTGCTCGCACACCGCGCCGGCCTGGATGCGGGCGTATTCTTCCGCCTGCGTGAGAGCAAGGTGCAGCGTGTATGCGCAGGATATGAAAAAAAAGGCCGTCCATACAACAAGGTACAGAACGCCAAGCTTAACGACGAGCTGTTGCTCCGGCGATGAAACGCCGGTATTCCTCTCTGGCGATTCTTCCATGACTGCTCCTGGCACTTGCGCCTGACATGCATAGGCGAACGCGTTGTCCGCGCGGCCAGCGGTCAGTAAAATAAAGTCAATTCTATAATGATGTATAGCTTATTGAGTATTATTGTCAAAATATTTATCAAAAGCAGGCAAAATACTTTGTGATTTGCCCAAGAGTTCGATCGCCTCCGGCGGCCAGAGGGGGTGACCCCCTCTGGACACCCCATACGGGGTGGCGTTTTGTTGTGGAGACACGACGGGCGTTCTTGAACAGGGCTCTCGTCGATAAACGCTGATACACACGGGCCGCGAGAATATCTGTCGCGGCCCGTGTGTATTTTAACCTTCACTGCAACTCGTTCATTCCAGCAAGAGCCCTGAAACCGGGAAAACTCCCGTATAGCCGCAACCATCGCACTCCAAATGGGGTTTCCAAAGGTGGTCACCCCCTTTGGCCGCCGGAGGCAATACTACTCTTGGGCCACTTCACAATGAATTTCTTTTATGGGCGCGGGGCATCGATCAAAAAAAAGCGCCGGGCAGGCGGACCTGCCCGGCGCTTTCACGCGGGAAACGAGGGTGAGGCGTTAATGGTGCGCTTTGACCGGCTGCCCGCCGTTAAGCTCCACTTCCTGCGGGAACACCGGCAGGTAGCGGTAGGACAGGCTGAGCAGCAGCGCGCCGTAAGCTATTACCAGGGCGCTGGCGGCCCATTCCACCCAGTTCGGGTTGTAGGTCATCCACTGGTCAAAGGGCAGCACCGGCTGGGCCAGGGTCTGCACGGTGAGCACGTAGCGGTTGATGACAATGCCGGCGCAGTCGAGAATCGCGGCCGTATAGAACAGGACCGGATTTTTGCGCATGGAGTTGCTGAGCAGGATGATGCAGGGGATTACGCCGCACAGGAACAGTTCCGAGAACATCAGCCACTTGCCGTAGATCCAGCCGTGGAAGAAGCTGTCGAAATCCATGCCGGAGCGCGGGGCGATGCTCCAGATCCAGGCGCCCGTGTCCAGGAACTTGAAGATCAGGTACACGAACAGCATGGTGCCGGCGATTTTGCCCATCAGACTCTTGATCTGGGAGCTGACCAGCTTTCTGCCGGTCACTTTTTCCATCACCGCGGCAATGAGCACGGTGAATACCGGGCCCGAGGCCACGGCCGAGAGCACGAACAGGAAGAAGGTCCAGGGCCAGATGAAGAAGCCGTCGCGGAAGGCGTAGGGCCGGCCGAACAGCACGCCGTACATGCCGCCCAGCGAGCCCTGGTGGAAGGTGGACAAAAACGCGCCGATGCCGGCGAACAGCGGCATGGTCACGTGCAGGTTGTGCGCGATGTGGTGGAGCAGGGGGTGCTTGTTCAGCTGCTTTTGCTCAAAAATGAGCGGCACGTATTCGATGATCAGCACAATGCAGTAACAGGTGATGCAGAAGATCACTTCCGTCAGCATGGAGTGCACGTTGGCGTGCCAGTAGCCGAACCAGGCCCGCAGGGGCTGGCCGATGTCCAGCACCAGGATCAGCATGGCTCCGGAATAGCAGATGAAGCCGATGATGACCGCCAGGTTGATGATGTTTTTCAAGGGATCGATGTTCAGAATATAGCGTAAGAGCCCGGTAAAGAAGGCGCCGGCGCCAAGGGCGATAACGGCCAGGTCAAAGGTGATCCACAGGCCGAAACCAAAGTAGTCGTCAAGGGCGGTAACGCCGAGGCCGGTGCTGAGCACGCGAAAAGCCGCGTACAGACCCCAGAGAAGGACCATGCTGATAACGCCGAGCCAGATCATGAACTTGGTGAGCGAGCAGCGCTGGCAGCCGTCCGGAAACATCTCGGCGTCGAGGGGGAGATTGTAGTTTTTATCCATGTTGTGCTACCCCTTAGTGCTTTGGCAGGATACGCGCGGGTTTCTGCGTTTCCTCATCCTGCAGGTAGTTGTCGCCGAGGCGGCGCACCCATTCGCGGCTGCTCAGGTAATACACGGCCGTATCCGTGCCCAAGCGTTCCAGCAAGCGGAAGGCGTTGGGGTTGCCGTGCGTGAGCTTGTAAACCTTGTGCGCCGGATTGTTCAGATCCCCGAACACGATGGCCCCGTTGGGGCAGGCTTCCGCGCAGGAAGTGACGTACCCGTCTTCGGGAATGGCGGAATGCTTTTTCCCTTTGTCACCGGGCACGAAGATGTCACTGCCGTCGACCCGGATTTTGTCCTTGGCGGCCATGTAGCGATGGTGGCAGAAGCTGCATTTTTCCACCACGCCGCGCGGGCGCATGGACACATCCGGGGTCAGGGCTTTTTCCATGCCCTTGGGCCAGATGGGGTCAAACCAGTTGAAGTAGCGGGCATGGTAAGGACAGGCCGCCATGCAGTACCGGCAGCCGATGCAGCGGGGGTAGATCTGGCTGACTATGCCGCCTTCCTCGTTGCGCTCGGTGGCGATAACCGGGCAGACCGTGGCGCAGGGCTGGGCCGCGCACTGCTGGCAGGGGCGGGGCAGGTAGGCCACTTCGTGATCCGGGAACGGCTTTTTGTTGGACAGCTCAAACACCACCAGCCAGTTCATGACCCGGAGCTTGTTGGAGGCGTCCGCCACGGGGGCAAGGTTGTTCTCAGCCTGGCAGGCCACCATGCACGCGCCGCAGCCGGTACATTTGTCAAGGTCAATGGCCATTCCCCATCTGACGTTGAATTCTTTAATTGCAGACATGGCTTGCGTTCCTTATGCTTTGGCGACGACTACACCGGCCTGTGACCAGACAGTGAGCCCCGTTTCGGGTTCCGGCGAAGAGCTGAGCAGTTCCATCACGTTGGCGCCCTTGTTCTGGCTGAACTCGTCAAGGGCCGTGTGTCCGTAACCGAGGCAGACGGCAACGGTGTCAGGCATCACGCCTTCGAACAGGTGGAGTCTGGCCGGTATTTTCTGCTTGCCGGAATCCAGCACCACGGCGTCGCCTTCGGCCAGGCCGGCCTTGGCGGCGGTGGCGGCGTTCATCATCACGGACATGGCCTTGCCCTCAAGCTCGGAGGCGCGCAAGGTTTTGGTGTTGTAAGGCGGAATGCCGGTTTTGGCCGTGCCCAGGTTCAGCTTGGCAAAAGGCGCCAGCTTAAGCTGCTTGTCCGTGGGCTTGCGGGCCGCGGCCATGGCCTTTTCCAGCACGTCCGGACGCAGGGCGAAGCCTTCAAGGGCCGCCTTTTCGTCCGACAGCGCCGGCTTGCCGCCGGCCAGGGCGGCGAAATCGGCTTTCATCAGGCCGGCTTTGGCTTTGAGCAGGTTCTCGTAAAAGTCCACGCCAAGGTCCAGGCCCAGTTGTTTGGCCAGGAAAAGCAGCGCGTTGGGCGTGGCGCGGGTGTCTTCCGCCGGCGGGGTGGCCGGCAGGGTGACGCAGTAGATGCCCCGGCCGCTGCCGTAGGGGGTGTCCACATCGTCAATGCGCTCTATGCCCATGGGGATGGGCAGCACCAGGTCGCAGGCCGCGGCCGTTTCATCCAGGAAGGTGCTGAAGGAGACCTTGAAGGGAATATCCTTGATGGCCTGCTTCACCAGGGCCGGATCGGGCAGGGCGTAAGCCGGGTTGGCTTCGTGCACCACCAGAAGGGCCGGCTTGTTCTTGCCGGCGGCCCACTCCTTCATGCCGGAGACCAGGTCTTTCGCGTACAACTGGCTGCGGGAAGAAGCGGTTTTAAGGGCAACGGGCGATTCCGGCAGCAGGCTGATGCCGCCGGGCTTGTTGATGTTGCCGAGCAGGGCGTTGACGGCGAACCCGGCCATGACCGGGGCCGCGCCCGCGCCCTGGTTGAATTCCGAGCCCACTATCACCAGCGGCGCCTTGGCGGCCAGCAGGGAGTTGACCACGGCTTCCAGCTTTTTCAGGTCCACGCCGGTGATTCTGGCCACGTCGCCGGGGGTGTAGCGGGCGGCCAGGGCCTTGAAGGCGCCGAAGTCCGAGGCGTTCGCGGCCCGGCCCCTGGCGATGAGCATGTTGGCTATGCCCAGGGCGAGCACGGTTTCGGTGCCGGGATAGATGGGCAGCCAGGGCTTGGCCACGGCAGCGCTGTTGTTCTGCACCGGCCCGGCGTAGGCAAAGGCGGCGGCCGCCTTGTCCTTGGCCGTGGGGTGCGGACTTGCGGCCGCGAAAACGCGGCGGTTGCGAACCACGGTGCCCCAGGTTTCGAGCAGGTTGGCGCCAATGGCCAGCACGTAGTCGCTGTTTTCCAGGTCGTAGCCGAGGCGGGCTTTCACGCCCATAAGGTCGGCCGCCTTGGCCGCGCACTGGCCTTCGGAGGGCATGAGGAAAACCTGGTCGGAGCCAAGGGCTTTGGCAAAGGCGCTGATGACCTCGTTGGTCGATCCGGTTTCGTCGCCGGAAATAAAGGCGCTGTTCTTGCCGGCCGCTTTGAGCTTGCCGGCCAGCAGTTCGGCCGCCTTGCTCCAGGGCAGTTCGCCAAAGGCGCCGTCAGGGCCGCGCAGCAGGGGGCGTTTCACCCTGGCCGGACTGTGCAGCATCTGCACTTCGGCCACGGCCAGAGCGGTCAGGCCGCCGCCAAGGGGATGCCCCGGATTGGGCAGCACCCGCACGGGCCGGCTGCCCGCCAGGCGCACCATGAAGGCGGTGCTGGAGGGGCACATTTTGCTCACAGCCTGGGTATAGGAGCTCGCTCCCGGGACGTTGGACGGAATCCAGGACCAGTTCTGGGACCAGATACTGACGTCGTCCAGCATTTTCCAGGGGAGCGGGGTAACCATGATGCCGGCGCTCGCGCCAGCGATGAATTTTATGAATCCTCTTCTGTCAAGTCCCATGTCGCACCCCTTACTTATGGCAGGTATAGCAGGCGTTGTTGGCGGCAGTGCGTCCCTTCCCGTCATTGGAAAAATGGCCGGGGTAGGCGTGGCACGATTCACATTCCCACATCTTTTTGGTGGTGCTGCTGTACCCGGTGAGAATGTTCTTATCCACGGGAATGTTCTTGCTGAGATCTTCCACCGAGGGGTGACAGTTCATGCAGAGTTTTTCCGGGTTGGCGGGGGTGCCGAAATTGAGCCTGCCCTTCATGGTCAGGTGGCAGGAGTAGCACTTGTTGAAGTGCGCGGCGTGGCTGAAAAAGACGTTGTCCGGCTGCTTCTGGTGCGCAAGCCAGGGCACTTGCTTGTTTTCGCGCAGGTAGTCTTCGACGAAAGTTTTTTCGGCTTTGTAGGCGGCGACTTCGGCGGGCGTGGATTTTTCGTCCGGCTCGGCGGTCATGATGTCCTGGTGGCAGTCAGCGCAGGCCGACAGCTTGGGCAGGCCGGTAAAGGTGCCGTCTTTCCTGAAGCTGTGGCAGTCGATACAGTTGGCGCCAACTTTTTCTATGTGGACGGCATGACTGAAGAAAAAGGGTTGGGACTGCTTGCTGAAGAGCAGACCGGGAAAAATCCACCAGCCAAAAGCCAGCGCCACTGCCACCCCGATAAGGAAAGGAGCGGCGCCGCATGCGCATTTACAACGGCAGGCGCCGTCGTCCGCACCATGTTTGTTTTTCTCCATACCCTTTGCCTCACAGCTGGTTAAACGGTGAAAAACCCCCGCTGGTCCAAAAAAAGACCACGGCATATCCTCGGTCGGTGCGTTGCGCGCCGGCCGTTACTTTTCGAGGTCAAACGTCGAATGCGTGTTAATGGCTCCCCTTCTAGTAATCGAGGGGTTTCTGTCCTGTCAAGGTGAATTCTTTCACATACGGCGTAAAAGGAGCGCCAGCAGCCGTTTTTTCCGAAAGCCCCTACGGTTTGCCGTATGTAAAAGGCGATTTCACATCCGCCAGCCTGGGCAGCAGCGTGTCCTTTTCCGACAAAACAGGCTCTATGCCCGGCCAGGGAATGTTCAAGGCGGGGTCGTTCCACAGAACGCCCGCGTCGTGGTCCGGCTTGTAGTAGGCGTTTACCTTATAATGGGTTTCGGTTCCCGGCTCCAGGGTCATGTAGCCGTGGGCGAAACCCTTGGGCACGAACAGGCGGAGCATGTTTTCCTCGCTTAAGACCAGCCCGTACCACTTGCCGTAGGTGGGCGAGCCCGCGCGCATATCCACCGCCGCGTCGTACACGGCGCCTCTGGTCACCCAGATCAGCTTGGCCTGGGTGTGGGGCGGCTTTTGAAAATGCAGCCCGCGCATCACGCCCTTTTGTTCGGAGCGCACGTGGTTGTCCTGCACGAAAGGGGCGTCCAGGTTCAACTGGGCGTTCCATTCGTCGCGCCAGGTTTCGGCGAAAAAACCGCGGTGATCCCGGTGGACCGCCAGGGAAACGACAAGAAGATCGGGAATCGGCGTTTGGGCGACTTGCATGGGGCCTCGCTTGCGGACGTGAGGATGTTAGAGCATTTTCACATTGAAACTGTCTATGCGGATAAAATGCTCTGGCCTTGCGAAACGCAGTGTAGCAAGGCCCGCGAGATTGGCGTAGGCGAGCTCTGCTCGCCGTTAAGCGACAATCTCAGAGCGAAATCGCTCTGGAAAGGAGCCACGGGTTGCCGGGTTCCTCCCCCTGAGAAAATATTTGCCTTACTCTGCATGATTTGGCAATGCGCGGCTTCCCCCAACTTCTTTTTTTTCGTCCTGAAAAAAATTCGGGCGGCCTGAATCAGGACAAGCGTATTCGTATATGGTAAGGGATATTTATACTGCGTTGCGCGGTGTCTGTTTTTGCCCGACCGGCTCATTTTTTTTTATAAAGTTAATAATCATCTGATATTTATGATGAAAAATAAGAACGTTTTTGGTACATTTTTTCGCAATCCGGCCTAAAGCATTTAAGAGGTCGCCCGATAAGCGAAGTACGGGGATTAGTGTGATGACCACGCATACGTTCTATACGCGCCAGATGCTCTTGCAGTATGGCCGGCAGTTGGTGACCGCCCGTCGCCTGGCCCGATACGATCAGTTATTGGGCAGGGGACCGCGCGGAGACACATCTGCCAACGCGGCCAAACGCCAGGACATGGTAGAACGCGTGGCCCGTGAAATCATGGAAAATCTCATTTTCTCCGGAAGCGACAATCCTACGGTTCAGGACGTCAAGGAGCGCCTGACCCGTGAACTTGGCGAGGAACTTATCTTCCGGTACCCTCCGGCGGACCAGGATTTTAAAATCTTCCGCATCAAGGACGGCGAGGAAAGAGAATTGTCGGAGGCTGAAAAGCAGCGGGCCATGGCCCGGCTTTGGCAGGTCACCTTACGCGCGGTTGACGAAACCATGCTGTAAGCTATACTGTGGCGACCACAAGCCGCGTTGCCGCTTTCACGCAGCCGGGGAGGCTGTTATGGAAATCAAGAATACATTGCTCAAGCAGGTCGATCCGTATCGCACGACCATCGACTCCAAAAAGGACGCCGCCGCCGGCCGGGCGCGCAACTCCGGCGAAACTTCGCCGGCCGCCGGCCAGGGCGACCGGGTGAGCCTTTCGCCCTCGGCCCTGATGCACACAACCGCGCACGCCGCCGCCACCAAGGCCCCGGAAATCCGCCAGGAAAAGGTGGACGGGATCAAGGAACGCCTGGCCAACGGCGAATACACCGTCGATTCCAAGCACATAGCCAAAAAGCTTCTGGAAAACGACGCCCTGCTGGCCGGCACTTTGGACCAGGAAAGCCTGTAATATTCTTAAGCCGTCCGCTTTTGCCCGGCCCACCGGCGCGCAGGCGGACGGCGTTTGCCCGGCGGGCGAACAGCCCGCCTGTCCGGCCTTTCACGGAGCGTTGCCCATTTTTCACGCCCGCCGCCCGCTCGTTCTGGCCTCCGCCTCGCCCAGGCGCATCGCCTTTTTCACCGAACTCGGCCTGACGCCGACCGTTCTCGCGCCGCCGTCGCAGGCGGAACCTTCGCCCGTCCGGGGCGAAAGGCCCGAATCGTACGCCCTGCGCGCCGCCCTGGCCAAAGCAGCCGGCGCGGCCGGTCTGCCGGAATACGCCGCCATCCGCGCCGCTTCTCCACACGCCCACCCGGTCATCATCGCCGCCGACACCATTGTGGTGCTGGGCCGCCGCATTCTCGGCAAGCCGCGCGACGCCGGGCACGCCCTGGACATGCTGCGCGCGCTTGCCGGCAAAAAACACCGGGTCATAACCGGCTGCGCCCTGCTCGACAATGGGACCGGCCGCTCGTTCGCCGTGCAAAGCCGGGTGCTCATGTGGGACTGCCCCGACGATCTGCTCCGGGCCTACGTCAGCGGCGGCGAACCCATGGACAAGGCCGGCGCGTACGCCGTTCAGGGCGTGGGCGCCTGCCTGGTGCAACGCATAGCCGGATCGTGGAGCAACGTGGTGGGCCTGCCCCTGGCGGAACTGGTTCAGACGCTTATTGAAATGGACGCGATAACCCCCGCCGGGAACCGCTGATTTTTTCCGTTCGGCGGCGTTGCGGCACAACGTAAGGCCAAATACCGCTTGACTTGATGAAAAAACATTCTCTATCGTTTTGAACGCGATCGATACTTCTACACTTACAAAAGCGTCCGCTTTAGCGTTTTCCATTTGTTACCCTGTCTGGAATCAAGCAGAGAGGAGTTTTTTATGCGTAAATTTCTGGTAAGCGCCCTGGTCGTGGCTTGTTTTTTCGCGTCAGGATGTACATCCAAGCTGATGCAGCCCCTTGAGGCTCCTCCGGTCAGAGGCGCCCTGCAAAGCGATCAGGCCGCGATCGTTTTCTTCAGGCCGAGTTCGTTCGGCGGCGCGGTTCAGGCGCCTGTCATTGAAGCGGCGGATACCGGCATCCAGTATGTGGGCATTGTGTCCGCAAAAATGAAGCTGCTGCATAAAACAACTCCGGGAAAACATTATTATGTCGTCGGCGGAGAAAACGCGAACCTGCTTGAAGCGGATTTTGAAGGCGGCAAAATATACTACGCGGAAGTCGAAGCGAAATTTGGCCTTGCCAAACCGCGATTCATTTTCGTCCCGATTACCACCGCCGAATTGAGTTCAGAAAGCTTTCTGAAGAATTTGGCCGCATGCAAGTGGTATACAAACCTTCCCGAAGGCAAGGCCTGGTTTGACAGTAATTATGAGAATCTGAAAGGTAAAAGAGATACAGCGTTTGAGAAGCAAGGCAGAGAAGGAGCCTACCAGAAGGCAATCATTATCAAGCAGTACGGCTCCGCGACGCTGATACAATAACGCTCGGCCGCTGCTTCGTTACGTTCGGAAAATACAGGGCCGGCGAGGAGAAATCCGTGGATTCCCCCTCGCCGGCAGCTTTTGACCATGCTTTCGAGAGTTTCCGTAAACCCCTGCGCCAACTTCAGGAGCCCCCCATGAGCGACACTCTGCTGCTGTCATACGCCCGCGTCGGGTTTGCCGGCAAAAGCCCTTACGCGCCGGGAACGTGCGGCTCTTTTGTCGCCATTGTCCTGGCCCCCTTCATTTTCATGCCCCTGCCCCTGTGGGGGCGCGTCATCCTGCTGCTGGCCGTACTGTACACCGGCATCAAGGCCTCTGACCGGGCGGAAGCGCTGCTGCAAAAAAAAGACCCCTCGGAAGTGGTCATTGATGAGGTGCTCGGCCAGTGGCTCACCTGCCTGCCGTTCGCCCCCCTGGGCTTCTGGGGATACGCCGCCGCCTTTGCCCTGTTCCGCCTGTTTGACATCACCAAGCCCTGGCCCGTGCGGACCCTGGAACAGCTTCCCGGCGGCCTGGGCATCATGCTCGACGACGCCGCCGCCGGCCTGTACGCCATGATCAGCCTCGGCCTGCTGCGTTGGTTGTTCTGATATCCCAGTTTGGTGAAGACAGTTCCCAGTCTTGAGGCGGGTTTTCCGCCAGCGTTGGGTTACGCTGTGCATATATTTGATACAGCAGGCAGTCGGGAAACTCGCGTCCGAGCGCTTTGGCCATTTTCCCTGCCCCTAGAGCAAATCAATTTTGAAATTGTCTAAGAGTAGTATTGCCTCCGGCGGCCAAAGGGGTTGAACCCCTTTGGAAACCCCATCTTTCTAAGCAGATTTAAGTGAATAGTTTCAAAATTGAAATGCTTTAAAGTGCCCCCAAGATACGTGTCCTGTCAAGACTTCAAGCGTCCCGCCGCGTCCGCGCAACAGGCGGAGAACACCCACAAAAGCCAAGGGACACAATGGTTTTTTGTCCATCGTGTCCCTTTATGTTTTTTCGAGTCTTTTTCTGTGGCGGAAGCGTATAGGAGTCGAACCTACAAACGACCTTTCGACCGTCCACTGGTTTTGAAGACCAGGCGCCACACCGGTGACGAAACGCTTCCGAACCCGTAGAGCTGATGCCATTTTTCCCGGAGAATGTAAAGACGGGGAAGGCGGGAGGGAAGGTACCCGGCCCGGCGCGAACCGCCGCCGGCCGGCATTTTCCGGCCGGTCCGGACCTGTGGGTTCCGAACCGGCCGTGAATGTTCTATAAGTTCTTTTTCTTGCCCGGAGCCGGCTTGGCGTTGCCAACTGGCTTGGTCTTGCCCTGGGCCGAAGCCGTAACTTGGCCGGAGGTTTTGGGATTAGCGGCGGGCTTGGCTTTTACCTGCGCGGACGCCGTTTTCGCCGGCTTGGCCGCTTTGCCCTGCGCGGAGGCGGTCTTTGTCGGTTTACCCGCCGCCTTGGCCTGCGTCTTGGAAGACCTGGCGCTTTTACCCGCTTTGGCGGGCTTGTGCCGCAAAGCGGCCAGCGAAGCTTCTTCCGCATCCGAAGCGTTGGCGGCTACAAGCTCGTCGCCGCCGGGCACGTCGTCCTCAGCTGTAAAGTCCTCGATAACAAACGAAGCCGAGTTGGCAAGCTGCCTTTCCCTGTCCGGAGTCTCGTTCAGCCAGATCCCGCGAAGCAGGGGATTGACGTGCCGGCCTTCGTCCAGCAGCTCAAAATGCAGATTCGCCCCCGTGGTCCGGCCGGTACGCCCGACCAGTCCCAGTCGGCAGGTCGGGTCCACCTGCTGCCCTTCCGCCACGAAAATGGCGTCCAGGTGCGCGTAGCGAGTGGTCACGCCGTCGCCGTGATCCACATCGACAGTCTTTCCGTATCCTCTTTTGTTGCCGACAAAACACACCTTTCCCGGCGCTGCCGCCACAACGGACGTCCCTCGCTTGGCCCCGATGTCTATGCCCTTGTGAAAGCGCGTCTTGGCCCGCTTGCCGCCCAGACGGCGGTTCCCGTATTGCGAAACCACCGGCCCGTCGGCCGGGCGCACCATGGCCAGCAGGCAATAGTCCCCCTGTTTCTTGCCCGTTGTCTGAAGCGGCCTGCCTTTGGACATGTCGGCCCTGGCGGAGCCGGGCAATTCCTGTGTTTCGGTTTTTTTGGAGGCGCAGCCGGAAATGAACAGAACAAAGCTAATGATGATCAGGAGATGGCTCGTTTTAAAAGTCATCCATCCTTCCTTCTGGTTGGGATTGCTGAAGAATAGCGCCGAGTGCGCTGGCGGGGAAGGAAAGGGATATCGCTATTCCCCGCCGGCCAGGCGAAAAGCGTGCAACGCGGCCCGACGATTACGGATCATCTGAACGCGGACGGCAATCCGCATTTGGCGTTTCTGGATACCATTGAACAGCCTTTGAAGCAACCCAAAGGGAGATAGTAGGGAAATGTGCGGAAGAAGGAAAAGTTGTCACGCAACGCCCGGGCGCGAGTCCTTTTCCAAAAGGGCTGATCCTTTCGCAGGATGACGGAAGGAAGCGCGGAAGCGAACTCGCCCAAAGGGCGAGCCACAAGATCTGGCGAATCAACGCTTCCGTCCCTCTCCCTTACTTTTAGAGCAATTAACGCTTGAAAGAGTCGCGAAACTTCGGGCAAGGCACAGAGCCTGTGTCCGCGACCCGCCTACGCCTCTTTTGCGGCAAGGATTTGAGGACAAATCCTTGCAGAGCAATTCACTCATTTCATTCGTGAAAT
>JAVBOI010000015.1:0-12063 GCA_031550695.1 Desulfovibrio sp. | reverse complement strand
CCCCCCCCCCCCCCCCCCCCCCCCCCCCCCCCCCCCCCCCCCCCCCCCCCCCCCCCCCCCCCCCCCCCCCCCCCCCCCCCCCCCCCCCCCCCCCCCCCCCCCCCCCCCCCCCCCCCCCCCCCCCCCCCCCCCCCCCAGCTCTTCTATCCCTTTTTCTTCACAATTTCTTCGGCCAGTTGCTGGGGCACGCGTTCGTAGTGGTGGAACTGCATGGTGAAGGTGGCGCGGCCCTGGGTTTTGGAGCGCAGGTCGGTGGCGTATCCGAACATTTCGGACAGCGGCACCTGGGCGCGCACGCTCTGGGAACCGGGGCGGGCCTCCATGCTCTGCACGCGGCCGCGGCGGCTGTTCAGGTCGCCCATGACTTCGCCCACGTAGTCGTCTGGCGTGACCACTTCCACATCCATGATCGGCTCCAACAGGATGGGCGAGGCTTTTTGCATGGCGTCCTTGATGGCCATGGAACCGGCCACATAGAAGGCCTGGTCCGAGGAGGCCACGTCGTGATAGGAGCCGAACACCAGGTTGACCTTGACGTCAACGCAGGGAAACCCGGCCAGCACGCCGCTTTTAAGCGCGTCCTGGATGCCCTTGTCCACGGGAGCGATGTATTCCTTGGGAATAACGCCGCCGGTGATGCTGTTGACGAACTCGTAACCCTTTTCCGGGTTGGGTTCGACTTCAATGACGCAGTGGCCGTACTGGCCGCGCCCGCCCGACTGCTTGACGTGCTTCATGTCGGACTTGGAAGGCTTGGAGATGGTTTCGCGATACGCCACCTGGGGCTTGCCCACGTTGGCGTTGACGCTGAACTCGCGGGTAAGGCGGTCCACGATGATTTCCAGGTGCAGTTCGCCCATGCCGGCGATAAGGGTCTGGCCGGTTTCCTCGTCGCCCTTGACGCGGAACGAGGGGTCTTCCTTGGCCAGCTTGCTCAAGGCGGCGGACAGGGCATCGCGGTCGGCCTTGGTTTTGGGCTCGATGGCCACTTCAATGACCGGCTCGGGAATATCCAGGGACTCCAGCATCACGGGGCGGCTGATGTCGCAGATGGTGTCGCCGGTGGAAACCTGCTTCAGGCCCACCACGGCCACGATGTCGCCCGCGCCGGCCCATTTGACTTCCTCACGCTTGTTGGCGTGCATCTGGAGCAGTCGGCCGACGCGTTCCTTTTTCCCGGTGTTGGCGTTGAGCACGGTCTGTCCGGACTCGATGGTGCCGGAGTAGATGCGGAAAAAGGAAAGGTGCCCGATGTAGGGGTCGGAGAAGAGCTTGAAGACCAGGCCGGCCAGGGGTTCGTCGTCGCTGCTGTGGCAGATGATGCTTTCGCCTTCCTTGTCCGGATTCGTGCCCTCCATCTGCTCAATGTCCAGAGGCGAGGGCAGGTCGCGCACCACGGCGTCCAGCAGGGGCTGCACGCCCATGTTGCGGAAGGCGGAGCCGCACAGCACCGGCATGACGTTCCGGGCGATGGTGGCCTTGCGGATACAGGAATGGATCTCGTCTTCGGTGAGTTCCTCGCCGCCGAGATATTTTTCCAGCAGGGCTTCATCCTCTTCGGCCACGGAGTCGATCATGGCGGCGCGGTGGGACTCGTATTCGTCCTTCAGGTGGGCGGGCACGTCGATGATTTCGAATTCCGCGCCTTTGCTGGCTTTGTCAAAGACAATCGCCTTACCGGTGATCAGGTCCACCACGCCTTCGAACTTGTCTTCGCTGCCGACGGGAATCTGCAGGGGCAGGGGCTTGGCCTTGAGGCGGTCGTGGATCATCTCCACGCAACGGTCAAAGTTGGCGCCGGTGCGGTCCATCTTGTTCACGAAGCAGATGCGGGGCACGCCGTAGCGGTCTGCCTGGCGCCACACGGTTTCGGACTGGGGCTCAACGCCGGCCACGGCGTCAAACACGGCCACGGCCCCGTCAAGGACGCGCAGGGAACGTTCGACTTCCATGGTGAAGTCCACGTGACCCGGGGTGTCGATGATGTTCAGGCGGTGATCTTTCCAGAAACAGGTGGTGGCGGCGGAAGTGATGGTGATGCCGCGTTCCTGTTCCTGCGCCATCCAGTCCATGGTGGCTTCGCCTTCGTGGGTTTCCCCAAGCTTGTGCGAAACGCCGGTGTAGAACAGAATGCGTTCGGTGGTGGTTGTTTTTCCGGCGTCAATGTGGGCCATGATGCCGAAGTTTCTCTGGTCGGTAAGGGGGGTTTGTCTCGCCACTCTACTATACTCCAAAAACTACCAGCGGTAGTGGGCAAAGGCTTTGTTGGCTTCGGCCATCCGGTGGGTGTCTTCACGTTTTTTCACGGCGCCGCCGCGGCCGTTGAAGGCATCCAGAAATTCGGCCGTAAGCTTGCTGACCATGCTTTTTTCGCCGCGGGCGCGGGCGTAGTTGATCAGCCAGCGGATGGAAAGGGAAACCTGGCGGTCCGGGCGCACTTCCATGGGCACCTGGTAGGTGGCGCCGCCCACGCGACGGGCTTTGACCTCAAGGTGCGGCTTGACGTTTTCCAGGGCCTTTTCAAAGGCGCGCAGGGGTTCTTCGTTGGCCTTCTCGCCGAGTTGGGCGACGGAAGCGTAGAAAATTTTCTCAGCCACGCCTTTTTTGCCGTTGTACATCAGACGGTTGATGAAACGGGCGGCCAGGCGGCTGTTGTAGACCGGATCGGGCAGGATTTCTCTTCTGGGAATGGGACCTTTACGCGGCATGGAACAACTCCTTATTTGGGACGCTTGGCGCCGTATTTGGAACGGCTCTTACGGCGATCGGAAACACCCGCGGTATCGAGAGTGCCGCGCACGATGTGGTAACGCACGCCGGGCAGGTCCTTGACGCGGCCGCCGCGAATCATGACCACGGAGTGTTCCTGAAGGTTATGGCCTTCGCCGGGGATGTACGCGGTCACTTCGTAACCGTTGGTCAGGCGGACGCGCGCGACCTTGCGCAGGGCCGAGTTGGGCTTTTTGGGCGTGGTGGTATACACGCGGGTGCATACGCCGCGCCGCTGCGGGCAAGCCTGAAGCGCCGGGGTCTTCTTGCGTTTCAGGATCGCTTTACGCTCGTTACGTATCAGCTGATTAATGGTGGGCATTATGCTCCTCCGGTATGGTTAGTCAAAAACATCCGTCCGCAAAATGGCGTGCGCACTCCGTCGGATCCGCGCCAGAGGCGGAGATCCCGTCGGGCGTCGCTTCACAGCGTTCTGCGGAGCAGGATTACATATTCCACAGGCGGGCTTATGTCAAGGCACGGGTGGGAAAAAAATCCCGCAGGGACTGCTTCCGGCTACGCCTTTTGGCCGATGGCGGCGTCAAGCGGGCAAAAGGCGTAGCCGGAAGCAGTCCCTGGTGGCGGTGGGAAAAAATCCGAAGGGAGGGGAAAAAAGCTTTTGGAACCGCTTTTTCTCCCTCCCTTCGAATTTTCTTGTTGGCTATTCGGAGCATTTGCCCGCAAGGGCGGCGCCCAGGGCCGCGCCCATGGTGGCGCATTCCTTGAGCGCATCGTGCTTGGGCACGAACTGGGTCTTCACCGGGGGAACCGGCGTTTCCAGGCCCATGCCGTTCAGCCAGTCGGTGATGATTTTAACGCTTTCGCCGGACCAGCCAAAGGAGCCGAAGGCCCCGCCCAGGCGGTTCTGCGGCCGCAGTCCTTTCATATAGGTAAGAAAGCCGGCCACCAGGGGCAGAATGCCGTTGTTGTGGGTGGGCGAACCCACGAGCACAAGCCCGCAGCGGGCCACTTCGGTCATGACGGCGCTGTGGTGGTTGGTTTTCAGGTCCATGATGCGCGTGGGCACGCCGACGCTGTTCAGGCCCTCGGCAATGGCGTAGGCCATTTTTTCCGTGCTGTGCCACATAGTGTCGTAGATGATGACGGCGCGTTTTTTGGTTTTTTGCTCGGCAAAGCGCTTGTAGGCGTCAAGGGCGTATTGCGCGTCCTGCTTGCCGCGGAAGATCAGGCCGTGGTCCGGGGCGATCATGTCGATGTCGAGCTTGAGTTCCCGTAATTGGCCCAGCACCTTGAGCACTTGCTGCGAGTACGGAAGCACGATGTTGTGGTAGTATTCCACCATGGCGTGTTCCAGCACGGCGCGGTCGATTTCGTCGGCGAAGCGCTCGGAGCTGGCGATGTTCTGGCCAAAGGCGTCGTTGCAGATCAGAAGTTTGTCCTCGGGAATGTAGGAAACCATGCTGTCGGGCCAGTGCAGCATGCGCGTTTCCACAAAATGGATGCTGCGCTTGCCGATGCTGATGCTGTCGCCGGTTTTCACCACTTTGAGCGGCCAGTCTTTATGGTTGGGAAAGTGCCCTTCTATGGCCTTGAGCCCCATGGGGGAGCAGAACACGGTTTCCGGCTTGCAGGCTTCAATCAGCTTGGGCAGGGCGCCGGCGTGGTCCAGTTCCACGTGGTTGACCACGATGTAGTCTATTTTGGCCGGCTCCATCAGGCCGGACAGGCGGCAGAGCAGGGTGCCGGTAAAAGGCTCCTTGACCGTGTCAAAAAGGACGTTTTTTTCGTCCTTGATCACGTAGGCATTATATGTTGTGCCGCGCGGGGAAAGGGAATAGCCGTGAAAATCGTGGCTGGCGTAATCCACGGCCCCTACCCAGTAGACGTCCTTTTTTATTTCCAGAGCTTTCATGGGCTGTCCTGTGTATGGGAAACGGCGTTCCCGCCGCTGTTTGTGCCGCGCCATATGCTATAGTGTGAAAACGTTCGGCCGCGAGGCGCGGAAATCGCGCGCCGAACGCAAGAAATTCTCGCCCCGGGTGCCGGAGCGGGCGGGAGCCATAATAAAAAAAACGGCTCCCCATTTTCATGAGGAGCCGGAACAAACCGTGCCTGAACGCGCGCTACGCGGGTTCGAAATCCGATTTGGAGGCCCCGCATACCGGGCAAACCCAGTCGTCGGGGATATCTTTGAACTGGGTGCCGGGGGCAATGCCGCTGTCCGGATCGCCTTCGGCCGGATCATACTCGTACCCACACATTTTGCAAACATATTTCATTGAAGTATCCTCCAGAGGATGCGGGGTTGGATGCCGGAGCGAAACCAGGGGCGCCGGACCGGCATCATAACTATTGTCAGAAATCGCTCTATGCGGAATTACGCGCTTGCTTTCCAATGTCCGTGCAGATTGCAGTATTCGCGGGCGTATACGTTTGTGCCGGACACGCAGAACTCGGCTTCAGGGGCGTCGCCGGGTTTGAGAAAGCGGGTATAGGAAACGCCGTCGGCCACCAGTTCCACCCACTGGATCCAGTGTTTTTCCTCCATGGGGTGGGCAACGGCGCCGACTTTGACCTTGTAGCCGTTGGCGGTTTTTTCCAGCACGGGCACGTGTTTTTCCTTGGCCGCGTCCGTGGTGCCTTCGACCATGAGCTTCATGGGCGCGCCGCAACAGACCAGCGCGCCGTCGCCGCCGTGCATCACTTCAACAATATTGCCACAGAGTTCACACTTGTAGACTTCCAGTTGCTTGGGCATATGCTTCTCCTGTTTGGCCGCTTGGGCGTTGCTATTCTCAGGCCTTCCCCCGAGGGCGCGCAAACGGCTTTACGGCCGCCGCGCCGGCAAAAACGCTGCGGGCGATGCCACGCCCCGGTTGGCCCATGAAAGAGGGAACCTTATATTGCTATATGCTTGGGATGGACAAAGGTCAACCGCTATTCGCGAAACGGCCGCCATCTTTTGTGAGAATAGTTCCTGATAAGGAAAAGCGCAAGCAAAATTTCCGTTATTTTCTGGGCAGAAAGGGACCATCAAAGCTTACATCAATAACTTCAAATTGAATCCGTCCCCTGGGAACGGTAACCGAGACCTCGTCGCCCGCCTCTTTGCCGAGCAAGGCGCGGCCCACGGGCGAAAAGACGGAAATGGCCCCTTTATCCTTGGGGATAAAGTCGGTTTCGTCCGGGCCGGCAAGGGTGTAAAGCACTTCTCGTTCCGTATCCAGATCGGCCAGGCGCACGGTTGCCCCGAAAATGATTTTCTCCCCGCCGAGGGAGGAAAGGTCAATCACGTTGAAGCGCGGCATGCGGGATTCAATATAATTGATCTTCGCCTCCAGCATGCCCTGGCGCTCGCGGGCGGCGTCGTAGCCGGCGTTTTCGCTCAGGTCGCCTTCCTCGCGCGCTTCCTTGATGGCCTGGACGATTTCCGGCCGTTCGCTTTTCAGGCGTTCAAGCTCCTGCTTGACGTATTCGAACCCTTCCACAGAAATGGGGATGCTTTCCATGACATCTTCCTTGACGATGCGGTGAAACGAGACTGATCTGCCGGCCGGGAGCCGTTTACGCTTTCCGGTCGGCGGACTGCATGGCGCAAAACGCGCGGGCCGCCGCGCAATGCGTCGGCAAATTCCGGGGTATAAAAGACAAGACACCAGAAGCGCGAACGCTTCTGGATGCTCTTTTTGGGGTTCCTCAGTCGATGTTGGATGAACTCTACGCCAAATAGCCGGGCAGGTCAAGGCGGAGGGGATTCCAAGTCCGCGCGCGGCAGGCGGGCCGCTTTCCCGTCCGCGCCTTTCCCTTGACAATATGCATTGGTTGTATATACAACATAGATGCGACCGCAAGCCGCGTGCAAAAAAGCGTCGACGGCACCTTTTCCGCATGCTACGCCAAAAAACGGCACGGAGCGATCGGCATGGCCGCAGAGCGCGAATTACCGCCCCTTTCCGGCACGTCCTTAGCCTTTTTGACCGTGGCCCTGCCTCTGGCCACTTTCATGCAGGTGCTGGACACTACCATCGCCAACGTGTCCGTGCCCACAATTGCCGGCAATCTCGGCGCCTCCGCCTCCCAGGGTACCTGGGTCATTACCTCGTATAGTGTGGCCAATGCCATTGTTTTGCCGGCCACGGGCTGGCTGAGCCGGCGTCTCGGCGAGGTGCGCCTGTTTCTCTGGTCCACGGCGCTGTTCGCGGCTTCATCCTTTTTGTGCGGCATTGCCGCGGATCTGAGTCTTCTGGTCCTGTTCCGGGTCATCCAGGGGGCCGTGGGCGGTCCCATGATGCCCCTGGCCCAGAGTCTTCTGCTCAACAACTATCCCCGTCAGCGGCGCAATATGGCCATCGCCCTCTGGTCCATGACGGTTTCGGTGGCCCCTGTTTTCGGCCCGATGCTTGGCGGCTACATCAGCGACAACCTCCATTGGGGCTGGATTTTTTTCATCAACATCCCCATCGGCGCCCTGGTGCTGCTGCTGGCCGGCGTTCTGCTGCGGGGCAGGGAAACGCGGACCGCGCGGTTGCCCTTCAATGTCGTGGGCTTTTCCCTGTTGGCCATTGGCGTGGGCTCCCTGCAGATGATGCTGGATCGCGGCAAGGAGCTCGACTGGTTCAATTCAACGGAAATAATCATCCTGGCGGCGGCCGCGGCAGTGGGTATCATTCTGCTGGTGGCCTGGGAGATAACCAACGAACGGCCCCTGGTGGACTTTCGTCTCTTTGCCTCGCGCAACTTCAGCGTTGGCGTGACGTGCATCAGCCTCGGCATGATGATTTATCTGGGCACGGTGGTGTTGCTGCCCCTGCTGCTGCAAACCCGTTTCGGCTACACGGCCACGCTTGCCGGCCTGGTGTCCTCGCCGGTGGGCATCATCCCCGTGTTTCTCGCGCCATTGATCGGCAAGAACGCGCACAAGACCGACCTGCGCGTGCTGATCACGATCAGCTTCGTGGTGTTTGCTTTCTGCATGTATTTGCGCACAGGCTTCTCCCCGGACGTGGACATGCGCTTTGTCCTGCTGCCCCAGTTCATTCAGGGCATTGCCCTGTCGTTGTTCTTCGTGCCCCTTACGGCCCTGACCTTTGCCGATCTGAAGGCCGAGCAGATGGCCGGCGCCTCCGGCCTGTTCAATTGCATCCGGACCCTGTTCGGGGCTGTTGGCGCCTCTGTGGCCACCACGCTTTGGGAACGGCGCGAAGCCCTGCACCACGCGCGCCTGACCGAGCATATCAATCCATACAACCCCCTGGCCTCGGACGCATTTGAGCGCCTGGGCCGGATCGGTATGGACCCGGAACAGAGCGCCGCCTTTCTGGCCCGGGAAATCACCAACCAGGGATTTATCCTGGCGGCCGCGGAAATATATCAACTTTGCGCTTTGGCTTTTTTGGTTATGATCAGTTTTGTCTGGCTGGCCAGGCCGTCCCGGACGCAGCCTTCCGGGCGGCAGGCGACTGTGGCTGGAGAGTGAGCAATTTCAATGTGTTGTAAGTGATTTTAAGCGAGTTTCCGTGCTTTTTTCCAACGAGGGTTGACATTTTGTAGTTTTTTTCACAAAGTATGGGGCAGCAGCCAAAGTCCGGCGCGCTTCCGGATTGTTTCCGAAATTCGCTCCGGTAGCCGCGTGTTTGCGCGGCTTCACCATCCTTTCACAACCCCTTGAGGAGTAATACGTATGTCCAAACTGGTTCCCCCGCATGGTGGCAAAGGCCTTGTCTGCAGCCTTCTTGAAGGCGCTGCCCGTGAAGCCGAGCTGAAAAAAGCGGCTGGCCTCAAGAAGGTGGAAATCAGCGCGCGCGTGCGCGGCGACCTGATCATGATGGGCATCGGCGGGTTCTCTCCCCTGAACAGCTTCATGACCAAGGCCGACTGGAAGAGCGTTTGCGAAAAATTCACCCTCGCCGACGGCACCTTCTGGCCCGTGCCCGTCACCCTTGACGCGAGCAAGGAAGAAGCCGGCGCCATCAACGTGGGCGATGAAATTGCCCTGGTTTTCAAGGGCGACATCTACGCCACCATGAAAGTCACGGAAAAATACGCCCTGACCGCTGAAGAGAAAAAATGGGAATGCGAAAAGATCTTCAAGGGCTGCGGCGAAGATTCCGCTGACGACAAATTCTGGAAAGTGGCCGAAAGCGATCACCCCGGCGTGAAAATGGTTATGGAGCAGAAGGAATTCAACCTGGCCGGCCCGGTCAAGGTGCTTTCCGAAGGCCGTTACCCCAAAGATTACGCCGGCGTGTACATGCGCCCGGCCGAACTGCGCGCCGAACTGGACAAACGCGGCTGGAGCACGGTTGCCGCTCTGCAGCTTCGTAACCCCATGCACCGCTCCCACGAATACCTGGCGAAAATCGCCGTTGAAGTGTGCGACGGCGTGGTTATCCACTCCCTGATCGGCAACCTGAAACCCGGCGACATCCCGGCTGAAGTGCGCGTGCCCGCCATCAACAAACTGGTGGAACTGTACTTTGTGAAAGACAACGTCATTCAGGCCGGTTATCCGCTTGACATGCGCTATGCCGGTCCCCGTGAAGCCTTGCTGCACGCCCTGTTCCGCCAGAACTTCGGCATGAACCGCCTGATCGTGGGCCGTGACCACGCCGGCGTGGGCGACTTCTACGGCATGTTCGAAGCCCAGGACATCTTTAACCAGATTCCGGTCACCGGCAATCCGGCCAAAGACCTGCTCTGCCAGCCCCTGAAGATCGACTGGACCTTCTACTGCACCAAGTGCGACGGCATGGCCTCCCTGCGCACCTGCCCGCACACCAAGGACGACCGCGTCATCCTGTCCGGCACCAAGCTGCGCAAAATGCTGTCCGACGGCAGCGCCATTCCGGATCACTTCGGCCGTGACGAAGTGCTCGACATCCTGCGCGCTTACTACGCCAGCCTGACCGAAAAGGTCGAGATCAAGATGCAGGGCGCCGCTAACGGAACCAAAATGTAACTGTCTGACCGGACGGTTCCCGCTCCGGCGGCATCGTCCGCTGTTTCAACGCCCCTTTCCGGCAACGGGAAGGGGCGTTTTCTCGCGCGCCGGGCGGCGCTTGCTTTTTTTCCGCTGGCGGGTATCTTCCCTGTTTCCGGGAAAATCGCGTCTGCCTTGCGGAAATTTTCCCCCACAAATCTGCCCCGAAGGAGAAAACATGGTTCTGCCCGTAGGATCGGCCATCAACGCCGGAGCGGTGGTGGCGGGCGGGTGCATAGGCATGCTCCTGGGCAACCGCCTGCCCGAAAGAATGCGTCTTATCGTGTTTCAGGGACTGGGGCTCTGCACAATGGCCATCGGCATGCAGATGACCTTTAAGACCACCAACCCCCTGTACATGGTGGGCAGCATTCTGCTGGGCGCGATCATCGGGGAGGGCCTGCGCCTGGAAGACGCCATCACCAGCGGCGGAGACAGGCTCAAGCGGGCCCTGCGCTCCGGCAACGCCCGATTCACCGACGGCTTTGTCGCGGGCACGCTTTTGTTCTGCATCGGCTCCATGGCCATTCTCGGCTCCCTGCAGGAAGGGCTCGGCGGGGATCGCACCATCGTGCTCACCAAAACCACTCTGGACTTTTTTGCTTCCATCGCTCTGGGCGCGGCTTACGGCTCCGGGGTCATGCTCGCGTCCCTGCCCATTCTGCTGTACCAGGGCGGGCTTACCCTGTTCGCCGAAGCCGTCAGCCCCTGGCTGTCCGATCTCATGCGCGCGGAACTGGAGGCCACGGGCGGGATTATGGTGCTGGGCATTGGCATCAACTTGATGGAGATTAAAAAAATTCGTCTGTCCAACCTGCTGCCCGCATTGGCGGTGGTGGTGGTTCTCTGCCTGTTGACGAGCAAATTGTAGAGAGAATCCGGAACAGCTGTTGGAAATTCTCTTTTTTTGCGCTATTCAGGAAAATTTCTCATCTCATCGCCTGGAGGATTGCATGCGCAAACGCGTTATTGGTCTGGCCCTGTGGTGCTGCGTTCTGGGCGCCGGCATGGGGTGTCGGCCCGATTGCGGCTTCGCCGCCGGTCGGGAAACCCTTGGAATCGTATACCCGGATTCCAAAAACCTCGGCATCCTGTATACCCGCGATGCCTCGGGGGTGTACCAGAACGGCCGGCGGATCCAGGTTGCCTCGCCGGCCAGCTTCACGCTTCTTGGCAAGTACAGCGGCTATACCAAAGACGACAAAGCCGCCTACTGGCTGGGCCGGCCCGTGAAAGATGCGGACGTGGGCAGCTTCGCGCCGCTGCCCCTGACGGCCGCTTTCGCCGGAGATGCCCAGTCGCGCCGGGGATTCACGGATATCCTGACCCGCCTGGCCTGGGACAAGAACCACCTGTATCACGACGGCACTATCATCCATAAATTTCAGTATCCTGTGGAAGCACTCCACCCGGCCGGACCGGGCCGGCCGGCTTTGAGTTCCCTGGTGTTCGCCCGGGACGAGGCCGGCATCATCGCCATCAAGGCCACAGCCGGCGTGCGGTATCTGGCCAATGTGATCCGGCTGTTTACCGTGGGCAACGCGGAGTTCGCCACCGCCAGGGACTTCCGGGTTCTTGGCGAACTGGGGCCGGAGGCGGTCGTTTCCGTCAATGCCGATGCGCTTTTTTACAATACGCAGGCCGTACCGGGCGTTCTGCCGGCCGGGGCCAGGCTGTTTTCCTTTGGCGACGACAAAGGGGTGGTGACGAAAAACGCGGTAACGCTTGACGGATTTCCGCGCCTGTCCGCCTTGAACCGGACCAGCGGGGAAAAGACGGTTCTGGGCGCAAAGGGCTTTCAGAGCTGGGAAGAGAGCGAAGACAAGGACGGGCGAAAAATAGTCAAAGCCTTTGACGGGCGCTTTGACATAACCTTTGGGGCCAGCGTGAGCCTGACGGAAAGGGGCAAGCCCGACGAGCACTGGATTATCGCCTATGTGCCGGATCAGGCCGCGAATTCGGACCCGCTCCCGACCGGGCCATAGTCGGGCGTTAGAGCAAATTCATTTTGAAGTTGCCCGAGAGTTGTATTGCCTCCGGCGGCCAAAGGGGTTGAACCCCTTTGGAAACCCCATTTGGGTTGTCAAGCCGTGATGCGTGAACTCAAAACTGAATCTGCCTTAAACGCGCAGCCTATGGCCCAAGAAAAAGCGCCTTTTTTACAAAGACGCTTTTCTCTTTTTCCGGTCCGGGAGCCAGACCATGGAGGGAGTTTCAAGTCTCCACTTTTGTTTGTAATCCCAAATAAAAAGTTTTGAAAGGAGAGGATGGGGGTCCGGGGGAAGGAGAGGGAACCATTTAAAAAAGTTTACCTCACCTTCCCCCCGCCGCCGCAGGCCGAACTCAGTATCAGA